>NZ_VYIK01000012.1:59556-63826 GCF_008709575.1 Mycobacterium sp.
CAGCATGCCCTGACCCATCGAGGTGCTCAGGTCCGGAAAACCGGCCAGCGGGCCGGTCGTGGCGGTGGGGTAGTTGATCGAGAACGGCACGCTCAGCAGCGGGTACTCCGGGGTGAACAGGCCGTTCTCGTAGGGCGCGGGGTAGCTGGTGTCCGGGAAATTAGGGTGGATGTAGAGCTGGTCCGCGTCCGCCACATAGCCGGGGATGCTGTATTCGGGCAGCGGTATCCCGCTGGGGCCCATGACCAGGCCGATCGTCGTCGGATCGGCGGGCCCGGACGTGACGTCGCCGTGGGCGCACGCCGGATTCGTCAGCGCCAGCACACCGGCCGTAGCGACCAGCCCGACACCCAGCCAACCAAGCGTGCGGCCCGTCATCGACGACCTCCGGCCTTGCGTGCTGCCCTACCCTGGCGCGGACGCACCCGCACAGCAGGACATGAACTAGACAATGATGCGCCGCGACCCGCCCCGACGTCCAGGGAATCCTCAGGTTCTGTTTGGAAGAACCTAAGCCTGACCGGTCCGGCCCGCCCCAGCGGCGTCGCATATCGTGAACCGATGGACTTCGCGATGTCGGCCAAGGCCGCCGACTACCACAAGCGGCTGTGCGACTTCATGACCGAGCACGTCTTTGCGGCCGAGGCCGAATACGACCGCTACCGCTACGAGGCCGGCCCCGGCGACCACACGGTGCCGCCGATCATCGAGGAACTGAAGACCATCGCCAAAGAGCGGGGCCTGTGGAACCTGTTCCTGCCCGCCGAGTCCGGGCTGACCAATCTGGAATACGCGCCGCTGGCCGAGCAGACCGGCTGGAGCCTGGAGATCGCGCCCGAGGCGCTCAACTGCGCCGCGCCGGACACCGGCAACATGGAGATCCTGCACTTGTTCGGCACCGACGAGCAGCGCGCCCGATGGCTGCAGCCGCTGCTGCGCGGTGAGATCCGCAGCGCGTTCTCGATGACCGAGCCCGCGGTGGCCAGCAGCGACGCCCGCAACATCGAAACCACGATCGTCCGCGACGGCGGCGACTACGTCATCAATGGCCGCAAGTGGTGGACGTCCGGGGCCGCCGACCCGCGCTGCAAAGTCCTCATCGTGATGGGACGCACCAACCCCGACGCGGCCAGCCATCAGCAGCAGTCGATGATCCTGGTGCCGATCGACACCCCGGGCGTGACGATCGTTCGCTCCACACCGGTATTCGGCTGGCAGGATCAGCACGGGCATTGCGAAGTCGTCTACGACAACGTTCGGGTGCCGGCGAGCAACCTGCTCGGCGACGAGGGCGCCGGTTTCGCGATCGCCCAGGCCCGGCTCGGACCGGGCCGGATCCATCACTGCATGCGGGCTCTGGGCGCGGCCGAGCGCGCGCTGGCGCTGATGGTGGAGCGCGCCCGCAACCGGGTGGCGTTCGGCCGGCCGCTGGCCGACCAGGGCGTGGTACGGGAGTCGATCGCCAAGTCCCGCAACGAAATCGACCAGGCCAGGTTGCTGTGTGAAAAAGCGGCCTGGACCATCGACCAGCACGGCAACAAGGCCGCGCACCTGCTGATCTCGCAGATCAAGGCGGTGGCCCCGCGGGTGGCCTGCGATGTTCTCGACCGTGCCATCCAGGTCCACGGCGCGGCCGGGGTCAGCGACGACACACCGCTGGCCCGGCTCTACGGCTGGCATCGGGCGATGCGGATCTTCGACGGCCCCGACGAGGTGCACCTGCGGACCATCGCGCGCGCCGAGATCGACCGGGAGAAAAGCGCCTTCGCCGCAGCGGTCACCTGAGATGGACACACGAGTGCGAGATCTACAGGGGGCCTGGAACTTTCGCGATGTCGCCGAAACCACCGGCGTGGTGCGCCCAGGTCGGATGTTCCGCTCCGCCGAACTGAGCAGGCTCGACGACGACGGCCGTGACGAGTTGCGCCGGTTGGGCATAACCGATGTCGCCGACCTGCGCTCACCGCGCGAAGTCCAGCGCCGCGGCCCGGGCCGGGTGCCACCGGGCATCGAGGTGCACCTGCTGCCCATTCCCGACCTCGCTGTCGAGGAGACCAACGCCGAGGCCCCGCACGAGCATGCCCTGCGGCAGCTGATGACCGACAAGCCCGGCAACGAGTCGATCAACGACGCGTCCAGTCGCTACATGATCGAGGAATACCGCAGATTCCCGACCTACAACGGCGCGCAGCGTGCGCTGCACCGGGTGGTCATGCTGCTGGCCGCCGGACGCACGGTACTCACCCACTGCTTCGCGGGCAAAGACCGCACCGGCTTCATCGTCGCGCTGGTGCTGGAAACCATCGGCGTGCACCAGGACGCCATCATGGCGGATTTTCTGCGCAGCAACGAGGCCGTCCCGCAGCTGAGAACCCAGATCCTCGAGATGATCCGGCAGCGGTCGGAAACCGAGCTGACGCCCGAGGTGATGACGTTCACCGAAGCGCGGCTGTCCGACGAAGTCCTCGGTGTCCGCGAGGAATACCTGGACGCCGCCCGGCGCACCATCGACGAGACGCACGGTTCCCTGGTTTCCTACCTGAGAAGCGCGGCCATCACCGCCGCCGATGTCGACCGTCTGCGCGCGGCGCTGCTGGGTTGACCGGCCCTGACCCGCCCCCACTACAACCGGGGCACGTCGAGGTGGGTACTCTTCGAGCAACCCACCCGAACAGGATCAACCCACGATGAGCGCACCCACCGCAGACCGTCCTGCCACCGGAGTCTTCTCACCCACCCGCGCGCGGATACCCCAACGCACGTTGCGGACCGACCGCTGGTGGCAAGCGCCGCTGTTGACCGACCTCGGTCTGGCCGCATTCGTCCTGTATGCGACCATTCGTGCGTTCTGGGGCAGCGCCTACTGGGTCGACAAATACCACTACCTGACCCCGTTCTACTCCCCGTGCATCAGCGCGTCCTGCGCGCCCGGAGCCAGCCATCTCGGTGTCTGGTTGGGACACTTCCCCCGCTGGATTCCGTTGGGCATGTTGGTGCTGCCGTTTCTGCTCGGCTTTCGGATCACCTGCTACTACTACCGCAAGGCCTATTATCGTTCGGTCTGGCAGTCACCCCCGGCATGCGCGGTGGCTGAACCACATTCGAGATACACCGGCGAGACACGGCTGCCGCTGATCGTCCAGAACAGCCACCGGTACTTCTTCTACTTCGCGACGGCCGTCTCGGTGCTCAACACCTACGACGCGATCATGGCGTTCCACTCGCCGTCCGGCTTCGGATTCGGTTTAGGAAACGTGATTTTGGTCACCAACGTGATCCTGCTCTGGGTGTACACGTTGTCGTGTCACTCCTGCCGGCACGTCACCGGCGGGCGGCTCAAGCACTTCTCGAAGCACCCGGTCCGGTATTGGCTGTGGACCCAGGTGACTCGGCTCAACACCCGCCACATGACCTGGGCGTGGATCACACTGGGCACGCTGTCGCTCACCGATTTCTACATCGCGCTGGTCGCCGGCGGCACCATCAACGACCTGAGATTCATTGGCTGAGCGAAAGTTGAGTGAGGTTTGATGGTTGAGGTCGAGCGGCACTCCTACGACGTAGTCGTCATCGGTGCCGGCGGCGCGGGACTGCGCGCGGTCATCGAAGCGCGCGAGCGCGGCCTGACAGTCGCGGTGGTGTGCAAATCGCTGTTCGGCAAAGCCCACACGGTGATGGCCGAGGGCGGTGCCGCGGCGGCCATGGGCAACGCCAACCCCAAAGACGACTGGAAGACCCACTTCGGCGACACGATGCGGGGCGGGAAGTTCCTGAACAACTGGCGCATGGCCGAACTGCACGCCAAGGAGGCCCCCGACCGGGTCTGGGAGCTGGAGACCTACGGCGCGCTGTTCGACCGCACCCAAGACGGCAAGATCAGCCAGCGCAACTTCGGCGGGCACACCTACCCGCGGCTGGCGCACGTCGGCGACCGCACCGGCCTGGAGTTGATCCGCACGTTGCAGCAGAAGATCGTCTCACTGCAGCAGGAGGATCACGCCGAGCTCGGCGACTACGAGGCCCGCATCAAGGTGTTCGCCGAATGCACGATCACCGAGCTGCTCAAGGACGGCGAGCGGATCGCCGGAGCGTTCGGGTACTGGCGGGAAAGCGGCCGGTTCGTCGTGTTCGAGGCCCCGGCGGTGGTCATGGCCACCGGCGGGATCGGCAAGTCGTTCAAGGTGACCTCCAACTCCTGGGAGTACACCGGCGACGGACACGCGCTGGCCCTGCGGGCCGGCGCGACGCTGATCAACATGGAGTTCGTCCA
>NZ_VYIK01000130.1 GCF_008709575.1 Mycobacterium sp.
TGACCGGATTCTTGGGCGCAAGCCTCGCCATTTATGGCGGGGTGAGCCCATCCCGTTTGTCGCCGGGCGTAGCCCGGCGGTTAAAGGGGCCGGGCTTGTCCGTTGATGTATTGCTTGATGATCGATAGCGGGGCACCTCCGCAGGAGACGGCGAAATACGACGGGGACCAGAGGTGTCCGCGCATGCGGGCGCGGACACACGCGCCGGTGAATTCGCGGCGCACCGCGTAGGCGGTGCGTCCTTTGAGTCGTTGGGCAAGAACGGCAATCGCGAGTGTGGGCGGATAAGCAACCAACAGATGCACGTGGTCGGTCTCGCCGTTGAACTCCACCAGATCGACATCGAGCTCGGCGCAGACGGCGCGCATGGTGGCTTCGGTGAAGGTGAGCATTGGATCGGTGAACAGTTTGCGTCGAAATTTGGTTGTCAGTGGTCACCTCTACGGTTGAGCTGTGGGTAACACCTATCTCAGTGCACCGACACCGGCCGAAGGGTCGGTGCGCAAACCGCGTGCGCGCAAACGCGCGAAAGGGGCGCCCACTCATGTGCGTGAGGTTCCCCCGCTTTTCCGGAGACTTCTGAACCAGGTTTGATCTTGCTGACCTGGAGGAAGGAAGTCTGCAGTGGCAATGAATAGGAAATACCCGGGCGAGCTGCGTGAGCGCGCGGTACGGCTGTATCGGGAGTCCGATCCCAAGCCGGTGATCGCGCAGCTCGCGCGGCAGCTGGGCGTGCACCCGGAGGCCTTGCGCAACTGGATCCGCCAAGACGAGGCCGACCGCGGCGAGCGCGACGACAGGCCGACGACACAGATGGTCGAAGAGAACCGCCGGCTGCGCGCGGAGAACACAGATCTGCGCCGGGTCAACGAGGTGTTGAAGGCGGCGAGTGCGTATTTCGCGTCGGAGATCGGCCCGACCCGGAGAAGGTCATGAACTTTATTGATGCGCATGCCTTTTCGGTCGGTCTCGTGCTGCGGGTCCTTGGTATCGCGGCTTCGACCTACTACGACTGGCGCAAGGCGCGACGCGAGCCGTCGCGGCGGGTGCGGGAGGACGCCGAGTTGTTGGGGTTGATCGACGAGATCCGTGGCGAGCACGAGTTCGCCGCCACCTACGGCTCTCCGCGGGTGTGGCTGGAACTGCGCAACCGGGGGGTGAAGGTCGGTCGTAAGCGGGTGGAGCGCATCATGCGCGCCAATGGCCGCCGGGGCGCCTACCTGCGCAAGGGCTGCAAGCACGGGTCCACCAGACAAAACCCCAAGCACACTGCGGCGCCGGACCTGCTGGGACGGGATTTCACCGCCACCGCGCCCAACCAGAAGTGGGTCGCCGATCTGACCCGCATCCTCACCCTCGAAGGGGTGCTGTGGCTGGCCAGCGTGCGCGACGCCTTCTCCAACAAGGTGGTCGGCTGGGATTCTGGCCCGCGCGCGACCACCGAGCTGGTGTGCTCGGCACTCGACTACGCCATCTTCTCCCGCGACGTACGTGACGGGCAGCTCATCCACCACAGCGACAAGGGCTGCCAATATACATCGATCCGGTTCACCCAGCGCCTGCTGGACGCCGGCATCGCGCCGTCGACCGGCGGTGTCGGGGATAGCTTCGACAATGCCCTGGCCGAGAACCTGTGGTCGACCATCAAGATCGAACTGATCTACTGGCCCGCAACTACATTCGCGACCAGAGCGGAAGCGCAAACAGCGTTGTTCCGCTACATCGACGGATGGTACAACCCCCGGCGCATCCAACAAGGCCTCGGTGGGTTCTCGCCCGACAAGTACGAGGCGGCCTGGCACGCCCGGCAGCATCACCACCAACCGGCTACCCTCCAACCCGAGGGCACCGATCCCAGATAGAAAAGTCTCCGGGAAAACGGGGGAGGTCCA
>NZ_VYIK01000131.1 GCF_008709575.1 Mycobacterium sp.
CGCAGGTACCGCCATCCCAGTGGTGCGACGGCCACACCGAGGCTAAATCGCGCCGTTGGTGGCGGCGGTAGGCCGGCCCGCAGCGCTGGCCGACGTCAGGTCGCGGCGATCAGGTGCCACCGATCACGCTCCAACGAGCATGCGCTGCGGCCCGTAACAACGACAAATTGTCGGGTTCCTGTTCGGCGAGCGAGACGAGAGCGGCCACGCTCTCACTGCTACCGGCGTGCCAGTCGGATTGAGGGGCGACACGCAACGATTCGCTGTCGTGATGGATCCCTCGCAGATCATGCGCGACGTACGTGGGGCGCTCACCCGGTGGCGCGCAAATCACGTCAGTGATGCTGCTCACTCCGCTCAGCACCAGCAAACTGGGCAATCCGAGTGAATTCGCTCCGGCGATATCGGTGTCAAGCCGGTCGCCGACGACGAGTGGCCGCTCAAAGTCACCGCGTGCCAATGCTTCGCGAAATATCTCCGGATGCGGCTTGCCGATTACCCGCGGGCTTGCGCCGGTGGCGGCCTTCAGGGCCGCCACCATCGACCCATTTCCCGGAACCAGGCCCTGTTCGGAAGGCAACGTGAGATCGGCGTTGGTCGCCACCCAAGGTGTTCCGGCGCGTATCGCCAGTGCGGCCTCGGCCAAGTCACGCCAACCGACGTGCGGAGAGAATCCTTGCACAATGGCCAGCGGACCATCTGCCCAGCGGCGCACCGGGCGAAGGCCGACATTGGCAACCTCGGCTGCCAGTGCTTCGGAGCCCACGACTAACACCGGTGATCCCAATGACAACTCGGCGCCGAGAAAACGCGCCGCGCAGTGGGCACTTGTGACGATGTCGTCGGGCTCGGCATCGAAGCCCAATCGACACAGATGCTCCGCCACCTCTCTCGCGTTTCGGGAAGCGTTATTGGTCATGAACAATGTGCGTGTGCCGACGTTGGCGAGTGCCTCGATTGCACCGTCGATCGGTTGCGATCCGCGGTAGAGAGTGCCGTCAAGATCGAGCAGCAGGCAATCTTGAGTCCGAAACGTTTTCCACCACGAGGTAGTAGTTTGCTGCCAGCCTGAATTACACCGATTCACCGACTAGCGCGACCAGATCCACCAGCCGGTTGGAATAGCCCCATTCGTTGTCGTACCAGGACACCACCTTGACCTGGTTGCCGATCACCCTGGTCAAACCAGCGTCGAAAATCGAACTATGCGCATCGGCGACGATGTCGCTCGACACGATCGGCACATCGTAATACTTGAGGATTCCTTTCAGGCGACTTTCGGCGGCCGCCTTGAACGCGGCATTGATTTCCTCGACGCCGACCGACCTGGACAGCTCGACGGTCAGGTCGGTGACTGATCCGGTGGGAACCGGCACTCGCATCGCGTATCCGTCAAGCTTCCCTTTCAGCTCGGGCATCACCAACCCGATCGCCCTGGCCGCTCCTGTCGACGTTGGCACGATGTTCAGACTGGCCGCCCGAGCACGCCGCAAGTCCTTGTGCGGGCCGTCCTGCACGTTCTGATCTTGGGTGTAGGCATGGATGGTAGTCATCAAACCTTTCACAATGCCGAACTCCTCATGGACTACCTTGGCAAGCGGTGCAAGGCAGTTCGTCGTGCAGGAGGCGTTTGAGACAATGTCTTGGCTGCCGTCATACTTGTCATCGTTAACCCCGATGACGATTGTGATGTCCGCGTCGACCGCGGGGGCGGAGATGACCACCTTCTTGGCGCCGGCCTCCAGATGCCCCTGGGCCTTCGTGGCGTCGGTGAAGATCCCGGTGGATTCCACGACGACATCGACATCAAGATCGCGCCACGGAAGCGCATCCGGACCGTCCTTGACTGCCGGTGTCTTGATCTCGGCGCCGT
>NZ_VYIK01000132.1 GCF_008709575.1 Mycobacterium sp.
CCCGGCGTGCGGCGAAACCGGCGCTCCGACATGCCACGCAGCTTACGAAACGACACCGACAAACACACCGCACCACGCGAGTCACCAGCCCCGAATCCCCCGACGGCTAAAGCCGCCGGTCCCCTCCGGGCGCACTGATGGGGAAAGCCGCCGCTACACGATCAGCATCTGCGCCAGCACGTGTCGTACGTCGTTGAGTTCCTCGGCGGTGAGCGTGATCTCTGGTGCGTACCGCCGAAATCGGTCGGCGGAGACCGTGCGAACCTGTTCGGTGATCACCCAGCCCGCACCAACGCGTACGCGATGGATCCAGCCCGGACGTTCGACACTGGTCAACGGCAGCACGCTGATGAGATAATTCGAGGTCACGTCAAGGTGAAAGCGTGACGAAACCACCAACGCCGGTCGGTCTTTGCCCTGCTCGCGGCCCCGCACAGGATCGAAGTCGACAAACCACACCTGGCCGGGCTCAATCGGCGGGCGGCTGTTCACCCGTGGCCGCCCGCCCACTCGTCAGTGATCGGCGCCTCGGCACCTGCCAACTCCTCGGCCTCCGCTAGATACTCCGCCCAGCCCTGCGGGTCAGTCTCTCGATAGCGGCGCACCGCGGCGACCGCCCTCGCCCGCCAGTGTTCGTCGATCAGCCGTCGCACGGTCTCGTCGGCCGACGCGCCACCGAACTCCTCGCGGCCGATGCGCAAGATCCGCTCGCGGGTCTCATCGCTCACTCGCAGCATGCAATCGATGCTACAGCCTCGTAAACGACGTTGTAAACGCTTCTGTTTACGTCTCGGTCGACTACAGGCCATCTCGTCGAGTTTCCTACCGGCGCGGTGTCGACACGGTACCGAGCGGCTCCGGTATTCATCGCTGCCCGGCGGACTAGACGGCGGTCCAGAGCGCGGGAAGCGACGATTCAGCCGCGGAACACCTTATCCACAGTTGCGCCTTGTCCACAGGTGGGGATTTTCGTGGCCGCCGGCGACGGGTTTGTCGGGGGTGGTTTTTAGCGTCGGGGCATGGGTTGGGCACTGGGCATGCAGCAGGCGCGCGAGCGGATCAACGCCGCTCTGGATGCCATCGATGCTGCCCACGAGGTGCTGCGCGCAACCTCCTCGGATGTGGCCGGCAACGATTTTCGGGTCGAGGTGGCCGAGCGGTTGGAGACCCAGCAGCGGACTAACCGCGGGCTGATGTACCGCTACTTCGGTGAGATCGCCGATCCGCCTGACGAGCCCGCCTGCACCGCGCAGGTGCGCACCGCACTGTGGCGCCGGCTGCGCATCACCCCGGGCGAGATCACCCGCCGGCTCAAACTGGCCGCCCGGATCCGGCCGCGCCGCTCGCTGACCGGGCCGCCGGTGCCCGCGGAGCTGCCCGAGCTGGCCGCCGCGGTGGCCGCGGGCGCACTCGGCGAGGACCACATCCGCGCGGTGTGCCAGGCCCTCGACGTGCTGCCCGCCAGCGTCTGCCCTGCCGAGGTGGCCGCCGCCGAACACCGCCTGGTCACCGAGGCCGCCCAACTCGACGCCGGACTAATCACCCGGCTGGTTCAACGCATCGCCGACTACCTCAACCCCGACGGCCAATTCAGCGACACCGACCGGGCCCGCCGGCGCGGACTGTATTTGGGCGCGCAAGGACCCGACGGCATGTCGCGGCTGTCGGGACTGCTCGACCCGCAGGCCCGCGCCTACTTCGAGGCCATCGAGGCCGCGCTGCGGCCCGGCCGCCACCAACCCGACGGCAGCGACCCCGGTGCGCGCGACACGCGCACCCCGGCCCAACGCTGTCACGACGCGCTCAAGCTCGGGCTAGTTTTCCAGGCGCTGTGCGCCGCCGTGGGATAAGAAAATGGGCCCACC
>NZ_VYIK01000133.1:0-726 GCF_008709575.1 Mycobacterium sp.
GGCGGGAAAGCTGGCGGGTGCGACGGGGGCGGCTTTGTTGCTGGCTAACCACTTCGCCGGGTGGTCTCGCATCACTGGTGTCTGGGTAGAGCGGCGTCGTTCGCGCTACGATCCCCTAGATGTCCGACATACCCGACCGCCGCCTGAAGGTGCTCGTGGCCGGGCTGGCGCAGCTGGGCAGCGAGTGTGAGACGGTCAGCGCCGGGTTGTCCGGCGGCGCCGCGGCGTCGTTTGTGGCGGCGTCGGTGTGGCAGTCCAACGCCGGCGCGGTGAACCTCGCCGCCGCGGCGGCGCGGACGAACCTGGGTGCGATCGCGGCGCGGATCGGTGCCCGCGGCGGCCACTACGCCGCGGCGTGCGTCGCCTACACCGAGACCGACCAGGACAATGCGGTGACGTTGCGGGAACTGGTGAGCTGATGGCGGGTGTCTCGCCGCTGCCGGAGGGCTGGCCGACGCTCTCGGAGCTGCAGGCCTCGACGTTTGGTCATTTGGGGCAGTTCGCCGAGTTGTGCGAGCGCATCGCAGGTAGCGCTGAGGACGCCTTGGAGCAGCTGGCCCAAACGGTGCGCGCACCGGGCGGGGTGGAGTGGGAGGGGGCGGCCGCCGAGGCGGCGATCGCGCAGGCCGATGCCGATGTGATCAGCGCGCGCCCGTTTTTGTGGGGTTTGCTCGACGCGGCGGGGATCGCGCGCCGTGGCCAAGACACCTTGGAGGGTGGCCAGCG
>NZ_VYIK01000133.1:736-1855 GCF_008709575.1 Mycobacterium sp.
GCACTGGATGCGGTCGACGACGCGCAGCGCGACGGCCTCGAGGTGAACGAGGACTACAGGGCGACCGATACCCGCCAGGCCAGCTCGCGCGAGCAGCTGGCCGAGCGCCAGGCCGCGGCCGAGGCGCACTCGGCTTTCATCCGCCACCGCGTCGGCATGCTGGTCGCCAACGACCAGCACCTCACCGCCCAACTCAACGAGGCCACCGCGGACTGGGGCAGCCTGATGTTCGACGAGCCCGCGGTCCCGGCGCCGCCGGAGAGGAACGGGCGCGTCCAAGCAGTCGACCAGCACACGTTCAAGGACGCACCGCAACCACCACCCAATCCCCCGCCAGGTGGGTGGAGCGATGACCCGATCACCCGGGCGGCGCAAAAGATCACTCGGGGTCACGCGTTCGATGATCACGCGGCAAAAGACTTCCCCGGAATGAGCCGAGAGCAGCTGACCAAGACGGTCGAGGACTTGCTCCGGCGAAGCGGCACCGACCCGAGCTTGATCACGGGCTCGACCCCAAATAACGGGATTGCTGTCTATGACCCGAAGACAAACACGTTGGTGATACGCGACCTACGGCCCAACGCCACCCAGGCCGGCACCGTGTTTAAACCAGAAGTGCCCGACATCCAGAAGTACCTTGAGGGGAAAATCCCGGTCCGCACCCCGCTGTCGCCAGGTAATTTTGCGGATGCTCCACTGCCGCTACCGCCGCCCGCACCTAAAGTGGAACCCCCACCCGTTGCGCGACCGCCTGTCGAACCTCCTCCTGCTCCGCCGTTGCCCCGAGCGCCTGCCGCTCCCGGTCCCGAACCAGCTCCCGCTCCCGCTGAGCCGTTACCCAAAGCGCCTGTTGACCCCAGGCTTCCCATCTTCGGCGCACCCGGCCAGACTTTCGGCCCCCACGTGGTGCCCCCTCCGCACGCTCATCCGCACTGGCTTGGCGAGACGCCCGAAGAAGAATGGGAGGAAGGCCCGGCAAGCGGGCATTGATATTCTGCCCGGTCCCAAACCTGGCGGGTTCTTAAGACGGTGTGTCGGACAGTTCAGGCTGCCGCGCCGCTAGGCGCGAGGTGCCTCAGCTAAAAGTGAGCGCGAAGCGGTGGTTGGTGCCTCACGCAT
>NZ_VYIK01000134.1 GCF_008709575.1 Mycobacterium sp.
GTCGCCAGTGCGGTCTCGACGATCATCGGCGACCTCGCGAGCCTCGCCCCTTAACCCGAAGTTAAGGCTGGTGAGGTGTGCGAATTCGTGGTTTGAGCTGGGGATTGGTTGGTTTGTGTGGTGGGTTGTTCTGGCTACGCGGCGATGGTTAGGGGGATGGGGGCGTCGATCAGATTGAAGGCGCGGCGTTGGGTGGGGGTGGCGTCGGTGAGTTTGTCGATTTCGATGTCGGCGTTGTGGTAGCGGATGCGGTCGCGGGTGAGGGTGGCCAGGTGGTCGAGCAGGTCGCGAAAGCCCCGGATCGGGTTGCCGTTGGCGTCGTGTTTGGTGGAGGCCTTGGCCTGGGCGGCGGTGGAACGTTGCGCGGGGGCCACGGGGTTGTCCCGATGCGGCGGTGTGTGGTCGGTGAAGGTCAGCGGTGCCCAGGCCTTGCGTAGGTGCCAGATGAGGTAGCAGGCGAGCATGCAGATCAGCACGTGGGCTTTGACGCGGTCTTCGAGGCGGTGGTGGATGGGTCGCAGGTCGAGGTCGTCGGATTTGATGATGCGGAAGTCGCGTTCGACGTTGGCGAGTTTTTTGTAGCTGTCCACCACGGCGGCGGGGTCGAGGGCGTCGGCGCCGACGCTGGTGCGTAGCACGTAGATGCCATCGAGGGCGGCTTCTGCGTCGATGGCGGCTTGGTCGCGGTGGTAGGTGAACTCGGTGTCGGTGATGGTGAGGTGGAAGTGCTTGCCCATTTTGAATTTTCCGCTGACCTTGCCGACTTCGATGCCGATCTTGTCGGCGCCGCACAGGGTGGCTTTGGCGACGCGCTCGGCGATGTGGGCCAGTTGTTTCTCGGTCGCTTTCAGTAAGTCTTGGCGTTTGCGGGCGCGTTCGGCGGCCAGGGCTGGATTACGGCAGGCGATCAGCCGTTCGCCGGGGTAGTCGGGGTGGGTGATCTCGGCGAGGTCCTGCTGGTCGAACAGGCTCATCTGCAGCGGCCCGTCGTCGCGGGCGAGTTTGGCGATCGATGGCGCGCGCAGCGCGGTGATCCAGTGGAAAAACGCAGCAATTTTGGGGTTGTCGTTGAGTTCGCGGAGCTTGTCGATGCGGGCGCCGGTAATCATGCCGCGGTCGCCGATCAGTATCAGTCGCTGGATGGCGAGTTTGTCTTTGATCACCTGCACGATTTGGGTGAACGCGCTGGGGTCGTCGGTGTTGCCGGAAAACACCCGCACCGCGACCGGGCGACCGTCGGGGTCGGTGAGCACGCCGTATTCGATTTGTTCGCAGCCCTTTTTGCCGTCGCGGGAATAGCCGCGTGCGGCCAGCTCGCAGCAGCGCCCGGTCACCCACGAGGAACTCAGGTCAAACAGCGCCATCCGACCCGGGTTCGCCGATTCCGCGAGATGCTTGGCGGCCAGCTTCTTTTCGATCCTGTCTTGGCGACCGACCAGCCAGTCCATCGCGGCGTAGATCTCGTCGGTGGATGCGCTGGCCACCTGCAGGTCCACGCCGAGAGTGGTGTTAGACCACCAGTCCAGGGTAGAAAGCTTCGATTTTGGCCGCACCACCCGCGAGATGATCAACGCGACGGCGATGTCGCGGGCCCGGCACGGCGGGCCCAGCAGCGCGGGCAGCTCGAGCTTGCGCGCCATCGCCGCTACCGCCGCGACGTCACCGTGCGGCAGCGATCGCGTCTTGCTGAACTCGCTGCCGGCTGGGATCAGCGTCTGTCCCTTCGTTGCGGCCTCGATCGCCGCGATCAGCTGCGGCGGAAGTTTCGGGCTCTTGTGACGTTGTAGTGGGTTCGTGACCTGGGGATTTGGGGCGCAACGCCG
>NZ_VYIK01000135.1 GCF_008709575.1 Mycobacterium sp.
GGTGCTATCTTGCGGGAGCACCTCGTTAGGCGAGGCTCCTGGACGGACAAAGGCCACTGATCTGACGACGTCGAGAGACGCCCAAGATCAGGACAGATCTCCCCGGCTTAAGGGTTGGTCCCAAGTGGCTTCCCCGCTTCGGCGGTGATACGTCGTCCAGTGCCAAAGCTCAACGTGTGAGGGCCCAGCCGCCGGGTGGTCTCCGGCGTCCCTCTTTGTGCGTGATGACACTGTGCGTGATGACATGTGCGCGGTGACACTGTGCGCGGTGACACCGGCGGCTCGAGTAAGGAAGGCAGGTGTTCCCATGACCATCGACGTTGCAGCAGTCGGCTCAGCCCAGGGGTTGCGCCTGACTCCCTATGAGGCAATGGTGTCAGACCTGCTGTTTATTCGCAGGGAGCTGGAGATGGCGGGGATCCCGTTCCTGCTCATCCGCGGCGCGGACGGCCGGCCGGCGCTGGTCGTGGACATCGGCCTGCGCGCGCGGGTCGCCGAGGCGCTGATGGCCGCCTGCCTGGACGCGCCGCTGCGCGCCAAGATCTACGACGGCGCCGGACGCCGCTCGGTGTACCTCGGTGACGGGTTGTTGTCGGTCGACCCCGACCCGCGGCTGCTGCGGGTGTTCCGCCGGCGCCAATGCCCGCGGTCGGGGATTCGGTACGGCGCCTCAGCCGGGGTGGAGCTGCAGTTCTGGGTGTTCGACGGGAAGCGGGTCATCTGTCCGATCGAGAACTCGCTGACCCGCAAGACCTTGCCGCTCAGTGAGATTGTCTACACCACAGTAGAACTGCACGGTCTCACCTGGCCGACGATCGCCGGGATGTTCGCTCCGCACGCCGGCGACGTCACGTTCGACATCGACATGGTGTTCTCCTGGGTCGACGGCAACGACCCGGAGTTCCGCGCGCGCCGCGCGGCGTTGATGGCCGATTACGTTGTCGGCGAAGGCGACGACTCCGACGCGCGGATCCGCCAGATCGACGAGTTGCGCTACGCGTTGCGCTCGGTGCACGTCTTCGCGCCCTGGGTGCGAAGGATTTTCATCGCGACCGACTCGCCGGTTCCCGGATGGCTGGCGCCGCACCCGAAGATCACCATCGTGCGGGCCGCGGAGCACTTCACCGACTGCTCCGCGCTGCCGGTGTACAACAGCCACGCGGTCGAGACCCAGTTGCACCACATTCCCGGTCTGGCCGAGCATTTCCTGTACTCCAACGACGACATGTTCTTCGGCCGGAGCCTGTCGCCGGCAATGTTCTTCTCCCCGGGAGGGGTGACGAAGTTCATCGAAGCGGGCACCCGGATCGGGCTGGGCGCCAACAATCCCGAGCGCAGCGGCTTCGAGAACGCGGCCCGTGTCAACCGCCGGCTGCTGTGGGACAGGTTCGGCAAGATCATCACCCGCCATCTCGAGCACACGGCTGCTCCGCTGCGCAAGAGCGTGCTCGCCGAACTGGAGCGGGAATTCCCCGAGGACTTCGCGCGCACTCAGGCCAGCCGATTCCGGTCCAGCACCGACATCTCGGTGACCAACTCGCTGTATCACTACTACGCGTTGATGACCGGGCGCGCCGTGCAGAACGAGTCGGCCAAGGTGCTCTACGTCGACACCACCACGCGGTCCGGGCTGGCCAAGCTGCCCAAGCTGCTCAAGAAGCGCAACGTCGACTTCTTCTGCCTCAACGACGGCAGCTTCCCCGAGGTCAGTGCTGCCGAGCGGGCCCGAGTGGTCGGCGAGTTCCTGGAACGCTACTTCCCCGTGCCGGCGCCCTGGGAACG
>NZ_VYIK01000136.1 GCF_008709575.1 Mycobacterium sp.
TCTCGCGCGTGGTATGCAAGCCCTGTCCAGCCGCCCACACGTCCTTCCAGCGTTGGATGGCGCTGTCGCCGGCAGAGTAATCCTTGTGCCCGATCAGGGGTGCGAGGTTATCCGGATCAAGGCCGTTGGCGATCAGGCTCGGCCGCAGCCACGAGGCCGGTGTTCCGGTGATGGCGGCACTGATGACTAGGTCGTCGGGGCCGCTGTCGACGATCATCTGCTTGTATTCCGGCGCAGCCATGCTTTCCGCTGCGGCAAGGAATCGGGTTCCCATGTAGACCAGATCGGCCCCGGCGACGAGGGCACCCGCCACTCCGTATCCGTCGCCGATACCGCCTCCTATGATGACCATGCCGTCAAAGAATTCCCGGATCGCCGAAATGAACGCGAACGGCGAAAGATGCCCGGTATGGCCGCCCGCGCCGGCTGAAACACACGCCATACCGTCCACACCGACCAGTGCGGCTTTGCGAGCCAGCGAGATGTTGACGACATCGGCGATCACTGTGCCGCCGTAGCCTTTGACGACTTCCATCACCGGGCGCGGTGATCCCAGGGCCGTGATGACCAGCTCGGGGCGGTATTGCGCGATGAGCCGAAGGTCTTCGTGCAGACGCGCGTTGCTGCTGTGCGTAATGACATTGGCTGCCCACGGCGCGGTGCACTGGTCGGAGGTCTCGGCGAGCTGATCGGTGATCGAACCCATCCAGACGTCGAGATCGCCGACCGTACGGCAGTTCTGGGTGGGGAAAGCCCCGATGATACCGGCACGGCATGCGGCAGTGACCAAGTCCGGTCCCGAGACGAGAAACATCGGAGCCGCGACAACGGGCAAGCGCAGGCGAGCAGACAGTGGACCGGTCACTTCGGTTCCTTTGGCCGGGGAGCAGACGGATCGTTTTCGATGATCTTGCCGGCCTGATTCTCCAGGGAAGCCGCAAGAACGGCCGCTGCCTGTTTGCGGTCGATTTTTCCCAGGGAAGTCACCGGTAGTGCCGTCATCCGGACAACGGCCTTTGGGCATTTGAAGTGCGCGAGCTGTTGACGGCATTGAGCAGTGATCTGCTGGTCGGTGACGACGGCATCTGCGACGGTTGTATAGCCCGCCACGATCCGTTGTCCCCAGACGCGATCGGGCACTCCGACCACCACGGCATCGGCTACTCCGACTATGGCTGCGATAACCTGTTCGATTTCGCGAGGATAAACGTTGTAACCACCGGTGATGATCATGTCCTGCAGGCGCCCGGTGAGGTAGATGTCACCACCAGGCGATGTGAACCCGACATCACCCGTATGGAGACGCCCGCCGACATGGCGCTTGCCGAGATCCTCGCGGCCGAGTGAATCGTGGTAGCCCGGGCTTACCGCCGGCCCGGCCACGACAAGCTCGCCGATCTGCCCGTCGCCGACTGGACCGTGATCGTCTTCAACGTCGATCCGTACACCGATACAAGGTCTGCCGACCGATTCGAGAAGCTTCGGTGTCCGCGTGACGCCGCGCCGATGAGCAGCGGCGTCGAGTACGGTCAGTGGCGGAATCGCTTCCACCAGGCCGTAATACTGCACGAGATTCGGTGTGATTCGGCGATATGCCTGGCAAATATGCTCGACCGGCATCGGAGCTCCGGCATAGGCGAGCATCCGCAACCGCTGTAACGGGGCCAGTGTCTTGTCGTCAAGGGCCAAGAGTTGGGCGATGACGGTCGGTATCAGCACGGTATGGCTGACCTCGTGTGCGGCAACCGCCGAGACGATGTCGG
>NZ_VYIK01000137.1:0-713 GCF_008709575.1 Mycobacterium sp.
CGACCCTTCCAAACGCACCTAGATTCAATCCTCTCGTCAGGTTCAATTTTTTACGGTGATGCCGTCCCAACCGGACCGATCACCGACACAGTGTTACTCAAGGAGTTAGTCACGTAAGCATCACCGGCTCCGGTGACACCCTCGGGAGCGACCGCCACGCCAAAGGGATAACTGCCCACGGCGACGGAGGCAACCACGGTGTCGGTGGTGGGATCAATCACCGACACCGTGTGACTGCTGGCGTTGGCGACATAGACATCACCGGTGATCGGGTTCACTGCCACCCCTTCCGGTGCGCTTCCCACGCCGATGGTGGCAACCACGGTGTCGGTGCTGGGATTGATCACCGACACCGTGTGACTGGCGGCGTTGGCGACGTAGACATCACCGGCTCCGGTGACACCCTCGGGAGCGACCGCCACGCCAAGGGGATAACTGCCCACGGCGACGGAGGCAACCACGGTGTCGGTGTTGGGATCGATCACCAACACCTTGCCGGCGAGATCGTCGGTGACGTAGACGTCCCCGGCTCCGGTGACCCCGTCGGGGGCGACCGCTACCCCGGCCGGCTCGCTACCGACATGGACCGTTACGTCGATAGTGCCGACCACGGTATCGGTGCTGGGATTGATCACCGACAGTGTGCCAGTATCGTCGAGGACATAAACATCACCGGCATCTGTCACCCCCTGGGGGGCGACCGCCACATTGCT
>NZ_VYIK01000137.1:750-1673 GCF_008709575.1 Mycobacterium sp.
TCGATGGTGGCCACCACAGTGTCGTTGGCGGGGTTGATCACCCACACGCTATTACTCCCCGAGTTGGTGACGTAGACATCCCCGGCTCCGGTGACCCCGTCGGGGGCGACCGCTACCCCGGTCGGCTCGCTAGCGACGTCGATAGTGGCAGTAACGGTACTGGTGCTGGGATCGATCACCGAGACATCACCAGAGCCGTAATTGGCCACATAGACATCACCCGCGCCGGTGACGCCGCCAGGGGCGACCGTCACCCAATACGGATATTTGCCTACCGTTAGACCGGCGCTCGTACCCCCAACGCGTCCGCCGGTCCCGCCGGCCCCGCCGGCCCCCCCGGCTCCGCCCTGACCCCCGATGGCGCCGACCGGACTGCCACCGGGGCTGCCTTTTTCGCCTGGGCTGCCGGCAGCCACAGTGCTGGAGCCGCCGTCACCGCCGTTACCGCCGGCGCCGCCGTCACCGCTTTCGGTGCCACCGAGCCCGCCGTTGCCGCCGAGCCCGCCGTTGCCGCCCAGCCCGCCGGTGCCGCCGTTGGTGCCGGCACCGGCGTCGCCGCCGGTGACACCGGCGGTGCCGGTCAGACCCTGACCACCTTGGCCGCCGGTGCCGCCGGCCCCACCATCACCGTTGGCGCCGGCGTCACCACCGTTACCGCCGGTGCCGCCGGTACCGGCGGTGGGGTCATCGACGGTGGCGTTGGCCCCGACACCGCCGGCGCCGCCAGCACCACCGTTGTCGGTGAACCCGGCCGCGCCGTCACCACCGTTACCGCCGGTGCCGCCGTTGCCGCTGTTGTAGGCGAAGTCGCCGGCCGCGCCGGTCCCACCGGCGCCGCCGTTGCCGCCCACATCCGAGACGGTGCCGTTGGCGCCGGCGCTGCCGGCGGTCCCGCCGGTGCCACCAGTACCCGCGGCCCCGCC
>NZ_VYIK01000138.1 GCF_008709575.1 Mycobacterium sp.
TCTACGCCCAGGTGTTGGGGCTGGAGCGGGTCGGGGTCGACGAGTCGTTTTTCGATTTGGGCGGGGATTCCCTGTCGGCAATGCGGGTCATCGCCGCGATCAACAAATCTTTGGACGCCGATCTGTCGGTGCGGACGTTGTTCGAGGCGCCCACGGTGGCCCAGTTGGCGCCGCGGATCGGTGCGGGTTCGGGCGGGCTCGAGCCGCTGGTGGCCCTCGAGCGCCCGGCGGTGGTTCCGTTGTCGTTCGCGCAGAGCCGGTTGTGGTTCATCGACCAATTCCAGGGCTCGTCAGCGGTGTACAACATGGCGGTCGGGTTGCAGCTGCGCGGGCAGCTTGACGTCGACGCGCTGGGCGCGGCGCTGGCCGACGTGGTGGGCCGCCATGAGAGCCTGCGCACGCTGTTCCCGGCGCCCGACGGGATACCCCACCAGCTGGTGCTGCCCGCCGAGCGGGCCGACTTCGGCTGGCAGGTCCTCGATGCCAGCGCCTGGCCGCCTAGCCGGCTCGAGGAGGCCATCAGCACCGCGGCACGGCACACGTTTGATTTGGCAACCGAAATCCCTTTGCAAGCAAGGCTTTTCCGGGTCAGCGACGACGAGCACGTGCTGGTGGTGGTGGTGCATCATATCGCCGGCGACGGCTGGTCGATCACCCCGCTGGTGCGCGATCTGGGGGTGGCCTACGCCGGCCGATGCGCCGGGCGTGCCCCCGACTGGGCCGACTTGGCGGTGCAATATGTCGATTACACGCTGTGGCAGCGCGCCCAGCTGGGTGATCTGGCCGACCCCGATAGCCGCATCGCCGCGCAGCTGGCTTACTGGCAAGAGGCGCTGGCCGGGATGCCCGAACGGCTGCAGTTGCCCACCGACCGGCCCTATCCCCCGGTGGCCGATTACCGCGGCGCCCGAGTCGAGATGGAGTTGCCCACCCAGCTGCAACAACAGGTGGCTCAGGTGGCCCGGGCGCACAACGCGACCAGCTTCATGGTGATGCAGGCCGCCCTGGCGGTGCTGTTGGCCAAGATCAGCGCCAGCACCGATGTCGCGGTGGGATTCCCCATCGCCGGCCGGCGCGACCCGGCCCTCGATGAGCTGGTGGGGTTTTTCGTCAACACCTTGGTGCTGCGGGTCGATCTGGGCGGAGATCCCAGCGTCGCGGAGCTCTTAGACCAGGTGCGGCGGCGCAGCCTGGCCGCCTACGAACACCAAGACGTGCCCTTCGAGGTGCTGGTGGAGCGGCTCAACCCCACCCGCAGCCTGACCCATCACCCACTGGTGCAGGTGATGCTGGCCTGGCAGAACCTGCCCGGGCTCGACACCGAAACCGCCACGGGGCTGGAGTTGGGTGATCTGCAGGTCACCCCGCTGCCGCTGGACACCGGCACCGCCCGCATGGACCTGGTGTTCGCCATGGCCGAACGCTGGAGCAAGACCGGCGAGCCCGCGGGGATTGTCGGGAGGGTGGAGTTTCGCACCGATGTGTTCGACGCGGCCAGCATCGAGACCCTGATCGCGCGGTTGCAGCGGGTGTTGGTGGCGATGACGGCTGATCCGGGGCGGCGGGTGT
>NZ_VYIK01000139.1:0-676 GCF_008709575.1 Mycobacterium sp.
AATCACAATCCCGCCGTGGGAGGAGATCACCGAGGGCGCCGACGCGGGCCAGCTCAACCTGCGCACGGCGCTGGGTCAATTGTTCGTGGCGGTGACGCAATCGGCGTATGCCGCTACCGGCGAACAACAGCAACGCATCGTCGACATCCTCAAAAAGGCCCGCCGCGAGATCTACACGCTGCTCGCCGAAGCCGATTGACAGTGATCGAGCCCCGGGCGAATCCGGGCGACCGAGTAGTTTGGCGTCGGTCGGGCACACCAACCATCCGGACCTAGGGGGTTAGTTTTCACATGCCGCTGAACCAACGGTTCCGGGGGATGCGTCCCGGCGTGAAAATTATCTCATTGGCTCAGCCGGTAACCCGACCGGTGTTGAGATTGCATCCAGGGTTGCGCATTTCCCTCGATTCACGACCCTAGCCGCAATCTCAACGCCATGGCAACGGATGCGGGCAGATTACCGACTTGTCGGCAAGGTGGTGTGCCTGTGCCGTTTGATGCACGACCGTCAACAAAATAGCTGGTAGAAAGCCACTGATAGGGTCTGGGTGTAGTTTGCAATATCTGAGGTGCCCAAATCAGTGGGGCGGGTCGCCGATTTCAAGGCCGCGGCGTCCAGATGGCATGCGTCAACTTAGCTACCGAACCCGCCGAAATCGCCGATGTTCTTGAGCAC
>NZ_VYIK01000139.1:686-1562 GCF_008709575.1 Mycobacterium sp.
CTGGGGGCGGTGGCCGTCGCGCGTGGTTGGACGAGCGGGGATTGGGTCGTGGGCCCGGGTTTAGCGGGTTGGGATTGTGGCGCGCACGACATCAGGGACAGTCAAACACAGAGTGGTCGCCGATCCTGCGCCACCGGCAACGGAGTTCGTCGTCGACTGTGACCAACTCGAAGGTGGCACGGCCGTCGGGACTTGCGAACGACCAGGTCATTTCCAACACGTTGGGCACGCCCTGAACCGACTTGATCCGAAGCGACCTCGGCCAGGCGGTCGACGGATCAACCACCAGCGCATCGCACGCTGGGATGAACTTGGTTGTGAGCACTCGCCGGAACGCGTCGCGATGCTCACGTTTGAGCCGACGATAGTCGGCGTCGAACGCCGGTGTCGTTTCAAACTTCACTACCGATCAGCGTCCAGCCGATCCAGATGCTCCAATAAGGCGTCGCCGTCTTGGTGGACCTTCACCCGTCCTGCCGCAATGTGGTCGTCAACTTCACGTTCACGCTGCTGCCAACGCTCGGTCCAAAACCAACGCTGATCGGCGGGGACGGGCAGCGACGGCCGTAGCTCCAGTACGCCGTCGTCGCGCTCGATGATCTCCACCTGCGCACCTGGCTCGTCCAGATGTAGCCGACGCCGGACCTCCGCCGGCAGCACGACAACGCCCCGTGATTGCACGCCTACAAACCCATGAAACGCCATGACGGCAGTATTTCAGGATTACGGTAATACCGCAATGCGGTTTTAACGTCACCCTAATGACATCGGCGGCGCTGATTGGCTGCATGCAGCAGGTAGATTCCCAACTTCTCAGGAAGGTGAGATTGCTTGGTCGCTTCCGCGTCGTGGACACCGACAAATGGACTGGTAGAA
>NZ_VYIK01000013.1 GCF_008709575.1 Mycobacterium sp.
CGGCGCGATTTAGCCTCGGTGTGGCCGTCGCACCACTGGGATGGCGGTACCTGCGCCTTGACTTGGTCGACGTGCAGACCGCAACCCGACCAGGTCACCAGGCCGCAGATGCGGCATCGAACGGCATGGCACATCAGCGACCTCCGGCCTGGGGTACCGACGGCGGGCCCTGGTAGGGGCGGTGCAGTCCGGCGAATCCGGGCATCGACACGGCGGTCAGCACGGCGTCGAGTAGAGTGATGCCGGCGTCGCGAGCCGGGAGCTCCATCAGCACCGGCCCGAAATATCCCCGGCCGCCGACGGCGATGATCGGGCTGCCGCCGCTGCCGCCGAGCACGTCCTGACTGGCTTGGTGGGCCACGCGCACGAGGTCGTCCCAGGCCGGGTCTTCGAGTGCGTCGAGGAGGGCGGGGCTGCAGCTTGTCGCGGCCAGTGCTTCTTTGATCGAACTGTCGCCCGGGTCGGCGTCTGCGGTGTGCACCAACGGGCCGAAAGCTACGTAGAGATCAGCGAACGCACCGGGCCCGCTTTCTGCGGTCGCGGCGGCGAACACCCGGCCCACCCGGCGTGACCAGTCGAGTTTGGCGCGCTGCGGGGGCGGCATGTCGCGGCCCTCGTTCAATACCGCCAGGCTCATTTGCCGCAGGGTGACCTCGTGTCCGGTGGCGCCGGCCGCGTCCAGTAGCCACCGTGACGTCGCCCAGGCGAACGGGCAGATCGGATCGACGTAGAGGTCGATCGACGTCATCGCAGTTCCTCGGCGAGGGTGTCCATCGCGGCCTGCAACTGCTTGGTCGCTTGCTCGGCCACCGGTGACAGCCCGGGATCCTCGACGAACTGCACCATCAACTGGGGATTCATCGCCTCGACGTGCACTGTCGCCGGGTTCTCCGGGTCTTCTCGGACCACGACGTTGCACGGCATCAGCAAGCCGACCTGCTTCTTTGCCGACAACGCCTGGTGGGCAAGCGGCGGGTTGCAGGCTCCCAGGATCAGGTAGCGCTCCATCGATTCGCCCAGCTTCTCTTTGAGGGTCGCTTGCACGTCGATCTCGGTTAGGATTCCGAAACCGTTGTCCTTCAATACTTCCCGGGTTTTTGAGACAACTTTGTCGAAGTCGGTTGCGGCGGTCGATGTGCTGATGGCCAGGGACATGGTTACCCTCTTTCGGTAGCGGGCGCATGCTGATCACAGCAGGCACCGTGTCGGTGTACCGGATTAAGCCTACCCGATACCCACCAGGGTATACAGAGCCAGTCGGTCAGCCGACCGTTTCGACTTTGATGTGCTTCTCCGCCGTCGTGGTGGCGGCTGCCTGGGGGAGTTCCACATCCACGGTCAAGATGCCCCGGTCGTAGGTGGCCTTGACGGTGTCCTCGTTGGCGCCCTGCGGCAGGGTGATCGAGCGGGTGAACGAGCCGTAGGCGAACTCGGAGTGGCCGCCGACTTCCTTCTTCTCGCTGCGTTCGGCTTTGATGGTCAACTCGCCGTTGCACACGGTGACGTCGACGTCCTTCTCCGGATCGATGCCGGGCAGTTCGGCGCGCACCAGGTAGTGGCCATCGCGTATCTCGTCCTCCAACCGGATCAGATGGCTCGGCCGCGCAGCGGCCAGGGACGGAAAACCGGTCCACAAGTCCGACCACAAATCGGACCAAGCCGGAAGCCACGAGCGGGCGTGCCGACGCACTGGTAGATCAGCCATGATCCTCCTTCGAGTTGTTGCCGGAAACGCTTTTAAGTTTTCCCACTTCCGCACCGACGACCGATAGAGACAGAAGTCACAATGTTCCTGGTGTTCAGCCCTTGACCACACCCAGCGGGGTGAGACGGGCGACCTTGCGGGCCAGTCCGGCCCGGTGGCTGATTTCGACCACCGCGTCGATGTCCTTGTAGGCCTGCGGTTTTTCTTCGGCCAGGCCTCGCCGTGAGGTGCCGCGCACCAGTACGCCGCGCCGTTCGAGGTCGCGACGCAGCGCGTCGGCATCGGTCTGGCGGGCAGCCTGATGACGGCTTTGTACCCGGCCGGCGCCGTGGGCGGTGGAAAAGAACGCGGGGTTGTCCGCCACACCGGCCAGCACATAGGACGCCGTGCCCATCGTGCCCGGTATCAGCACCGGTTGCCCGACGGCGGCGAACTCGGCCGGCAGGTCGGGATGATGCGGTGGTAGCGACCGGGTCGCGCCCTTGCGGTGCACACACAGCGTCGCGGACCGCCCCTGGACCGCATGCGTTTCGAGCTTGGCGAGGTTGTGCGAGACGTCGTAGAGCAGTTCCAGCGATGTCGCGGTGAGTTCTTCGAACACCCGGCGGGTGGCTTCGGTGAGCAGTTGCCGGTTGGCGCGTCCGTAGTTGGCCGCAGCCGCCATCGCCCCCAGATAGTCCTGCCCTTCGGGCGAGTCGACAGGCACACAAGCCAGTTGCCGGTCGGGCACGTCGATCGCGTAGCGGTTCATGGCGTTTTCCATTCGCCGGACGTGGTCGGTGCAAATCTGGTGGCCAAGCCCGCGCGAGCCGGTGTGGATCATGACGCAGACCCTGCCCGGCACCAGCCCCATCCGGGTGGCCGCGGTCGCGTCGTAAACCTGATCCACGGCCTGTACTTCCAGGAAGTGGTTGCCCGAGCCCAGGCTGCCGACCTGGCCAAGTCCGCGCTCGATCGCCCGATCACTGACTCCGGCTGCATCGGCCCCCTCGAGCACGCCGCGGTCTTCACATCGCTCGAGGTCGCGGGCGGTGCCGTGGCCTTGGTCCACCGCGAACCCGGCGCCACCGGTGAGCACCTGCTCGAGCATCCGGCGATTGCTCAGCCGCCAGATGCCTCGGGTACCCACACCGCGGGGTATCGCTGCGTCGAGGCGGTCCATCACCGCCGCCATCTTGGGTTGTAGCTGCTCGCGGTCCAGGGGGCTCACTAAAAGCCTGACCCCGCAGGAGATGTCGAAGCCAACTCCGCCCGGCGAGATCACCCCGCCGGCATCGATGTCGGTCGCCGCCACGCCGCCGATGGGAAATCCGTATCCCCAGTGCACATCCGGCATCGCGTAGGACGCCCGCACAATTCCGGGCAGCGTGGCCACGTTGGCGACCTGCTGCAGTGCCATATCGGCGGGCTGCTCGGGCAGCAGCGATTCGGAGGCGAAGACGATTCCCGGCACGCGCATGTGACCTTCTTGTTCGATTCGGAACCGGTACGGCGTTTCCGCGATGATCTTCATGGCTGCTCTCGATGGCTGCTCTCGGTCACACGTCCAGCGTCACCAGGCAGCGCCAGCACGACTGCGCGGGCGCCAGACGGACATCGGTGAGGGACACCGCCTTGGGAACTGCACCGGCCTGAGGCAGCGAACCCGCATCGGCCATCGCGAATCTGACTTCCACCTGGTCGTCGGTCCCGGTCACCTCGACGTCGACGGGGGCCTCACCGGTAGTGTCCAGCAGGTAGATGACCTCCTCCAGCACCGCAACCAGCAGATCGTCGTCACGGTGTGCGCTCAGTCGGCGCACGACAGTGTGATGGGGCTGAGCCGACGACGTGTCGAGGAAGCTTTCCACGGTGCCGAGCACCGCCTCCCTGATACAGCCGTTGCGGGTAGGCGACCAGGCCTCGATCCGCAGGTCCGCGGTATGCGGGACACTGCGATGCCCGCCTGTGCCGACCGCCGGTGCTAACACGGCGAGCCGGTGTTCCCCGGCGCTCCGGTGGTCACCGGGTCGGGAAAACCCCTGCGGGCGCGGTCGAGCAACGCGACCACTTCCTCATCCGAAGTCTGGGCGAAGTTGCGGTAGCCTTGCCCGACAGCGAAAAAGAACTCAGGTGTGTAGAGGCACACCACCTCGTCGGCGTATCCGGCGAGCCGCGCGACGATGTCGTCGGCGCCGATCGGAACCGCCAGTACCACCCGGCCGGCGCCGCGGGCGCGGGCCACCTCACAGGCGGCCTTCGCGGTTGCTCCGGTCGCGACCCCGTCATCGACGATCACGGCAACTCGTCCTGTCAAGGAGATGGGTTCACGCCCTTGACGGAAACGCCGGGCGCGGCGGGTCAGCTCGGCCCGCTGCTCCGCCTCGACCGCCGCGATGTCGTCCTCGGACAGTTCGGCTTGCCGCACGACCGATTCGTTGATCACCCGCGCGCCGCCCTCGCCGATGGCGCCGAAAGCCAGTTCGGGCTGAAAGGGCACGCCCAGCTTGCGCACCAGCAGCACGTCCAGCGGAGCGCGCAGCGCCTTGGCGACTTCGTAGGCCACCGGCACTCCACCGCGCGGCAGCCCCAACACCACGATGTCGGCTCCGCGTAACGAGTCCAACCGCGCGGCCAGCTGGCGGCCGGCGTCGACGCGATCATCGAATAGCCTCACCCTTCCAGTTTGCCGCGCCGAGTCGACGCGGTGAAGGGCCAGTGCTGCGCTCGCGAACGCCGTCGCTGCTCACCGTAGCTCGGCGATCACCTTCGCGAAGCTCTCCGCGTGGTTCTCCTGCACGGTGAATGACGTCAAGCCGTAGGTCTGGCGGTAGGCCCGCAGTGTGTCGGCCATGTCGCGCGGTGATCCGCGCAGTACAGCGGGCAGCGCCAACAACTCGTCGTCGGACAGCGTGGGTGCATATCTGCGGGTCAGTGACAAGTCGGGGATGCCGGAGCTGTCGGTGGGCACCGCGGTGATCGCCAGGTTCAGCTCGATATCGTCGAACCGGTCCCCGGCGGCGGCGCGGACGAATGCGACGCGCTCGGCGAGCGGATCGGCAACTGCGGCCGTTTTGGCCCCCGTTAGCCCGATGATGTCGGCGTGGCGGGCAGCCACCCTCAGCAGACGATCGCCGTTGCCGGCAATCAGAATCGGCACACCCGGCAGATGTTCCTTGAGATAGCCGGTCACGTGCTCGAGGTAGTCGACGCGCTGCCCCGCGCTCGGGTAGGGCAGTTCGGCGGCCTCGAATTCTTCCCGAACGTAGCCGGCGCCGAGGCCGAGTTCCAGGCGCCCGTCGCTGAGCAGGTCGACCGCGGCGGCATCCCGGGCCAGCAGCGCGGGCTTGTAAAAGCACGCGTTGAGCACATAGGTCCCCAACCGGATGGTGGTAGTGGCCGCGGCGATCGCCGTCAAGACCGGAAACGGCGCGGGTGCGCCGAGGTGGTCGGGCAACACCAGCACATCGAACCCCCAACCCTCGAATCGGTGTGCCTTCTCCTGCACCGCGGCGCGCGACGTCAGCGTGCGGATGCCGACTTGACAGCGAAAAGCACGCGATGTGGGCGGGGTCATAGCGGCACCTCCGGCCTGGTCGGTGAGCATCCATCGGCGCCGTCTCCGGCGCGATGGTGCTCTTGGTTATATCGGGTCCGGTGTTCAGCCCGTCGCGGTCGAAACGACCAGCACCACGTTGAGCAGGCTAACCAGCGCGGCGATGACCCAGCCAACCACTGTGGTGAGGCGGTGATTGACGTCGACACCCATGAGCCTGCGGTCGCTGGTCAGCCGGACTAAGGGAAACAGCGCGAAAGGGATACCGAACGACAAGACGACTTGCGAGAGCACCAGTGTGCGTGTGGGGTTCACGCCTGTCGCCAGGATTATCAGGGTGGGCACCAGCGACACCAGCCGACGTGCCAGCACGGGGATCGAGCGGTGCAGCAGCCCGTGCATGATCACGGCGCCGGCATACGCCCCCACCGACGTCGATGCCAGACCCGAGGCAAGCAGCCCGACGGCGAACAGCACCGCGATCACCGGACCCAGGGTGGCGCGGACAGCCTCGTAGGCATGGGTGATGGAACCGGTGGTGTCGTGGCCCTGGAGATTGGTGGCGGCGACCAGCAGCATCGCGGCGTTGACGGCTCCCGCGACCAACATCGCCAGTCCGACGTCCCAGCGGGTCACGTGCAGCAGCTGCCGCCGGCGCGGGCCGGCCCGCGGATGCCCGTGCCGATCCAGCGCAAGCCCGGAGTGCAGATAGACGGCGTGCGGCATGACCGTGGCACCCAGGATCGCGGCCGCTAACAGCACGCTCTCGGGGCCGTCGAAGCGAGGAACCAGCCCGCCGATCGCGGTGCCGGACGGCGCTCCCTTGACAAAGAAGCTAGCAGCGAAACCGACCGCGATCACGAGCAACAGCCCGGCGATGACGCGCTCGAAGATGCGCTGACCCCGGCGATTCTGCACGATCAGCAGCAACAGCGACACGGCTCCGGTGATCACACCGCCGAGCAGCAGCGGCAGCCCGAACAGCAGGTCCAGCGCGATGGCCCCGCCCACCACTTCGGCCAGGTCAGTGGCTATCGCGACCAGTTCGGCTTGCAGCCAGAACGCCAGCCGGATCGGCCGGCGCAGCTGGCTGCCGATCGCCTCGGGCAGGGATTGGCCGGTGACCAGGCCGAGTTTGGCCGAAAGGTATTGAACCAGGGCGGCCATCAGGTTGGCCACCACGATCACCCACAGCAGCAGGTAGCCGAACTCTGCGCCGGCGCTGACGTCGGCCGCGACGTTGCCCGGGTCCACGTAGGCGATGGCGGCGACGAAGGCCGGCCCGAGCAGATACCAGCCGGTCGCCGACGGAGACCGCAGGTCTTGAGCCACCTAACCCACTTTCTACCATGCGAATGCGGAAGTTAGGCTAGCCGAAACGCTGGATCGCTCAGCCCGGGGTATAGAGGCCGCGGCCGGTGACCAGCGGAAGGTCCAGTGTGGTGCGGATGCCCGGCGGGGCGGCGACCACGGCGGGGATCGCGTTGACGACCCGCATCGCGGTGGCCACCAAGCCGGCGTGGTTGTGGTCGCCGTAGCGGCTGCCCAGGCAGATGTCCACGGCGTAGGACGGCTCACCGGTGATCTCGATGCGGTAGGAACCGCCGGGCTGGGCCGGCTGCGGCCAGTCCGGGCACAGGTCGTCCCGCAACCGGGTGACGTGTTCTAAGACGACGACCGGGTCGCCGTGGACCAGTCCGAGCACTTCGAACCGCAGGGCCGCCGCACTGCCCCGGGCGATATGGCCCGCGGCGATCTCGAAATCCTCGGGCGCCGGCTCGCGCACGTACATCTCCTCGACGCCGTCGAGTTCCAGCCCCAGACCGGCGGCCAGTTGTCGCACCACCGAGCCCCACGCCAGGCCGAGCACACCGGGCTGCAGCAGCATCGGGATCTCGTCGATCGGCTTGCCGAAGCCCATCACGTCGAACATGACGGTCGCGCTGTCGTAGGTGGCGTAGTCGACGATCTCCATGCATCGGATCTGCCGGATGCTTTGACAGGTGCCCGCCAACGCCAGCGGCAGCAAGTCGTTGGCGAAACCGGGATCGATCCCGTTGACAAAGAGGCTGGACTTACCTTCTCGCGCAGCGTCTTCGAGTGGCGCAAGCATCTCTTGCGGAAGCACCTGCCACGGGTACTGCAAAAACACCGCGCTGCTGCCGACGACGTTGATCCCGGCCGCCAGGATGCGCCGGTAGTCCTCGAGCGCCTCGGCCAGCCGATTGTCGGCCATCGCGGTATAGACCGCGCAATCCGGCCCGGTGGCCAGCACCGCGTCCAGATCGGTGGTGGCGGTCACCCCGGTCGATTCGTCGAGGCCGGCGAGCTCGGCGGCATCTTTGCCGGCTTTGGCCTGCGAGGACACCCATACCGCGGTGAGCTCGAATTGCGGGTTGGTGATCAGTGCCTTCAATGCGTGGGCGCCGACGTTGCCGGTGCCGATCTGGGCGACGCGGATGGTGCCGTGCGTGGTCATGTTTACAGGTCCGGGATCGGGAGATCGAGGTTCGGGAAGGTGATGCCGCCGTCGACTTCGAGTACCTTGCCGGTCAGGTAGTCTCCGGCCGGCGACGCCAGATAGACCGCGGCGGCGGCGATGTCGCTCGCGTCACCGAGACGGCGCAGCGGCGTCGCTCGCTCCATCGGCGCGCGCAGCTCGTCGTTGGAGGCCACGATGTCCAGTGCGGAGGTGGCGATCGAGCCCGGAGCGATGGCGTTGACCCGGATTCGCGGGCACAGGTCCAGTGCGGCCAGCCGGGTGTAGTGCGCCAGTGCCGCCTTGGCGGTGCCGTAGGCAGCGAAACCGCGTCCGGCCACCCGCCCCATCGTGGACGTGATGTTGATGATGTTGCCGCCGCCGCAGTGCTCGAGCATCAGCGGCACCGCCGCGGTGGTCAGCGCGTGGGCGGTGCCGACGTTGAACGTGAACGCGTCCTTGAGGTCTTTGGTGGACGTGTTCAGCAGCGCGTTGGGCATGGTGCCGCCGACGTTGTTGACGACGATGTCGAGTCGCCCGAAGGCGTCGACGGCCCGGCCGGCCAGCTCGGCGGTCGCCTCGGGGTGCGCGAGGTCTGCGACGACGACGTGGGCGCGCCGCCCCGCCGCGCTGACCTGTTCGGCGACGGCCTCGAGTTGGGATTGCGTGCGCGCGGCGATGACGACGTCGGCCCCGACTTCGGCGAAGGCGACGGCGATGGCCGCACCGAGCCCGCGGCCGGCGCCGGTGACGACGGCGACTCGGCCATCGAGCCGGAATTTATCGAGGATCACGGACGTCACCGTAACAAGGGCGCAGGGGCCGGGGCTCGGCATGTGCCGAATGGCTCGCCGGCGCTGGTCTTGATGACACGGGTGTGGTCGATGCCATGGCGGCGGCGACGCGCCGGCGGAACGCAATGGGCGCACGCGGGCTGGCGGCGATGGGTGAGGTCTATCCGCGACGCGCACCTGACGACGATGTCGATGGCCGGCAAGAGCGACTTATGACACGCCCCGGTCGAGGTCGAACGCGTTGTCGATGGCGTCTGCCGGGGACGATCTGCTGAAGACCTTTCTACAGCGGCATCGGCGGTTGGGCCGATCGACAACTGGCCGACGACACCGGGGAGTGGACGGCGCCGACCGGCCACGTCGAGAGACCAGTCAACGACGGACCCACTGCAATCAGCCATCAGTCACCATCACCACACGGCCCGGCAACCTAAACAACCGGAACGATCCTCACAGCAAACGGGTGGTCCCAACACCTGGCAAGCGACGGCCGACGCTGTGCTGACGAGCGCGCCGCCCGCATCCGCCGTGAGCGCGCCGTCAACGAGACCTGTCTCGCGGGTCCGCCACCCTTCTAGGGCCTCGGAGCCGCCCTGGCCCGGGCCTTTTTGGCCGGCTGGCGACTGCGCTCGGAGCGCGCCCGCACGCTGGCCTCCAGCTTGGCCAGCAGGTCGGAGACATCTTCGGTCTCGTCCAGTTCGGTCGATTGCTCGACGGTGAATGCTTGTCCGCCTTGCAGTTTAGCCTCGATCAGCTCGTGCAGCTGGTCCTGATAGTCGTCGTGGTAGCGGTCGGGATTGAAGTCTGCGGCCATCGACTCCACGACCTGGGCGGCCATGGTGAGTTCCGCGGGCTTGATGTCGACTTTTTTGTCCAGGGAAGGGAAGTCGGGGTCGCGGATCTCGTCGGGCCACAACAAGGTGTGGATCACCATGACCGTACGCTTGCTGAAGTCTTTGACCCGCAATGCCGCAAGGTGAGTCTTGTTGCGCAGAGCGAAATGCACGATCGCAACCCGATCGGTCTCTGCAAGGGTCCTAGCAAGCAGCACATAGGATTTCGACGCGTTGCCGTCTGGCTCCAGGAAGTAGCTGCGGTCATACAGCATCGGGTCGAGCTCACCCGCCGGCACGAACTCGAGGACTTCGATCTCGCGGTTTCGCTCTTCGGGCAGCGTCGCGATGTCGTCGTCGGTGATCACCACCATCTGGCCTTCGTCGGCTTCGTAGGCCCGCGCGATATCGCGGTACTCGACCACCTCACCGCACACCTCGCACACCCGCTGGTAGCGGATGCGACCATGGTCCTTGGCGTGCACCTGGTGGAACTTGATGTCGTGGTCCTCGGTCGCCGCATACAGCTTGACCGGGACGTTCACCAAACCAAAGGAGATCGAGCCTTTCCAGATGGCACGCATACGTCCAGTATTATCCCAGCGCCGTGTCGCTGACCGTCTAGCGCGAGCACCCCGCGCGCAACACGGCGGCTCGGTCCGGCAGGTCGGCACCCGCGCGGGCCACCGTCAAAGCCGATAACAGCGCTGCGGTCCGCAACACGTCCGTCAGTGCGCCGAGCCCGATCCGGTGCAGGTCGTCCCGTCGAGCGGCGCCCAGCAGTCCGAGGCTCCAGAGCGCGTCGATCATACCGACCATGAACGCGTCGCCGGCGCCAACGGTGTCGACCACTCGCGCCGGGATGGCGGGCATCCGGGTCTCCCCGGCCGCACAGATCGCTAGCGCGCCGCGCTCTGCCATCGTGACGGCGACGATCGCGGGACCCAGCGCCAGCCAGGCGCGGGCGATCAACTCGGGCGGCCGCTCCGGATCGAGCCAGCGCAGGTCCTCTTCGCTGGCTTTGACGATGTCGGCGCGCCCGACCAGACGCTCAATACGCTGACGAGCCACAGCGCGGTCGGCGATGAGCGCGGGACGCAGATTGGGATCGAGGGTGGTGGTGGCCGACGCGTGACAGGTGTCGACGAGGTCGGCGACCGCCAGGCAGCCCGGCTCCAGCACGGCGGCGATCGATCCGGTGTGCACGACGAGCGGGGGAGGCAACGCCGGGGTGGCGGATAGTTGCCACTTCAGGTCGAAAGTGTAATCGGCTGAACGCCCTTCGCCGATCCTCGCCCGTGCGGTCGGCGTCCGGCACGCCGTCCGGCTGCCCGGAACAAGTTGCACTCCCGCAGCATCGAGGTATTCGACGATTCGCCTGCCGTAGCCGTCCTCCCCGATATAGGTCAGCAAATCGACGTCGCGACCCAATCGGGCCAGCCCGACGGCGACGTTGAGCGGGCTGCCGCCGACATGCTCGCTCACCTGGCCGCCTCGCTGCACGACGTCGACCAGCGCCTCCCCGATCACCAGCGCGCGGGTCAACGCAGCAATGCCTCCAGTGTTGCCCGGGCTCCTTTGCGGTGCAACGAATCGAGAGCCCAGCGGTAGGCTTCGACGAAGCGTGGTTGCTGGGCCAGATCCCCAAAGATCGCGGTGATCTCGATAAATGCGGTGGGATGCTCGCGCTGGGACCGGGCGATCGGCACCAGAGAGGGGGCCAGTTGGTCCACTACTTCGATCGGCTCACCCTGTTCGTCGATACCCTCGGCGTAGCGGGCCCAGCTGGCGACCGCCGCCGCCGCGAGCCGGACCGGCCGATCGGCAGCCAGGTTGTCGTTGATCACCGGCAGCAGAAATTTCGGGAGACGATCCGAGGAGTAGGCGCACAGCCGCGCCACGGTGTCGCGCAGCCCCGGGTTGGCGAATCGTTCGATCAGCGTGCGGGTGTAATCGGCGAAGTCGATATCGGGCACCGGCGTCAGGGTCGGGATCGCCTCATCCTCGAAATAGGTGAGCAGGAATTCAGCGAGCAACGGATCGCACGCTGCCTCCCTGACCATCTCGAACCCGCACAGGTGGGCGAAGTAGCACAGGCACTGATGTCCCCCGTTGAGCAGCCGTAGCTTCATGGCCTCGTACGGGCCGACGTCGTCGACCAGCAGCACGCCCGCCCGCTCCAGCGGCGGTCTGCCGTTCGCGAAGTCGTCTTCGAGGACCCAGGCGGTGAAGGCCTCCGTCAGCACCGGCCACCGGTCGGCGACACCGAAGTCGCGGCTCACCTCCACGGCCATGTCCGGAGTCGTGGCCGGGGTGATTCGGTCGACCATCGAACTGGGGAACCGGACATGCTCTGCTATCCACTCGGCGAGCTCGGGGTCGCGATGGTGGGCATGGGCGAGAACGGCGCGCTTGGCGACCTCGCCGTTAGCCTCGACGTTATCGCACGACACAATTGTCGGCGCGGCGATTCCGTGGGCGCGGCGCCTGCTCAGAGCCTCGGTGATCAGGGTGAACGCGGGTCCGTCGGGGTCGCGGTAGCCGCCCTCGGTGATGGTCAGCGAAACGATCCGGGTCGACTCCGCGACCAGCACCTCCAGCGCTGCCTGCGGATCGTCGAGGGCGTAACGGTAGTCGATGATCGAGCCGATCACTTGGGCTTCCCGGCTGCCGTCCGGGTGCTCCGAAATCAGGGTGTAGAGACCGTCTTGGCCACCCAGGACGTCGCGCATCGTCCAGTCGCCGGGCATCACCCCTATCCCGCAGATGCCCCACTGCAGTGCCAGCCCCTGCTGCAGCAGCCGATGAATGTAGTTGGCCTGATGGGCCCGGTGAAAATGACCGGTTCCGATGTGAGCGATACCGACACCGAGGCTGCTGCGGTCGTATTTCGGTGTAGCGATGGGCAGGCTTGCCAGCGTCGCATTGCTCAGGCTGATTGCGTCAGACACGATTGCACCACTCCTCCCGGGCCGAGGCCCGTATCGTCGCTACGTGTCGTGGTCGATTCAGGGTTGGCTCATGGCCGGCAGCGTGAGGACTTCGGCGAGAGCCTGCCACGAGTCGGTTATCGCGGCTGTTCCGGCATCGACCAACTCTGCGCTGCGGCTTTGCCGTTCGTCGGCCGGCACGAACATCAGGTTACCGACGGTCAGATAACCGGCCGCGACTGCCGACGTGACACCGGGCACCGAATCCTCGATGGCCAGGCCCTGGCTGACGTCGATGTCCATTGTCTGGCCTGCATGCAGATACACCGCCGGGTCGGGCTTGCTCGTCGGCGTGGGAAGAGAATCTTCTGCGCTGAAGCGCAGTGCCGGCGGGATGAGCGAGGCGAGGCCGGTGGTGGCGAAACAGGCGTTCAGGCGCGCGGTGGCACTGGAGTGGCCGCCGCCAGTGTGTATCGCGATGCGAGGGCTTTCAGTGGCGCAAGCACGCCCGGATTTGGTCGCAGCGTGGCAGCCAGATGAGCTGTGACCTGGTCGCGTTCCTGGCGGACCCACTGTTCGAGTTCGTCGGCGCGCAGCACGCGACCGGTTGCCGCGTCGTCGGGTGACGCGACACGCGCTGCGGGCCGGCCGTGTGCCAGCGTCTGCTCGATGGGCACGTCGCACAGCACAGCCAAGTCGATAGCAGTGCTGCGAAAGTTTTTCCCGGCGGCTCGTCTGCGCAGCTCCTCGGCGCTCAGCGGAGCCGTCACGCCGAATCTGGCCAGGAAACGATTGGTCACTTCGACCGACGCGGCGAATGCCGGTTCCTCGGAAGGGAAGAGGTTGTCGTCGGCGTCACAGAGCAGGGTGGTTATGGGGGCGGGATCGAATTGGCGCACGATCGTGAACTGGTGTCTGGTCACTGCCGCACCAGTTCCCGGTCGTTGTGCTGCAGTGCACGGCGCAGTGGCGCGCTCACCCCGTTATCGTCGAGGTCTGCGATCATCTCGCCAAGACGCTCCCCGAAGCCGGGAATCAAGCGTAGTTCGGTGAACATCTCATGACTGAGCAACGGATCGGGATTGTTGCCGCCCATCGTCGCCAATCCGGTGAGCGACGTTGCCTGCGGATCGTCGATTCGGATGGTTCGACCGCTGAGGTCGTAGCCGCGCAGATACCGTGCCCACCCGGCCAGAGCCAACATCAGCAGCGTGTGCGGTCTGCCTTGCTCGATCGCTTCCCGCAAAGACGGCAGCAGAAACGACGGCACCTTTTCTGATCCCCGGCGTGCCAATCGTGACAACTGGTCGCTCATCATGGGGTTGCTCAGTCGGGCGAGGAGAGTGTGCCGGTAGCCGAGTGTGTTCATTCCCGGTACTGCCGGTAGCAAGGGCTGAATCTCCACGCGCATCAGTTGCTCGAGATAGTCAAAGATGACCCGGTCGCGCATCGCCTCGGTGGTGCTCTGGTAGCCGGCCAGCGCGCCCAGACAGCCGAGCACGAGATGGGTTCCGTTGAGCAGACGAGTCTTGACCAGTTTGTAGTCGCTGACATCGCTGACGAATTGGACACCCACCTCGTCAAGTGGTGGGCGGGCACCGCTGAAGGTGTCCTCGATGATCCACTGGCAATCGGGCTCGGTCACGATCGGCCACTTGTCGGCGATGCCGAAGGTGTCTTTGACGAACCGGCGGTCGGAGTCCGTGGTCCGCGGGATGATGCGGTCGACCATGGTCGACGGGAAGGCGACGTGCCTGTCGATCCAGCGGCCGAGCCCGGGGTCTTTCAACGTCGCGAAAGACACCAGCGCGGTCCGCGCCGCCGCGGTGGTGTCGGGAATGTTGTCGCAACAGGGCACGGTAAACGGGGCGATGCCGGCTCGGCGGCGGCGGTCGAGTGCTTCGGTCAGATAAGCCCACGCCGTGACAAAGGAGGCGTTCGACCCGATGAGGTCGGCACGCGCATCGGGGTGAGTGGCGTCGAACTCGCCGGTCACCGGATCCAGGTAGTACCCGTTTCCGGTTACCGTCAGGCTGACAATTCGGGTTTGCGGATCGCCAAGGCGGCGCGGACCGCTGCGGTGTCGTTCGGTGCGTGCTGAAAGCAGCCGATCGCACCGACCACGCGTGCCGTCTGCTGTTCGTGGCCGCATTGCACGACGGTGTAGAGCCCATCCTGAGTCGACAGAAGATCTTTGACGTCGCGCGAGTGCAGATTGACACCGGTCACTCCCCACTGCGTGGAGATCCCGCAAGACGCGAGGTCGTCGAAGTAAACCGCCTGGTGTGCGCGGTGAAAATTGCCTGTGCCGATGTGCACGACACTTCGCCGAAGGGTTGACCGGTCATAGGTTGGGACGGCTATTCGCCGCGAGTGCATTCGGAGTGTCGCATTGCTCAGGGGGACGCCCGCGTTGTGGCACCAGGAGATGAGTTTGCGCATATCAGGGCAGGTGCCCGCGGTGGGCGCTGACTAAACCTGCCGGCAGTCCTGATTAACAGAAAATTTACGTCGACGATGCTATTCGGCTGCCCGACGACGTTTCGGCTGCCGACAAGCGTAGGTTGACTGCCGTGGTGGCGCAGGTGAAGCTGACCAACGCCGACAAGGTGCTGTATCCGGACACCGGCACCACCAAGGCCGACGTCTTTGCCTACTACACCGGCATCGCCGAGGCGATGATTCCCCACACCGCGGGACGCCCCGCCACCCGCAAGCGCTGGCCGAACGGCGTTACCGGTGCGTCGTTCTTCGAAAAGCAGCTCCCTTCGTCGGCGCCGGGCTGGCTGGCACGCGGCAGCATCGCGCACCGCTCTCGGACCACGACCTACCCGATCATCGACAGCCCGACCGCGCTGGCCTGGATTGCCCAGCAGGCCGCGTTGGAAGTCCACGTTCCGCAGTGGCGCTTCGTTGCCGAGTGGACGCGAGAAGGGCAAGACCTCAAACCGGGTCCGGCGACTCGTCTGGTGTTCGATCTCGACCCCGGCGAGGGTGTGAGCATGGCCGCACTGTCGGTGGTGGCCCGCGCGATCCGGAGCCTGATCGCCGACCTCGGGCTGATCGCCTATCCGGTCACCAGCGGCAGCAAGGGATTGCACCTCTACAGCCCCCTGGACAAGCCGATAAGCACCCGAGACGCGTCGGTTCTGGCCAAAAGCATCGCCGAGCAGCTGCAGAAAACGATGCCGGAGCTGGTCACCGTGAAAATGACCAAAAAACTGCGGACGGGCAAGGTTTTTGTGGACTGGAGCCAGAACAACGGATCCAAGACGACCGTTGCGCCGTATTCGTTGCGCGGTCGTGCCCAACCGACCGTCGCCGCGCCACGCACCTGGGACGAACTCGACGATCCCGAGCTTGGCCAGTTGCGCTACGACGAGGTGCTGGCGCGCGTCGAAAGAGACGGCGACCTGCTGGCTTCGCTGGATCCTCCGGTGTGGCAACCGAATCGGCTCAACAGATACCGCAGCAAGCGCCAGGCGGGGAAAACACCGGAGCCGGTGCCCACCACCGAACCCGCTACCGGGGGAAACAACACGTTCGTGATCCAAGAGCACCACGCCCGGCGACTGCATTACGATTTCCGGCTGGAACGCGACGGCGTGCTGGTGTCGTGGGCGGTGCCGAAAAACCTGCCCGCGAGCACCTTCGTCAACCACCTGGCGGTCCGCACCGAAGACCATCCGCTCGAATACGCCACGTTCGAGGGCACGATCCCCAAGGGCCACTACGGCGCCGGGACGGTGACCATCTGGGACTCCGGCACCTACGACACCGAGAAATTCGGCGATGACGAGGTCATCGTCACGCTGCACGGCAACCGGATCTCGGGCCGCTACGCGCTGATTCGGACCGACGGCGACCAGTGGCTGGCGCACCGGATGAAAGAAGTCTTCAACTTCGACGAACTCGCCCCGATGCTGGCCACCCCGGGGTCGGTGGCGAACCTGACGGCGGCGCAGTGGGCGTTCGAGGCCAAGTGGGACGGCTACCGGCTGCTGATGGACGCCGACCACGGCACGATGCGGCTGCGCTCTCGCAGCGGGCGCAACGTCACCGCGGAGTACCCGCAATTGCAGTCGGTGGCCGCTGATCTCGCCGATCACCACGCCGTGCTCGACGGCGAAGTGGTCGCACTGGACAAATCCGGGAGGCCGAGCTTTGCCGCGCTGCACAACCGGGGTCGCTCCACCCGCGTCGAGTTCTGGGCTTTCGACCTCCTCTATCTGGACGGCCGGTCACTGCTGCGGGCTCGCTACGGTGACCGCCGCCGTTTGCTGGAGACACTGGCCACCGATAGCGTTCTCATCGTTCCCGGGTTGCTGCCCGGCGACGGGGCAGAGGCACTGAAGTACTCGCAGACGCGCCGCTGGGAAGGCGTGATCGCCAAAAAACGTGACTCCACCTACCAGCCGGGTCGCCGCTCGGCATCGTGGATCAAAGACAAGCACTGGAAAACCCAGGAAATCGTCATCGGCGGGTGGCGCGCCGGGGAAGGCAGGCGCGCCGGCGGCATCGGCTCGCTGGTCGTCGGCATCCCCGCCGCGGAGGGCCTGCATTTCGTCGGCCGGGTCGGCACCGGGTTCACCGAACGTGATCGGTCGAACCTGAAGGAGGCGTTGGCACGGCTGCGCACCGACGAATCGCCGTTCGACGCGCCGCTTCCCGGCCGGGACGCCAAGGGGGTTACCTTTGTCGAGCCGACACTGGTCGGCGAAGTCCGCTACAGCGAATGGACCCCCGACGGCCGGTTGCGCCAACCCAGCTGGCGTGGCCTGCGACCTGACAAAGAGCGAAGCGAGGTACAGCGGGAATGAAATGGGTGAGTTTCACCGACAGCGACGGTGAACGCACCGGGGTGCTGTCCGGCGAGATGATCCACGCGCTGCCCCCCGGGCTGACCCTGCTTGAGCTGATCAGGCGGGGCGCCACACGGCTGCGGGAAGCCGGCGATGACGTGCTGCGCTCGCCGCACACCGTCGTGCGTTGCGACCAGGTCACGCTGATGGCGCCGATCCCGCGTCCGCCGTCGGTGCGAGACTGCCTGTGCTTTTTGGACCACATGCGCAACTGCCAGGTGGCGATCGGCGGTGACCGGGCCCTCAAAGACACCTGGTACCGCATCCCCGCGTTCTACTTCGCCTGTCCGTCCACCATCCTCGGCCCGTACGATGATGCGCCGACAGCACCCGGAAGTGCCTGGCAAGACTTCGAATTAGAGATCGCCGCGGTGATCGGAACCGGGGGCGCGGACTTGTCGGTGACCGAGGCCGAACAGGCGATCATCGGTTACACGATCTTCAACGACTGGTCCGCGCGCGACCTGCAGCAGTTGGAAGGCCAGCTGGGTATCGGGCAGGCCAAAGGCAAAGACAGCGGGATCACGCTGGGGCCCTATCTGGTGACTCCGGATGAGCTGGCGCCCTACCGCCGCGACGGCAAGCTTGCGCTCGAGGCGACCGCGCTGGTCAACGACACGGTGATCGGTACCGGGTCGACCGGTGCGATGGACTGGAGCTTCGCCGAGGTGATCTCCTATGCCTCCCGCGGCGTGTTGCTCAACCCGGGCGACGTCTTCGGCTCCGGCACCGTGCCCACCTGCACCCTGATCGAGCACCTGCGCCTTACCGATCTGGCATCCTTTCCGGGCTGGCTGCGCGACGGCGACGTGGTCACCCTGCGTGTGCAAGGGTTGGGGGAGACCCGCCAGACCGTCCGGCACCGCCCGGCCCCGCCGCCGCTGGCGCCGCGGCCCAACCCCGACGCCCGGCCCGACAAGCCGCGGGTAAACCCCGCGCCGCCCAAGCTGCCCTACAACCGCGGATTGCACGAGATCGCCGACCGGGTGTGGGCATGGCTGCTGCCCGACGGCGGGTATGGCTGGAGCAACGCCGGGCTGGTCGCCGGCGACGGCGGCTCGCTGCTCGTCGACACGCTGTTCGACCTGGCGCTGACGCGCGAAATGCTGTCCGCGATGAGCCAGATCACCGACCGTGCACCGATCACCGACGCGCTGATCACCCACGCCAACGGCGACCACACCCACGGCAACCAGCTGCTGGACCACTCGGTGCGAATCATCGCCGCCGAGGGCACCGCAGAGGAGATCGCGCACGGCATGGCGCCCGCGATGCTGGCGATGGTCCAGACCGCCGACCTCGGCCCAATCGCCACCCCGTACCTGCGTAACCGGTTCGGGCCGTTCGATTTCAGCGGCATCACGGTGCGCAACGCCGACCTCACGTTCGACCGCGAGCTGACCATCGCCGTCGGCGGCCGGGAGGTACGGCTGATGAACCTGGGTCCGGCGCACACCGCCGCCGATTCCGTGGTCCACATCCCCGACGCCGGGGTGCTCTTCGCCGGCGATTTGCTGTTCGTCGGCTGCACCCCGATCGTCTGGGCCGGGCCGATCAGCAACTGGATCGCCGCCTGCGATGCGATGCTCGCGCTCGGCGCACCGATCGTGGTGCCCGGGCACGGCCCGATCACCGATGCGGACGGGATTCGCGCGGTGCGCGGGTACCTCGTGCACGTCAACGAGCAGGCCGAGGCCGCCTACCGCAACGGCTTGTCGTTCACCGAGGCCGCCGACGCCATCGACCTCGGCGAATATGCGACCTGGCTGGATGCCGAACGGATCGTCGTCAACGTCTATCAGCGCTACCGCGAGCTCGATCCCGGCATCCCGCAGTTGGAGCCGCTGGCGCTGCTGTCGATGCAAGCCGATTGGTTCGCCAAGCATTGATGCGGGCCACGTCAGCACCGGGTGCAGCGCGGTTCCGTCGCGGCGGCGTGGTCGTCATCGGGTGCGGATGAGGCGTCGCCTAGCGTTGCGCCATGGCAGCTGCCGAACTGACAAGTCTTGAGGGCCACATCGCCGGTGTCACGCTCAACCGGTCGGAACGGTTGACCGCGATCGACGGCGCGCTGATCGACGGCATGAATCACGCGTTGGACGCGCTCGGCGGCGGCGAGTTCCGCGCGGTGATCCTGACCGGTGCGGGCCGCGGCTTCTGCGCGGGCGCCGACCTCAGCGGCACTGTGGACCGTGGACAAAGTGGACAAAACCGTCGACACTGTCGGCGCCGGCGTTCAAGACCAGCTATGACGCCCAGGTTCGCCTGGCCGATCTTCTCACCCAACTCTGCGAGCTGCCGATCCCGGTGATCGCCGCGGTCAACGGCGTCGCGGTTGGCGGCGGCCTGGCGTTTGCGCTGCACTGCGACGTCCGCATCGCCTCCGAACACGCATGGTTCGGCTCGGTTTTCATCAGGGCGGGTTTTTCGTCGATGGACATGGGGACCAGCTATCTGCTGCCCAAGATCGTCGGCGCCGGGGTGGCGCGGGAACTGATGCTGACCGGCCGGATCATCGACGCCGCCGAGGCGTACCGGATCACGCTGGTCCACGAGGTGGTGGCGCCGGATGTCCTGATGGCGACAGCGCTGGCGATGGCCCGATCGATCGTGGCGAACAACGTCTACGGCGTGTGGCAAACCAAGGTCGGCCTCAACGCTGTGCTGGATGCGCCCAGCCTGCGCCACTCCAAGGAGATCGAGAGCCGGACTCAGATCATCAGCGGATTCACCAACAACCCGGCCCAGGCCGCCAGGGCTCAACGGGAAAAGCGGCCACCGATATGGGATTCGCTGTAGCGTCTAGAGTTTTGCGATGACGTTGTCGGCGAACGTCCGCAGGTTGCGGAGCTTGGTATCCAGCGGCTCGGTGTCGGGTCCTTTGACGTAGGGCATGCGGAATCCGACGATGACGTCGGTGACGCCCTTGTCCTCCAGGCGCTTGATGCCGTCGAGGGTGAACGCGTCGGAGGAGATCACGTGGATCTCGAACGGCCCGGTCTGACCTGCCTCACTGCGCAGCCTGGTGAGTTTCGTGATAAGCCGGTCGAGTTCCCCGGGGTCGCCGCCGCCGTGCATCCAACCGTCGGCGTGCGCCGCGCGGCACAGCGCCGCATCGGCATGCCCGCCCACCAGAATCGGGATCGGTTCGGTGGGCGCCGGGGTCATCTTGGTCTTGGGGATGTCGTAGAACTCGCCGTGGAACTCGAAATAATCGCCGGTGGTCAGGCCGCGCACGATCTCGATGCACTCGTCAATGCGCTTGCCCCGCTTGGCGAACGGAACGCCCATTAGTTCGTAATCCTCGGGCCATGGGCTGGTTCCGACGCCCAGCCCGACCCGGTTGCCGATCAGCGCCGCCAGCGACCCGACCTGCTTGGCCACCAGCGCGGGCGGGCGAATGGGCAATTTGAGCACGAAGAAGTTGAACCGCAGCGTCGTGGTCACCGCGCCCAGCGCGGCGGCCAACACGAACGCCTCGACGAAGGGCTTGCCGTCGAGGAATTCGCGGCTGCCGTCGGGGGAGTACGGATACTTCGCATCGGATTGGAACGGGTAGGCGATGCTGTCCGGAATCGTCATGCCGGCAAACCCGGCCGCCTCGGCAGCCTGCGCCAGTGGGATGTAGAACGTCGGATCGGTCATCGCCTCGGCGTAGCTGAACCGCACACCGCCTCCTGTGCTCGTCGAGTTCTCAGCAGATGCTAGCTGCGCGGCCACCCCCGGGCGTGTTGCAGCCCGTCCGGGGCCTCATGCGCCGCTAATATTCCCCTATTTCGTTTTCCATGCCGAAAGGACCTCGCGTTGCAAATTTCGAAGTTTCGGTTACTTGTTGGTGGAATCCTCGTCGCTGCCAGTTTCAGCGTCCTCGGCCTCGGCACGGCTTATGCGATTCAGGACCACATGGTTAGCGCCCGCGACGATCTGCAGCAGGCGCTCACTGAACTGGGGCAAGCGCCACCCGACAAGGGTGGGCACAAGGCGCAGGCCGTCAGCCTGATCAAGCAAGCGATCGACCAAGTCAATCAAGGCATCCAATACGCCGACTCGCATCGACAGACGGACGCCCCGCCCGCGTCGGACGCCCCGGCCCAGCCCGAGGCCCCGGCACAGTCGGGGATCCCCGGTTTAGAGTCCGACTTCGGGATACCCGGCTTGTGAACCGAATCCGCGATGGGGGCGCGGGCTCTACAGCGGCGGCGTGCCCACACCGGCGCGCGCGTTATGTCGATACCTGCGGTGTCGGCTGTCTGAGGTAGCACTTTTCTGGTCTGCCCGACGGTCCACCCGGCGGTGCGGAGAGCGCGCACTAGGCTGCCGGGCAATGAGCAGCCGCCATATCCACGTCATCGGCGTCGGCGCCGGAGATCCCGGCTACCTGACCGTGCAGGCGATCGAGGCGCTCAACGGCACCCAGGTGTTTTTCGCGATGGACAAGGGGAAGGCCAAAGCCGATCTGGTGGCACTGCGTCGCGAGATCTGCGCGCGGTTCATCCGCGCGCCCGGCTACCGATTCGTCGAACTGCCCGACCCGGTGCGGTCAGGAGACGACGACTACCGGCAGGCAGTAGCGGACTGGCATGCGGCCCGCGCCCACCGCTGGGCGTCCGCGATCACCACCGAACTGCCTCCCGGCGGCGTCGGGGCGTTTCTGGCCTGGGGAGACCCGTCGCTCTACGACAGCACCCTGCGCATCCTCGAGGCCGTCGCCGCCGACATCGACATCAGCTACGACGTCATCCCCGGCATCACCGCTGCGCAGGCCCTCGCCGCGCGGCACCGCATCCCGCTCAACGAAGTCGGCCAACCCGTCCTGATCACCACGGGCCGGCAGCTGCGCGCGCACGGACTGTCCGGGTCGGCGGTGGTCATGCTCGACGGTGACTGCTCGTTTCGCTGGTGCCCCGCCCAGACCCGGATCTGGTGGGGCGCCTACCTGGGCACCGCCCGCGAGCTGCTGGTCTCGGGCACGGTCGGCGCCGTGGGTGAGCAGATCGCGGCGATACGCGCCGACGCGCGCACCCGACACGGCTGGATCATGGACACCTACTTGTTGCGGCCGGCAGAGTAAGTTCTGGCCATGGGAGCTTTTCTGGTCCGCGCGGCGTTGACCGGATTTGCGCTGTGGGTGGTCACCCTGCTCGTGCCCGGAATCAGCTTCGTCGGCGGTAGCACAGCTGGGCAGAAGATCGGCATCGTGTTCGTCGTCGCGGTCATCTTCGGCCTGGTGAACGCCGTCGTCAAACCGATCGTGCAGATCCTGTCGATCCCGCTGTATGTCCTCACGCTCGGGTTGATCCACATCGTGATCAACGCGTTCATGCTGTGGATCACCGCCTCGATCACCCGCCACACCACCCACTGGGGCCTGTGCATCGACCACTTCTGGTGGACCGCGATCTGGGCGGCGATCGTCTTGTCGATCGTCAGCTGGCTGCTGGAGATCGTGCTGCGCGACGCGCGCCGCGTCGTCAGCTCCTGACCCTCACAATGGAGGCATGCCCGAGCTGCCCGAAGTCGAGGCACTGGTCGATCATCTGCGCCGCTGCGCCCTCGGCCGAACGATCGGGCGCATCGACGTTGCGGCGTTCTCGGTGCTCAAGACGGTCGACCCGCCCGTCAGCGCGCTGCACGGCCGGGCCGTCACCGGCGCCGATCGCTGGGGCAAGTACCTGGGCCTGCGGGCCGAGAACCTGTTCGTGATCGCTCACTTGTCGCGGGCCGGTTGGCTGCGATGGTCCGAGAAGCTCGCCGGCGCGGTGCTGCGGCCTGGCAAGGGGCCGATCGCGATGCGTGTCCACCTGGGTAGTCCCGGTGGTGCGCCCGGGTTCGACCTCACCGAAGCGGGCACCCAGAAGCGGCTGGCGGTGTGGCTGGTCGACGATCCGATGCAGGTACCGGGAATCGCCGCGCTGGGCCCGGACGCCCTGCGGATCGGCGCCGATGAACTGGCCGCTCTGCTGGCCGGACGCACCGGGCGGATCAAGACCGTCATCACCGACCAGAAGGTGATCGCCGGGATCGGCAACGCTTACAGCGACGAGATTCTGCACGTCGCCAAGATCTCGCCGTTCGCCACCGCCGGCACACTCTCCGACGCGCAGCTGGCGGCGCTGCACCAGGCGATGGTGTCGGTATTGGCCGACGCGGTGACCCGCTCGGTCGGCCGGCAGGCCGCCACGCTCAAAGGTGAGAAGCGCTCCGGTCTGCGGGTGCATGCCCGAACCGGTCTACCGTGCCCGGTCTGTGCCGACACCGTGCGGGAGGTGTCGTTCGCCGACACGTCGTTGCACTACTGTCCGACCTGCCAGACCGGCGGCAAGGTCTTGGCCGACCGGCGGATGTCGCGCCTGCTCAAATAGCCCGGGTAGTTATGCTGCCCGGGTGGCTCGCCAAAAGATTCTGATCACCGGCGCAAGTTCGGGTCTGGGCGCCGGGATGGCCCGCGCCTTTGCCGCCAAAGGCCGCGACCTGGCGCTGTGCGCCCGCCGCACCGACCGGCTCGACGAGCTCAAAGCCGAACTGACCGCGCGCTATCCGGGCATCACAGTGGCCGCCGCGACGTTGGACGTCACCGACCACGACCAGGTACCCAAGGTGTTCGCCGAGCTTTCCGATGCGCTGGGCGGGATCGACCGGGTCGTCGTCAACGCCGGTATCGGCAAAGGGGCACCGCTGGGTTCGGGCAAGCTGTGGGCCAACAAGGCCACCATCGAGACCAACCTGGTGGCCGCGCTGGTGCAGATAGAAACCGCGCTGGAGATGTTCCGGCGGACCGGGGCGGGGCATCTGGTGTTGATCTCGTCGGTGCTGGCCAACAAAGGGGTGCCCGGCATCAAAGCCGCCTACGCGGCCAGCAAGGCCGGCATCTCCTCGCTGGGCGAATCGCTGCGCGCGGAATACGCCCGCGGTCCGATCAAAGTCACCGTGCTGGAGCCCGGCTATATCGAGTCGGAGATGACCGCCAGGTCGGCGAGCACCATGTTGATGGTGGACACCGAGACCGGAGTCCGGGCGATGGTCGCTGCGATCGAACGCGAGGCCGGCCACGCCGTCGTGCCGGCCTGGCCGTGGGTACCGCTGGTCGCGCTGTTGCGGGTGTTGCCGCCGCGGCTGACCAAGCCGTTCGCCTGACATCTACCCGGCGCGGCCGCGCTCGGTTCGGTACCGGCGCACCAGCGCGTCGGTGGAACTGTCCGACAACCGACCCGGCGACGCGGCCCCGGCGATCACCGGCACCAGCGCCTTGGCCTGAGTCTTGCCCAGCTCCACACCCCACTGGTCGAAGGAGTCGATGCCCCACACCACCCCCTCGGTGAACACCTGATGCTCGTAGAGCGCGATCAACTGACCCAGCACCGACGGCGTGAGCCGAGTCGCCAGGATCGACGTCGTTGGCCGATTACCGGGCATCACCTTGTGCGGCACCAGGTCGGCCGGCGTGCCTTCCGCGGCGATCTCCTCGGCGGTCTTGCCGAACGCCAGCACCTGGGTCTGAGCGAAAAAGTTGCTCATCAACAAGTCATGCATGCTGCCGCTGCCGTCGACGTCGGGCAGGTCGTCGAGCGGTTGGGAGAAACCGATGAAATCGGCCGGCACCAACCGGGTCCCCTGATGCAGCAACTGGTAGAAGGCGTGTTGGCCGTTGGTGCCCGGCTCGCCCCAGTAGATCTCGCCGGTGTCGGTGGTCACCGGAGTCCCGTCGGCGCGGATCGATTTACCGTTGGATTCCATCGTCAGCTGCTGCAGATAGGCCGCGAACCGGGCCAGGTCGTTGGAATAGGGCAGCACCGCGCGCGATTGGGCGCCGAAGAAGTTGGAGTACCACAAGGAGATGAGCCCCAGCAGCACCGGTGCATTGGATTGCAGCGGAGCGGTCTGGAAATGGCGGTCGACGATGCGGAAACCGGATAGGAAGTCCGCGAAGGCCTCCCGGCCGATCGCGGCCATCACCGAGAGCCCGATCGCCGAATCCACCGAATAGCGTCCGCCGACCCAGTCCCAGAACCCGAACATGTTGTCGGTGTCGATACCGAACTCGGCAACCCGCTTTTTGTTGGTCGAGACCGCGACGAAATGCTTAGCCACCGCGTCGTCCCCGAGCGCGCCGGTCAGCCAGCGCCGTGCAGCGTTGGCGTTGGTCAGCGTCTCCAGGGTGGTGAACGTCTTGGACGCGACAATGAAAAGCGTTGTCGCAGGGTCCAGGTCGGCAAGAGTGGCGACCAGGTCGGCGGGATCGATGTTAGAGACGAAACGTGCCGAAATCCCCGCGTCGACGTAGTGGCGCAGCGCCTGATACACCATCGCCGGCCCGAGATCCGAGCCGCCGATGCCGATGTTGACGACGGTCGTAATCGGTTTGCCCGTTGCGCCGGTCCACGCGCCGCTGCGCAGCCGGTCGGTGAATTCTCCCATCGCGTCGAGCACGGTGTGCACATCCGCGACGACGTTCTGTCCGTCGACGACCAGCTCGGCGTCCCGCGGCAGGCGCAATGCGGTGTGCAGCACCGCGCGATCTTCGGAGGTATTGATGTGCACGCCGGAGAACATCTCGTCACGGCGCTGCTCCAGGTTCGCGGCCTTGGCCAGGTCGACGAGCAGGTTGAGGGTCTCGCGCGTGATGCGGTGTTTACTGAAGTCGATGTAGAGGTCACCGACGGTGACGCTGAATTCGTGGCCGCGGTCTGGGTCGTCGGCGAAGAGCTCGCGCAGGTGGATGTCTTTGACCTGGGTGTGATGCCTGCGCAGGGCTTGCCAGGCGCTGGTAGCGGAGATATCCGGAATTTCTCGAGCGGCAGTCATGCTTTCGACCATAGTCAGGATGGACGGCCGCACGCGCGACACCGAATTGCTAGTGACCGAGCCGGCCGCGGCCCAGGCGCAGCAGCAGCATCGCCAGGTCTTTGCCCTCGGGGCCGAGCTCGCTGTAGCGCTCGATCACCCTCATTTCGCGGCTGTGCACCAGCCGGGTCCCCCCGGAGGCGATGCGCGCCTGGCCGATGGCTTTGGACACCTCAGTGCGACGTTTGACCGCCGCCAGGATCTCGGCGTCGAGCCGGTCAATCTCCTGCCGCAGCTCTTCGATGTCGGGACGCTGCTGGGTTTCTGGACTCATGGTCGGTGACTCCGGGTTCTCGCTGTTGGTGGGTTCTGGTGGTCATCCGATCCGGCCTCGCCCAACAGACGTGCCCCGGATCGCCGGTGCGGACCGCGGGGCTCCGGGCAGCAGCTAACCCACGGGGACCGCGAACCGATACCCGTAGCAGAATCGATGCTGCCGGTAAAACACTCAACGAGTGTGCCACTAAGCGCCCTGCCGGTGCAAAAGGTGTCCCCGACGGCGGTAAGTTTGGGACGGAAAGACCGCCGAGGCTGCCGGAAGGAGAGGCCGATGAGGTGGGGAAACCCGCTCCTCGACGGCCTCAACCCGCAACAGCGCCAGGCGGTGCTGCACGCGGGCACGCCGCTGCTGATCGTCGCGGGTGCCGGCTCGGGCAAGACGGCGGTGTTGACACGCCGGATCGCCTATCTGATCGCCGCGCGCGACGTGGGACCCGGACAGATCCTGGCGATCACCTTCACCAACAAAGCGGCTGCCGAAATGCGCGATCGCGTCGCCGCGCTGACCGGGACCCGGGCTCTTGCCGCCATGTGGGTGTCGACGTTTCATTCGGCTTGCGTGCGGATCCTGCGCAACCAGGCCGCGCTGATTCCCGGGCTGAACTCCAATTTCTCGATCTACGACGCCGACGATTCCCGACGGCTGCTGCAGATGATCGGCAAGGACATGGGGCTCGACGTCAAGCGGTACTCGCCGCGGCTGCTGGCCAACGCCATCTCCAACCTGAAGAACGAGCTGATCGACCCGCAGCAGGCGGCATCCGCGCTGTCCGACGACTCTGACGACCTGGCCCGCACTGTGGCCGCCGTGTACTCCGCATACCAGCACCGGCTCCGCGCAGCCAACGCGCTGGATTTCGACGACCTGATCGGGGAGACCGTCGCGGTTCTGCAAACCTTCCCGCACGTCGCCCAGCATTACCGGCGCCGGTTTCGCCACATCCTCATCGACGAGTACCAGGACACCAATCACGCCCAGTACATGCTGGTGCGCGAATTGGTCGGCCCCGACACCGCGGACGACATCGCGCCCGGCGAGCTGTGTGTAGTCGGCGACGCCGACCAGTCGATCTATGCGTTCCGCGGAGCCACGATCCGCAATATTGAAGACTTCGAGCGTGACTACCCGAACGCGACGACGATTCTGTTGGAGCAGAATTACCGCTCCACGCAGAACATTCTCTCGGCGGCCAATTCGGTGATCTCACGGAATTCCGGGCGCCGCGAGAAGCGGCTGTGGACCGATGCCGGGCGAGGCGAGCCGATCGTCGGCTACGTCGCCGACAACGAGCACGACGAGGCGCGGTTCGTCGCCGCCGAAATCGACGCTCTGGTCCAGCACGGTGAGATCACCTACAACGACGTGGCAATCTTCTACCGCACCAACAACTCGTCGCGATCGCTCGAAGAGGTGTTCATCAGGGCCGGCATTCCGTACAAGGTCGTTGGTGGCGTTCGGTTTTACGAGCGCAAGGAGATTCGCGACGTGATTGCCTACCTGCGGGTGCTGGATAATCCCGGCGACGCGGTCAGTCTGCGGCGCATCCTGAACACCCCGCGCCGTGGTATCGGCGACCGTGCGGAAGCCTGCGTGGCGGTCTACGCCGAGAACACCGGCAGCAGTTTCGCCGAGGCGCTCGACGCAGCCGCCGGGGGCAAAGTACCGCTGCTGAATACGCGTTCAGTGAACGCGATCGCGAATTTCGTCGAGTTGCTCGGCGAGCTGCGTGACCTCCTGGACTCGGCGCAGGATGATCTCGGTGAGCTGGTAGAGGCGGTGCTGGACCGCACCGGCTACCGAGCGGAGTTAGAGCACTCCACCGATCCGCAGGACCTGACCAGGCTGGATAACCTCAACGAACTCGTCGGCGTCGCACATGAATTCGCCGTTGACCGGGCTAATGCTGCCGCGTCGCCGAAGAGCCCGCAGACCCCCGACGACGAAGACGCGCCGAAGAGCGGCGTGCTGGCGGAATTCCTGGAACGGGTGTCGCTGGTCGCCGACGCCGACGAAATCCCCGAGCACAACGCCGGGGTGGTCACCTTGATGACTTTGCACACCGCCAAGGGGTTGGAGTTCCCGGTGGTCTTCGTGACGGGTTGGGAGGACGGAATGTTCCCGCACATGCGGGCATTGCACGACCCGGGCGAGCTCGCCGAAGAACGGCGGTTGGCCTATGTCGGAATCACCCGGGCGCGCCGGCGCCTGTACCTGAGCAGAGCCAAAGTGCGTTCGTCGTGGGGACAGCCGATGGCCAACCCCGAGTCGCGGTTCCTGCGGGAGATTCCTCAGGAGCTGATCGACTGGCGGCGCAGCGATCCCGTGCCGTCGTTGTCCGCGCCGGTGAGCGGCGCCGGTCGCTTCGGGTCGGCGCGGCCGGCACCGATGCGCGGGGCGGCGGACCGGCGTCCGCTGCTGGTGCTGCAACCCGGCGACCGGGTCTCCCACGACAAGTACGGACTTGGCCGGGTCGAGGAAGTCACCGGCGTCGGGGAATCGGCGATGTCGCTGATCGACTTCGGCAGCTCGGGGCGGGTCAAGCTGATGCACAACCACGCCCCGCTGACCAAGCTTTAGACCCGCGGTGCTCTAGAGGCTCGAAACCAGCCACCGTTTCGTCCGCGGATGCAGCGCGAGCACCGCACTGAAGATCGGCAGCAGCGGCAGCAGATGCACGATCCAGGCGACCCGCGCGCCGGCGACGAACACGCCACCGTAGGTCAGCAGGGCGACCACGGCGCCCGCCACGATGAGGTGACGCCCCAGGTTGCGACGCTGCAGGAGGGTGATCACGCCGGAAATCGTGGCCAGCGCGAACACCAGCGCCAGGAAGGCCACCGCCCCGCAGAACAGCCGATCGGAACGCCACCAGCCCACGATCAGGTCGGTCGCCACCACCATGGTGGCCCAGCCGCTGACAATGGCGACTGCGCACGCGGCCACCGCGGTTCGGTCAGACGGTCCGGCCCGGTCACCGGTGCCCGGCGGCGGAAGGTGGGTGGTGTGAGCCTCGTCGGCGATGGCCGGGAGCGGCCTCGTCGGCGCCCGCCGGATGATCCGGGTTCGGGGAGGTTGATCCCCGGATCCCGCCGAACCGCCGACTCCAGGGCCGGGCAGGCTCTCGCCGGCCGGGATATCGCTCGGGTCGGTCACCGCTTACCCGGCGAAGCCGCCCAGGCTCAGTCCGCGCTTCGCCAGCCACGGCACCGGGTCCACGCGGGCGCTGCCGCCCGCCAGCACTTCGAAATGCAGGTGCGGGCCGGTCGAATTACCCCGGTTGCCCATGGTGGCGATCTGGTCGCCCGCCATGACACGCTCGCCGACCCGGACCGTCGTGGTGTTGACGTGGCCGTAGAGCGTGACCGTTCCGTCGGCATGGCGCAGCTTGACCCACATTCCGTAGCCGGCGGTCGGGCCGGCGTCGATGACGACCCCGTCGGACACCGCGACTATCGGCGTGCCTATCGCGTTCGCGATGTCGATCCCGGCGTGCAGCACGCCCCAGCGATAACCGAAGTTCGACGTCAGTAGGCCTCTGGCCGGCATGACGTAAAGCGGCTGCTGCAATCGGGCTTCGCGCTGAGCTCGCTCTTCGGCGAATGCCACCGCGCTGGCCAGCTGCGCATTGTGCACGGCGGTGGTGGCGGCGGGCTGCACCGTGACCATCTGCACTCCATGGGACGAGGCGGTGATCGGCCCGCGGTGGAGCATGGCGGCGTCGGCGGCTCGCACGGCGTGCGCCTTGCCGGGGTCGGTGGGATGCGCGGCCGAATGCGCGGCGGCAGCAGCAGCGCCGGCCGCCATGGCGCTGATCAACACCCGGCCCTTGACCGCGCCGTTGAGCTGCTGGCGATGCGCCCCGCGGCGCGGCGCAATCGCAGCGGCGTGCACGTAGGTGGCACTTTCACGAGCGGGTGGATCGGGCGGACACTCGCCGGGAGTGGCCAGCGGCAGCGGAGTCAGGTCGTCGGTGTCGGTCAGGTCGTCGAGCTCCGGCGCCCGCAGCACCTCGACCTCGGTGTCGAAGAGGATATTGTCGCTGAACTCGAGTTCGTCGAGGCGTCCGAACTCGTTGAACGGAATGATGTCGGTGATCTCGTTGGGGTCGACGTCCAACCCGTCGTCGGATCCGAGAGGAGACCGGGCAAAACGATGCTGGGTCAACTGTCCCTCTGTTCGTAACCATAACGTTATCTGAACGCTGAGACGTTAACCAGCGACGTGCGAAGGCCGCAAGCAAAGCCGGAAATCCGGCCGAGAATGTGATTTGGATCACCTGCGCCCAGTACCGGTGCGCAGCGGTCAGTGCCCGTCTTTTTCGGGTTTGTCCAAGCCGTGACCTGCGCCACAACAGCGGATGCGGCGGCGAAGTCTTCCTGCGGGCTCGATACAGTTCCCCGGGGTGAGGTACGCAGAACCTTGCCCACGAGATAGCCGTCACCTGCCAGGCCGACACGGACAGTGAGCCCATGGATCTTTTCGAGTACCAGGCGAAGGAATTGTTCGCTAAACACAACGTGCCCACCACGCCGGGACGAGTGACCGACAGCGCCGAGGGCGCCAAGGCGATCGCCCAGGAAATCGGCCGCCCCGTCATGATCAAGGCGCAGGTCAAGACCGGTGGACGCGGTAAGGCCGGCGGAGTGAAATTCGCTGCCACGCCCGCGGAGGCCTACACCCACGCCAGCGCCATCCTCGGTCTGGACATCAAAGGCCATATTGTCAAGAAGCTGCTGGTCGCCGAGGCGAGTGACATCGCCGAGGAGTACTACATCTCGTTCCTGCTGGACCGGGCCAACCGCACGTACCTGGCGATGTGCTCGGTGGAGGGCGGTATGGACATCGAGGAAGTCGCCGCCACCAAACCCGAGCGGCTGGCCAAGGTTCCCGTCGACGCGGTCACCGGCGTGGACCTGGCGTTCGCGCGGTCGATCGCCGCGCAGGGCCACCTGCCGGAGGAAGTGCTCGACGCGGCGGCGGTCACCATCGCCAAGCTGTGGGAGCTGTTCGTCGCCGAAGACGCCACCCTGGTCGAGGTCAATCCGCTGGTCCGTACGCCCGACGGCCAGATCCTGGCGCTAGACGCCAAGGTCACCCTGGACGCCAACGCGAACTTCCGCCATCCCGGTCACGCAGAGTTCGAAGACCGCGAGGCCACCGACCCGCTGGAACTGAAGGCCAAGGAGCACGACCTCAACTACGTCAAGCTGGACGGCCAGGTCGGCATCATCGGCAACGGCGCGGGCTTGGTGATGTCGACGCTCGACGTCGTCGCCTACGCCGGGGAGAAATACGGCGGCGTGAAACCGGCGAACTTTCTCGACATCGGCGGGGGCGCGTCGGCCGAGGTGATGGCCGCCGGCCTGGATGTGGTGTTGGGCGACCAGCAGGTCAGAAGCGTGTTCGTCAACGTGTTCGGCGGCATTACCGCCTGCGACGCGGTGGCGAGCGGCATCGTTGCGGCACTGCAGATCCTCGGCGACGAGGCCAACAAACCGCTGGTGGTGCGACTGGACGGCAACAACGTCGACGAAGGCCGCCGCATCCTCGCCGAAGCCGATCACCCGCTGGTAACCATGGTGCCCACGATGGACGAGGCGGCCGACAAGGCCGCCGAGCTGGCCAGCGCCGGAAAGGACGCCTAGCCGATGTCGATCTACCTCAACAGGGACAACAAGGTCATCGTCCAGGGCATCACCGGCAGTGAGGCCACCATCCACACCGCGCGCATGCTCAGGGCCGGCACGCGAATCGTCGGCGGCGTGAACGCGCGCAAGGCCGGCACCACCGTCACCCACGAGGACAGGGGCGGCCGGCTGGTGAAGCTTCCGGTGTTCGCCCACGTGACCGAGGCGATGAAGGAAACCGGAGCCGACGTCTCGGTCGTCTTCGTGCCGCCGAAGTTCGCCAAGGATGCCGTCCTCGAGGCGATCGACGCCGAACTGCCGCTGTTGGTGGTCATCACCGAGGGCATCCCGGTGCAGGACACCGCCTACGCCTGGGCCTACAACGTCGACCAGGGCACCAAGACCCGCATCATCGGGCCGAACTGCCCCGGCATCATCACCCCCGGTGAGTCGCTGGCCGGCATCATCCCCGCCAACATCACCGGGCCCGGGCCGATCGGCCTGGTGTCCAAGTCGGGCACCCTGACCTACCAGATGATGTATGAGCTGCGCGACTTCGGTTTCTCCACCGCGATCGGCATCGGCGGCGACCCCGTGATCGGCACTACGCACATCGACGCCATCGAAGCCTTCGAGAAGGATCCCGACACCAAGCTCATCGTGATGATCGGCGAGATCGGCGGCGACGCCGAGGAACGCGCCGCCGACTACATCAAGGCCAACGTCTCCAAGCCGGTCGTCGGCTATGTCGCCGGCTTCACCGCTCCCGAAGGCAAGACGATGGGTCACGCCGGGGCGATCGTCTCGGGCTCGTCGGGCACCGCGACCGCCAAGAAAGCAGCCTTGGAGGCCGCCGGCGTGCAGGTCGGCAAGACACCCTCGGCCACAGCGGCGCTGGCCCGAAAGATCCTGCACGATCTGTGACCCCGACCATCGACCCGCGCACCCCCGTCGTCGTCGGGGTCGGACAGGCCGCCGAGCGTATCGACGACGCCTACTACCGCGGCATGTCGGCGGTCGAATTAGCCACCGCCGCAGCCCGGGCCGCACTCGATGACTGCGGTGCCGAGGCGACCGCGGTGGCGGCGGAGATCGACACGGTGGCGGGGGTGCGCCAGTTCGAGATCTCCGGCCCGGTCGCCACAGCCCCACTGGGGCGGTCGAACAACTACCCACGGTCGGTGGCCAACCGCATCGGCGCGGACCCCGCTCGCGCCATCCTGGAGGTCGTGGGCGGTCAAAGTCCGCAGCATCTGATCAACGAACTGGCCGGCGAGATCGCCGCGGGCCGCTCAGCCGTCGCGCTCGTCTTCGGATCCGACGCGACCTCGACGAACCGCTACTTCGCCGACTCGGACAACCCACCGGATTTCTCCGAGACCGTTGACGGGACACTGGAAGACCGCGGCACGGGCATCGACGGGCTCATCACCCGCTACACCGTCATTCACGGGCTGATCGATGCTCCCACCCAGTACGGACTGATGGAAAACGCCCGCCGGGCCGGGACCGGGCTCGATCCGGCCGACTATCGACGGCAGATGGGTGAACTGTTCGCACCGTTCACCAAAGTCGCCGCCGGCAATCCCTTCGCCGCCGCACCGGTGGAACGCAGCGTCGAGGAATTGATCACGGTTACCGAGCGCAACCGGATGATCGCCGAACCGTACCCGAGACTGCTGGTCGCGCGCGATCAGGTGAACCAGGGCGCGGCAGCGCTGCTGATGTCGGTGGAGTCCGCGCGCAAACTCGGTGTGCCCGAGGAGAACTGGGTGTATTTGCACGGCCACGCCGATCTGGAAGAGCAGAGTTTGCTGGACCGGCCCGATCTCGGGCACGCCCCGTCGGCGGTGCTGGCGGTGCGGGAGGCCCTGGCGGTGGCCGGCGTCGGGATCGACGACATCGCCACCTTCGATCTCTACAGCTGCTTTCCGGTCCCGGTGTTCAACATCTGCGACGGCACGGGTATCGCGACCGACGATCCACGCGGGCTCACCCGCACCGGCGGCCTGCCGTTTTTCGGCGGCGCGGGCAACAATTACTCGATGCACGCCGTGGCCGAGACGGTGGCCGCAATGCGCAGCCGCCCAGGAGCTTTCGGTCTGGTCGGCGCCAACGGTGGCATCATGAGCAAGTATTCGGTCGGAATCTACTCGACCACACCGGTGGAATGGAAGCCCGACGACAGCGCGCGGTTACAGGCGCAGATCGCCGCAGCCCCCACCCAGCCGGTGACCGAGCACGCCGACGGCCCGGCTACCGTCGAGACCTATACGGTCCGTCGCGACGGCGGCCGACCGACCGGGATCATCATCGGCCGCCTCGACGCCGACGGCAGCCGGTTTTTGGCGACCACCGAGGACGACGACCTCATCGCGCTGCTCATCACCGGGGATCCGCTCAACCAACCGGTCCTGGTGCGGTCGTTCGACCACGGCAACCGCTGCTACCCGCGCGCGGCGAGCTTGCCGGCCAGCCGCTCGACGTAGGCGGCGACCTCGTCCGCGGTGCGGTCGGGCAGCCCGAAGAGCACTTCGGTCACCCCCAGTTGGGCCCAGTGCGCGAGTTTCTCGGGCACCGGCTTCACATCCAGTGCCACGATCTGCGGCGTTCCGCGCCGGCCGGCGTCGGCCCAGATGTCTCGTAACAGCTTCACCGGCTCATCGATATCGACGTCGCGCGGAGTAGTGATCCACCCATCGGCGTTGCGCGTGATCCAGGTGAAGTTCTTCTCCGTGCCGGCCGCGCCGAGCAGGACCGGAATGTGCGGCTGCACCGGCTTGGGCCAGGCCCAGCTTGGTCCGAAGTTGACGAATTCGCCCTCGTAGGCGGCTTCTTCCTGGGTCCACAGTGCGCGCATCGCCTCGATGTATTCGCGCAGCATGGTGCGCCGGCGCCCGGGCAGCACGCCGTGGTCGGCGAGTTCGTCGGTATTCCAACCGAACCCGACACCCAGGCGCACCCGGCCGCCGGACAGGTAGTCGAGGGTGGCAATGGACTTGGCCAGGGTTATCGGATCGTGCTCGACGGGTAACGCCACCGCGGTGGCCAACCGCACGCGGGACGTGACCGCGCACGCCGTCGCCAGGCTGACCCACGGATCCAGGGTGCGCAGATAACGATCGTCGGGCAGGGTCGCGTCTCCGGTGGTCGGGTGTGCCGCCTGGCGCCGGACCGGGATGTGGGTGTGTTCGGGGACGTAGAAGGTGTGGAAGCCGTATTTGTCGGCGAGTGCGGCAGCCGCCGCCGGGGTGATGCCGCGGTCGCTGGTGAAGAGCACAAGCCCGTAATCCATGCCCTGAATTAGAACGTGTTCCAATCTGGGGGGCAAGCGCGGGGTCGCACGGCGAGACATCCGGAGCGCCGCGGCGGCCGCCACGACAGTGCGCTAGCGTGGAGCATCGAATCGCGTCGCTACGCCCGCAGCCAGTCAGGGGCGTGCATGGAGCGGTCCGACGCGGCGCCGCGGGCAGCGACGCCGGCGAGTGCAGTGCCGCACGCCAGCGGCGTCGCAAACGGTACGTGAAGCACAGGAGAAGTGATGACCTACCCGCCCGGCAGTTCCGGATATCCGCCCGGCTTCTATGGGGCAACCGCACCGTCGTTCGCCAAATCCGTTGGCGGGGAGAAGCCACAGCCCTATCTGACCGGCGCGGTCATCGTGCTCGGCCTACTCGCCTATCTGGCCAGTTACGGCAAAATGTTCACCACGATGCTTCCCGGTGGTGAGGAGCTGGTTCAGACCGGCGGCGGTTTCCCCGTGGCTGCGGCGCTGTTGGCGGCGCTGTTGGCGGCGACCGGTCTGCTGCCCAAGGCGAAAAGCTACGCCCCGGTCGTCGCGGCGATCTCCGCGCTGGGCGCACTGATGCTTGTCGAGAACACGGTCAGCGCCTCCGGACGGGGTTGGGCCCTGTGGTTCGTCCTGGCCTGCACCGTGCTGCAGGCTTGCGCCGCGGCCGGGGTGGTCCTGTTGGACGCGGGCGTCATCAGCGCGGCGATGCCGCAGCCCAGATACGACCAGTACAGCCAGTACGGCCAGTACGGCGGGCAGCCTGGCGGCTATTACGGCCGGCAGCAGATGCCCTATTCGCCACCGGGCCCGCAGCAATCCGGATACGGGTCGCCCTACAGCGGCTACTCCTCCGCACCGCCGACCGGCGGGTTCGGCTCGGCGGGATCGCAGCAATCGCAATCGGGACCCCAACAGGGAACGCCCACTCCGCCGACCGGCTTCCCCAGCTTCAGCCCGCCCCCCTCGACCGGTTCCGGATCGGACCCGTCCGGGCAGGCTCACGAGGATTCGGGAAGCCAGGGCGGCCAGGCGCATGATCCGGGTCCGCAGTCGTCGTCCTCGGGTCAGCCCCAGTCCTAGCCGGTCCCTCGTGCTCGTGGGGATCACCGGCGCGGCGAGGCGGGCGCATCGGCTCGCGATGCCGAGACCGACCGCGTGACGCGCGAAGCATGACGCGGGCGGACGACACTAGCGCAACCGGCGCGCATCAGGCGCGCGACTTACTACGGGTGGCGTTCGGCCCGGCTGTGGTGGCGCTGGTCATCATCGCCGCGGTCACGTTGCTGGAGTTACTGCTGGCCAACAGCGACATGACCGGCGCCCTGGGGGCCGTCGCCAGCATGTGGCTGGGCGTGCATCTGGTGCCGATTTCGATCGGTGGCCGGGAACTGGGCGTGCTGCCGCTGCTGCCGACCATGGTGATGGTATGGGCCACCGCGCGCACCACGGCGCAGGCCACCCGCAGCACGGCGTCCTGGTTCGTCCTGCGCTGGGTCGTTGCCTCGGCGCTGGGCGGACCGCTACTGATCGCCGCCGTGGCGCTGGCGGTTATTCACGACGCGGCCTCGGTGGTTACCGAGCTGCAGACGCCCAGCGCATTGCGCGCCTTCGTCAGTGTGCTGGCAGTGCACGGGATCGGCGCGGTGACCGGGGTGGGCTCGCGGGTGGGCCGGCGGGCGCTGGCTGCCGCGCGACTGCCGGATTGGCTGGCCGACTCGCTGCGTGCCGCAACGGCGGGTGTGTTGGCGCTGGTGGGGCTGTCCGGGTTGGTCACCGCCGGGTCGCTGGTAGTGCACTGGGCGACGATGCATCGGCTCTACGAGATCACCGACTCGCTGTTCGGCCAACTCAGTCTCACCGTGCTGTCGGTGTTGTACGTGCCCAACGTCGTCGTCGGGACCGCAGCAGTCGCCGTGGGTTCCAGCGTCCATCTGGGTGCCGCCGCTTTCAGCGCGTTCACCGTGTTCGGCGGCGACATACCGGCGGTTCCGGTGCTGGCGGCCGCACCCAGCCCGCCGCTGGGGCCGGTGTGGGTGGCGTTGTTGATCGTCGGGGCGTCATCGGGTGTGGCGGTTGGGCAGCAGTGCGCGCGGCGGCCGCTGCCGCTGTTGCCGGCGATGGCCAAGCTGCTGACGGCTGCCGCGATGGCGGCGCTGGCGATGGCGCTACTGGGCTACGCGGCGGGCGGGCAGCTGGGCAACTTCGGCGACGTCGGGGTGGACCAGAGCACGTTCGCGATCGCGGTGTTCGTGTGGTTCGCCGTCATCGGCGCGATCACCGTGGTGTTGGCCCGCGGAATCAGCCGTCCCCCGGCGGGCCCGGTGCCGGCCGACAGTCCGGAGGCTGCCCCGACGGTGCCGGAGGACTTCGCCGTCGACGCCACCGCCGCGGCCTCCGAAGCACCGACCGAGACCGAAGAGCCCCCGGGCTCCACCTGATGCTGCGGATAGGCTCGCCCTGTGCAGCAATCTCTTCATGTGGCCCCGGAACTACCGGCACGGGTGGTGGTCCTGGCCTCGGGTACCGGCACGCTGCTCGCCGCCCTGCTGGACGCCGCCGCCGGGGATTACCCGGCCCGCATCGTCGCCGTCGGCGTGGACCGCGACTGCCCCGCCGTCGGCGTCGCCACCGGGGCCTCGGTGCCCACATTCACCGTACGGCTGGCCGATTGCCCCAGCCGTGAAGCCTGGGACCTGTCGCTCACCGACGCCACCGCAGCCCATTCCCCTGACCTGGTGGTGTCGGCCGGATTCCTGAAGATCCTGGGACCGCGATTCCTCGCGCGGTTCACCGGGCGCGTCATCAACACCCACCCGGCGCTGCTGCCGGCATTCGCCGGCATGCACGCGGTGGCCGACGCCCTCGACTACGGCGTCAAGGTCACCGGGGCCACGGTGCACCTGGTCGACGCCGGCGTGGACACCGGGCCGATCCTGGCGCAGCAAGCCGTCTCGGTGCTCGATGGCGACGACGAATCGACCCTCCACGAACGCATCAAGGTCGTCGAGCGGCAGCTGTTGGTGGACGTCGTTGCCGCGGTGGTGACTCGGGGCGTGACCTGGACCGGACGAAAGGCGACCCTCGGATGAGCGCAGAAAACGGTGCAGAAAACGGTGTGGAGTCCAAACGGCCGATTCGCCGGGCACTGATCAGCGTGTACGACAAGACCGGAGTGATCGACCTCGCGCGCGGACTCCACGCGGCCGGTGTGGCCATCGTCTCGACCGGGTCGACCGCGAAAACCATTGCTGATCAAGGTATTCCGGTGACACCGGTGGAGCAGGTGACCGGGTTTCCCGAGGTGCTTGACGGCCGGGTGAAAACCTTGCACCCTCACATCCATGCCGGTTTGCTGGCCGACCTGCGCAAGCCCGACCATGCCGCGGCGCTCGAGCGACTGGGGATCGCGGCATTCGATCTGGTGGTGGTGAACCTGTATCCGTTCACCGAAACCGTCGACTCCGGTGCCGGTACCGACGACTGCGTCGAGCAGATCGATATCGGCGGGCCGGCGATGGTGCGGGCGGCCGCCAAAAACCATGCCGGCGTGGCTGTTGTCGTCGACCCGCGCGGCTATGACGGGGTGCTGGCCGCGGTGCGAGACGGCGGATTCACCCTCGCCCAGCGCAAGAAGCTGGCGTCGTTGGCGTTTCGCCACACCGCCGAGTACGACATCGACATCGCCTGTTGGATGGAGTCGGAGCTGGCCCCCGAACAGCCGCGCACGGTGTTCCCGGGGTGGTTTGCCGGCTCGTGGCGGCGTTCGGCGGTGCTGCGCTACGGCGAGAACCCGCATCAGGGTGCCGCGCTCTACTGTGATGACCGGGCCTGGCCGGGGTTGGCACAGGCCGATCAGCTGCACGGAAAAGAGATGTCGTACAACAACTTCACCGATGCCGACGCAGCGTGGCGGGCGGCCTTCGACCATGAGCAGATTTGCGTGGCGATCGTCAAGCATGCCAATCCGTGCGGGATCGCGATCTCGTCGGTCTCGGTGGCCGATGCGCACCGCAAGGCCCACGCATGCGACCCGCGCAGTGCATTCGGCGGCGTGATCGCGGCCAACACCGAGGTCAGTGTCGAGATGGCAGAGTATGTCAACACGATTTTCACCGAGGTGATCGTCGCGCCGGCTTACGCGCCGGGCGCCGTGGAGGTGCTGGCAGGCAAGAAGAACATCCGGGTGCTGGTCGCCTCCGAGCCGATAGGGGTCGGCACCGAGCTGCGTCAGATCAGCGGCGGCCTGCTCCTGCAGCAACGCGACCGGCTGACCGCCCCGGGCGACAACCCGGCCACCTGGACCCTGGCCGCCGGTTCGGCGGCCAACCCGACGAAATTGGCCGACTTGGTTTTTGCGTGGCGGGCTTGCCGTGCCGTCAAGTCCAACGCAATCGTGATCGCCGCCGACGGCGCCACGGTGGGTGTCGGCATGGGTCAGGTCAACCGGGTCGATGCCGCGCGGTTGGCGGTCGAGCGCGGTGGTGAGCGGGTGCGGGGCGCGGTGGCGGCCTCGGATGCCTTCTTCCCGTTCCCCGACGGGCTTCAGACGCTGGCCGCCGCGGGCGTGAGCGCGGTCGTGCATCCCGGCGGGTCGGTCCGCGACGACGAAGTGACCGCCGCAGCGGCCGAGGCGGGGGTGACGCTGTATGTGACGGGCGCCCGGCACTTCGCGCATTGAACCGGGGGACAGGGATCCGACGCGCACGAGTCCGTCCGTCGTCGTAGCGTGGAGACGTGACCGCACCGACCCAGCTGCCCCGGACCCTCGGCGAACTCCGCGCGTCCGGGCACCGCGCCCGGGCAGTCAAAGCCGAAATCCGGGAAAACCTGCTGACCGCCCTGGCCGAGGGTGACGAGATCTGGCCGGGAATCCTGGGCTTCGAGGACACCGTGATCCCGCAGCTGGAGCGGGCGCTGATCGCCGGACACGACTTCGTCTTGCTCGGTGAACGCGGCCAGGGCAAGACCCGGCTGCTGCGGGCGCTGGTCGGCCTGCTCGACGAGTGGACGCCGGTGATCGGCGGCGCTGAACTCGGCGAACACCCCTACGCGCCGATCACCCCGGAGTCGATCCGGCGGGCCGCCGAACTCGGCGACGACCTGCCGGTGGCGTGGAAACACCGCAGCGAGCGCTACACCGAGAAGCTGGCCACCCCCGACACCAGCGTGGCCGACCTGGTCGGCGACATCGACCCGATCAAAGTCGCCGAGGGCCGCTCGTTGGGCGACCCGGAGACCATCGCCTACGGTCTGATCCCCCGGGCGCACCGGGGCATCGTCGCGGTCAACGAGCTGCCCGACCTGGCCGAGCGCATCCAGGTGTCGATGCTCAACGTCATGGAGGAACGTGACATCCAGGTCCGCGGCTACACGTTGCGCCTGCCGCTGGACGTCCTGGTCGTCGCGAGCGCCAACCCGGAGGATTACACCAACCGTGGTCGCATCATCACCCCGCTCAAGGACCGGTTCGGGGCCGAGATCCGCACCCATTACCCGCTGGAGCTCGATGCCGAGATGGGCGTCATCGTCCAGGAGGCCCAGTTGAGTGCTCAGGTGCCTGATCACCTGATCGAGGTCATCGCCCGATTCGCCCGATACCTGCGCGAATCGAGCTCGGTCGATCAACGTTCCGGGGTGTCGGCCCGCTTCGCGATCGCGGCGGCTGAGACGGTGGCGGCCGCGGCCCGGCATCGCGGCGCGGTGCTCGGCGAGACGGATCCGGTGGCCCGGGTGGTCGACCTGGGCACGGTGGTCGACGTGCTGCGCGGCAAGCTGGAGTTCGAGTCCGGCGAGGAGGGACGCGAGCAGGCGGTGCTCGAGCACCTGCTGCGTCGCGCCACCGCCGACACCGCAGCCAAGGCGCTCGGCGGCCTCGACGTCGGCGCGCTGGTTGGCGCCGTGGCGGGGGGCGCGTCGGTGACGACGGGGGAGCGGGTGTCGGCCAAAGATGTGCTGGCTGCGCTGCCGGAGCTGCCCGTCGTCGACGCGATCGCGCGCCGGCTGGGCGCGGAATCCGAAGGTGAGCGCGCCGCAGCGCTGGAGTTGGCGTTGGAAGCGCTGTATCTGGCCAGGCGCGTCGACAAGGTGTCCGGAGAGGGCCGAACCGTGTATGGCTGAATCTTTCAGGGGGCACTCGCTGCGCTACTCGGCCTACACCGGCGGGCCGGACCCGCTGGCCCCGCCGGTGGATCTGCGCGAGGCGCTCGAGCAGATCGGGCAGGACGTGATGGCCGGGACGTCGCCGCGGCGGGCGCTGTCGGAGTTGCTGCGCCGCGGCACCAAGAACATGCCGGGTGCGGACCGGCTGGCCGCCGAGGTCCACCGGCGCCGCCGAGAACTACTGCGCAGCAAGAACCTGGATGGCACGCTGGCACAGATCAAGAAGCTGCTCGACGAGGCGGTGCTGGCCGAGCGCAAGGAACTGGCTCGCGCGCTCGACGACGATGCCCGTTTCGCGGAGCTGCAGCTCGACGCGCTTTCGCCGTCGCCGGCCAAAGCCGTGCAGGAGCTCTCCGAGTACAACTGGCGCAGCGGCGCTGCCCGCGAATCCTACGAGCAGATCAAGGATCTGCTGGGTCGAGAGCTGCTCGACCAACGTTTCGCCGGAATGAAGCAGGCGCTTCAGGGCGCTACCGACGAGGACCGCCGGCGGGTCACCGAGATGCTCGACGACCTCAACGATTTGCTGGACAAGCACGCCCGCGGCGAAGACACCCAAGACGATTTCGACGACTTCATGGCCAGGCACGGCGAGTTCTTTCCGGAAAACCCCCGCGACATCGACGAGCTGCTGGATTCGCTGGCCAAGCGGGCCGCTGCCGCGCAGCGCTTCCGCAACAGCCTGAGCCCCGACCAGCGTGCCGAATTAGATGCTTTGGCGCAGCAGGCATTCGGGTCACCGGCGTTGATGCAGTCATTGAATCGCTTGGACGCCCACCTGCAGGCGGCCCGGCCTGCCGAGGACTGGGCGGGGTCGGCGCAATTCTCCGGCGACGACCCGCTGGGCCTGGGCGAAGGCACGCAGGCACTGGCCGACATCGCCGAACTGGAGCAGCTGGCCGAGCAGCTCTCGCAAAGCTATCCGGGCGCGACGATGGACGACGTCGACCTGGACGCGTTGGCCCGCCAACTCGGTGACCGCGCCGCCGTCGACGCCCGGACATTGGCCGAGCTGGAACGAGCGCTGCTGCACCAGGGTTTTTTGGACCGGGGCAGCGACGGTCAGTGGCGGCTGTCCCCCAAGGCGATGCGCCGGCTCGGCGAGACCGCACTGCGTGATGTGGCACAGCAGCTCGCGGGTCGGCGCGGGGAGCGCGACCACCGCCGCGCCGGCGCCGCCGGTGAGCTGACCGGCGCCACCCGGCCCTGGCAGTTCGGTGACACCGAGCCGTGGAATGTCACCCGCACGCTGACCAACGCCGTACTGCGGCAGGCCGGCACTGCCAGTCTGGCCGCCCCGGCCGGTCCGATTCAGATCACCGTGGACGACGTCGAGATTTCCGAGACCGAGACGCGCACGCAGGCGGCGGTCGCGTTGCTCGTGGACACCTCGTTTTCGATGGTGATGGAGAACCGCTGGCTGCCCATGAAGCGAACGGCGCTGGCGCTCAATCACCTCGTGAGCACCCGGTTCCGCTCGGATGCGTTGCAGATCATCGCATTCGGCCGTTACGCACGAGTTTTGACGCCGGCCGAGCTGGCGGGCCTGGAAGGCGTGTACGAGCAGGGCACCAATCTGCATCATGGGCTGGCGCTGGCCGGACGGCACTTGCGCCGACACCCCACCGCGCAGCCGGTTGTGCTGGTGGTCACTGACGGCGAGCCGACCGCGCACCTCGAAGACGCCGACGGCGGCGGGTCGGAGGTGTTTTTCGACTACCCGCCGCATCCTCGAACCATCGCCCACACGGTGCGCGGATTCGATGACATGGCCCGGCTGGGCGCGCAGGTGACGATCTTCCGGCTGGGTAGCGACCCCGGCCTGGCGCGGTTCATCGACCAGGTCGCCCGCCGTGTCGAGGGCCGGGTCGTGGTTCCCGATCTCGACGGGCTGGGCGCGGCGGTGGTCGGCGACTATCTGCGATCCCGTCGCCGGCGGCGCTGATAGCCCGGCGACGATCCGGGCGGCTGTTCGCTTCAGGCCTTGCGTTTCTTGCGCTTGATGCCGACCCGACCCCACAGCGAGAAGCCGCGGATCGTGACCTTCGGAGCCCCGGGCGTGCCCGAGCCGGGCACCTGCTGGTCGAAACCGCCCATGACGCCGTGGCCGTCGATCTCCACGTTGACTTCCGGCGGCAGCAGGATGGTTTGGCCGCCCATGACCGAACACGCGCGAATCTCGACCTCGGTGGAGGTGAAATCGGCGTACCGCAGATCGATGACCCCGCCGCCGAACAGCGCGAAGGTCGTCAGTTTTTTCGGCACATTCCACCGGCCGCGCCGCTCGAATGCGCTCATGATGGCCAGCAGCACAGTGGACGGGGCGGGTTTGCCGCCGCTGCGGCGCGGGACCACCGTCGATCCGAGCAAATCGGCCCGCAGCCGGTCCAGCTCGTCATAGGTCTTCGCCGCGTAGGCCTTGGCGAGACGGTCTTCGTATTCGCTCATCGGAAGCTGGCCCTGCGCAGCCGCGTCGGAGAGCACGTGCGCCACCTGGATACGGTCGGTGTCGTCGGCGCGCGACCATTCGTCGGGCGCGTCCCCCCGCGCGTTCGCCGCGCCGCTCTGCGCTGGATTGCTCATCACCTATGAGCCTACGACGAAGATGTTTTGCTGCAAGGCAACTTCGTCAAACCGGCTCGTCATCGTTACGGGGCGGCCCAGCGAGGTGGGCGTTTTTGGAGGAAGGCCAGCATGCCTTCACGGGCTTCCGCCGAGACGAACAGCTGCGCCGACTCCGTGGCCAGGCGATCGGCGTCGCGGTCGAAGCCCGCGAGAATTGCCGCGGTGGTCAGGGCTTTCGACGCTGCCAGTCCCTGCGGCGAGCCGCGGGCGATGTCGGCGACCAGCGACGTGACGGCGGCGTCGACGTCGTCGGCGGCCATCGTGACCAGTCCGATTGCCGCCGCTTGGCGCGCGTCGAATTGCTCGCCGGTCAGGTAGTAGCGCGCCGCCGCACGTGCGGACAGTTTCGGCAGCAACGTCAGTGAGATGATCGCCGGCGCCACTCCGATCCGGGCTTCGGTCAGTGCGAAGGTGCTGCGCGGACCGGCGACGACGATGTCGCACGCGCCGACCAGGCCCAGGCCGCCGGCGCGGACGTGCCCGTCGATCACGGCGATCACCGGCAGCGGCAACTCGACGATGGCGCGCAGCAGCCTGGTCAGCTCCCGGGCCCGCCCGGCGGCCATGTCGAACGGGTCCGATGCAGCCGAAGATTCGGCCAAGTCGGCGCCGGCGCAGAACGTGCCACCGGTGTGGCCCAGCACCACCACCCGCACGGCATCGTCGGCGGCTGCGTCCTGCAGCCCCTGATGCAGTTGGCTGACCAGGGTGCCCGACAACGCGTTGCGGTTGTGTGGGGAGTTCAGCGTCAGCCGCGCACAAGGCTGCCCGGTGCCCGTCGGCCCTGCGTAGTCGACCAGCCTGTCCATCAGTAAGACCGGGGCAGTCCCAGCGAGGTCTGGGCGACGAAGTTGAGTACCATCTCCCGGCTGACCGGTGCGATCCGGAACAAGCGGGACGCGGCCAACGCCGCGGCGATGCCGTACTCCTTGGTCAACCCGTTGCCGCCCAGCGACTGGATGGCCTGGTCGACTGCGCGCGCCGAGGCCTCACCGGCGGCGTATTTGGCCATGTTGGCGGTCTCGGCCGCACCCGCGTCGTCGCCGCTGTCGTAGAGGGTGGCGGCTTTTTGCATCATCAACTTGGCCAGCTCGATCTCGATGTAGTTCTGGGCCAATGGGTGCGAGAGGCCCTGATGGGAGCCGATCGGGACGCCCCACACGTGGCGGGTCTTGACGTAGTCGGCGGCCTTGTTGATCGCGAAGCGGCCCATGCCGACCGCGCTGGCCGCTCCCATGATGCGCTCCGGGTTCAGCCCGGCGAACAGCTGAGCGATCGCGGCGTCTTGCGCGCCGACCAGTGCATCGGACGGCAGCCGCACGTCGTCGATGAACACCTGGAATTGGCGCTCCGGGCTGATCAGCTCCATCTCGATCGGGGTGAAGCTGAATCCGGGGGCGTCGGTGGGCACCACGAACAGCGCCGGACGCAGCTTGGCGGTCTTGGTGGTGGTCTCCTGGTAGGTGCGGCCCACCACCAGCACCGCCTGCGCCTGGTCGACGCCGGAGATGTAGACCTTCTGCCCGGATAAGATCCAGTCCGGCCCGTCACGGCGTGCGGTCGTGGTGATGTTGTGGGAGTTCGAGCCGGCGTCGGGCTCGGTGATCGCGAACGCCATCGTGATCGATCCGTCGGCGATGCCCGGCAGCCAGCGTTGTTTCTGTTCGTCGGTGCCGAACTTGGCGATGATCGTGCCGTTGATGGCCGGCGAGACCACCATCATCAGCAGCGCACACCCCGCAGCGGCCATCTCCTCCATCACCAGCGACAACTCGTACATTCCGGCGCCGCCGCCGCCGTAGCGCTCGGGCAGGTTCACCCCGAGGAAGCCGAGTTTGCCTGCCTCGTTCCACAGCTCGTCGGTGTGCTGGTGAGCGCGGGCCTTTTCCAGGTAGTACTCCTGGCCGTAGTTGGACACCAGGGCGGCTACGGCCTTGCGCAGCGCCCGGCGCTCTTCGCTCTCGATGAAACTCGTGTCGGTCATGGCGACTCTCCTTGTGCTTCGGTGTGCCCGACTCGGGCCAGCACGGTACCGACCTCGACCTGGTTGCCGGGTTGCACGTTGAGCTCGGCGAGCACACCGCCGGTCGGTGCGGTGATCGTGTGCTCCATCTTCATCGCTTCCAGCCAGACCAACGGCTGGCCCGCAGTCACGGTGTCGCCGACCGACGCCCCCACGCGGATGACGCTGCCGGGCATCGGGGCCACCAGCGATCCCTTTTCGACGGCCGAAGCGGATTCGGGGAATCGCGGCAACGCGACCAGGTGCACCGGTCCCCGCGGTGAGTCGACGTAGACGTCGTCTCCGTAGCGGGCGACGGTGAAAGCCCAGGACACCGATCCCCGGCTCAGCACGACGACGTCGGCGCCGGCCGAGACCAGAGCGATCCCTTCGTCGGCGGCCAGTACCAACCCTGTCCGGGTGAAACGGTACTCGACGTGGTGCTCGGCGCCGCCGTCGTCGCGGTAGCTCTTGTGCTGGTAGCCCGACGCCAGGTTGCGCCAGCCGCTGGGGACGGCGGCGAAGACGCCGGCTGTCGCCCGGTTGCGGGCGGCATCGGCGAGCGCGGCCGCGATCGCCGACAGCCGCACCGTCGATTCGTCGGCCAGCGGCGCCGACAGCGCCGACAGCCCGTGGGTGTCGACGAACGCCGTGTCGGTAGCGCCTGCCAGAAACGCCGGATGCCGCAGCACGGTGACCAGCAAGTCGCGGTTGGTGCGCGGCCCGTGCAGCCGGGCCCGGGCCAGCGCGTCGGCGAGCACCGCCGCCGCCGCGCGCCGGGTCGGCGCGTAGGAGATGATCTTGGCCAGCATCGGGTCGTAGTGAATCGAGACCGTCGACCCCGTCGTGACACCGGAGTCCAGCCGCACACCGGTGCGAAACCCCAGCGAGGCGAACTCGGTGCGCGCCGTCGGCACCTCGATGTGGTGCACCGGACCGGCCTGCGGCTGCCAGCCCCGCGCCGGGTCTTCGGCATACAGCCGGGCTTCGATCGAATACCCTTGCCCGGCAGGTGGTTCAGGGTCGAGCCGGTCGCCGTCGGCTACCGCCAGCTGCAGTTCGACCAGATCGAGACCGGTGGTCTCCTCGGTCACCGGGTGCTCGACCTGCAACCGGGTGTTCATCTCCAAAAAGTAGAAGTCCCCCGCATCGTCGGCCAGGAATTCCACCGTCCCGGCACCGGTGTAGCCGATCGCTTCGGCCGCCTTGCGTGCGGCCTCGAACAGGGTGGCGCGCATCCCCGGCGTGCGTTGCACCAGCGGCGACGGTGCTTCCTCGACGATCTTTTGGTGCCGGCGCTGAATCGAGCATTCGCGTTCCCCAACCGCCCACACGGTGCCGTGGGTGTCGGCGATCACCTGAACCTCGACGTGGTGCCCGGCAGGCAGGTAACGCTCGCAGAACACCGTGGGGTCGCCGAACGCCGAAGCCGCTTCACGTCGTGCTGCCGCGACTTCGCCCGCCAACGAGGACAATTCGGTCACCACCCGCATGCCCCGGCCGCCACCGCCCGCCGAGGCCTTGACCAGCACCGGCAACTGCGCGGACGTGACCGATTCCGGATCGAGCTCCTCGAGAACCGGAACACCCGCGGCCGCCATGATCTTTTTGGCTTCGATCTTGGAGCCCATCGCCCGCACCGCCGCGACCGGCGGTCCGATCCAGGTCAGGCCCGCGTCCTGTACGGCAGCTGCGAAATCCGCGTTCTCCGAGAGGAATCCGTAGCCGGGGTGCACGGAGTCGGCGTCGGCTTCGTTCGCCGCGGCGATGAGGGCCTCGATGTTGAGGTAATCGTTGACTGCGGGCAGCCGCACCCGGGTGTCGGCCTCGGCGACGTGCGGGGCGGCGGCGTCGGGATCGGTGTAGACGGCGACGGTATGCAGACCCAGCCGTCGACAGGTCGCGAATACCCGCCGGGCGATCTCGCCGCGGTTGGCCACCAGAACCCGGGTGATCGCCATCGGTATCACATCCGAAAGACGCCGAAGCTCGACGTCCCCTTGATCGGCGCGTTGGCGATGGCCGACAAACACATGCCCAGCACGGTGCGGGTGTCGCGAGGGTCGATGACGCCGTCGTCGTAGAGCATCCCGGACAACACCAGGGGCAGCGACTCGGCTTCGATCTGGCCTTCTATCGCGGCTCGCATGGAAGCGTCGGCGGCGTCGTCGTAGTGTTGCCCGCGAGCCTGTGCGGCCGCCCGGGCAACGATCGACAAGACGCCGGCAAGCTGGGCGCCGCCCATCACCGCCGCCTTGGCGGTGGGCCACGCGAACAGGAACCGGGGATCGTAGGCCCGGCCGCACATGCCGTAATGCCCGGCACCGTAAGACGCACCGATCAGCAGTGAGATGTGCGGGACCGTGGAATTGGACACGGCGTTGATCATCATCGCGCCATGCTTGATCATGCCGCCCTCTTCGTAGTCTTTACCGACCATGTAGCCGGTCGTGTTGTGCAGGAACAACAGCGGCGTATCCGAGCGGTTGGCCAACTCGATGAACTGAGTGGCCTTCTGCGACTCCGCGCTGAACAACACCCCACGGGCGTTGGCCAGTATTCCCAGCGGATAACCGTGCAGCCGGGCCCAGCCGGTCACCAGCGATGAGCCATAAAGGGCTTTGAACTCGTCGAATTCCGATCCGTCGACGATGCGGGCGATCACCTCTCGCGGATCGAACGGAATTCGCAGATCGGGCGGCACAATCCCGATCAGCTCGTCGGCGTCGAACAGCGGCTCGGTGACCGGCCCGGGCACGGGACCGAGCTTACGCCAGTTCAGCCTGGCCACGATACGGCGTCCGATCCGGATCGCGTCCAGCTCGTCGAGAGCGAAGTAATCAGCCAAACCCGATATGCGGGCGTGCATTTCGGCACCGCCCAAGGATTCGTCGTCGGACTCCTCCCCGGTGGCCATCTTCACCAGCGGAGGACCGGCCAAAAAAACCTTCGACCGTTCTTTGATCATGACGACGTGATCGGACATCCCGGGTACGTAGGCCCCACCGGCGGTGGAATTTCCGAAGACCAGAGCGATGGTGGGGATTCCGGCCGCCGACAACCGGGTCAGGTCGCGGAACATCTGCCCGCCGGGAATGAACACCTCCTTCTGAGTGGGCAGGTCGGCCCCGCCGGACTCCACCAGCGAAATGACCGGCAGCCGGTTCTCGAAGGCGATCTGGTTGGCCCGCAGTATTTTGCGAAGAGTCCAGGGATTGCTGGTGCCGCCTTTGACGGTCGGGTCGTTGGCCACGATCATGCATTCCACGCCCGAGACGGCACCGATTCCGATAACGACGCTGGCGCCTACCTGGAATTGACTGCCCCAGGCGGCCAGCGGACACAACTCCAGGAAAGGGGAATCCGGGTCGACGAGCAGCTCGATGCGTTCGCGCGCGGTCAGCTTGCCGCGGGCATGGTGACGTTCCACATATTTGGGTCCTCCGCCGGCAAGTACTTTGGCGAGTTCCGCTTCGATTTCGCCGAGTTTGGTGGTCGCCGCCGAGGCCGCCTCGGCAAAGGCGGGACTTTTCGGGTCGAGCGTGGACTGCAGCACGGTCATGATCTGAATCCCAGAGTCTTGGCGGCCAGCGCGGTCAGGATCTCGGTGGTTCCCCCGCCGATGCCCAGGATCCGCATGTCGCGATATTGCCGTTCGACTTCGCATTCGGTCATGTAGCCCATGCCGCCGAAGAGCTGAACAGCCTGGTGGGCCACCCATTCGCCGGCTTCGACCGCGGTGTTCTTGGCGAAACACACTTCGGCGATCAGGTTGGTTTCGCCGGCCAGCTGGCGCTCCACCACGTGGCGGGCATAGACCCGGGCGACGTCGATGCGCCGGGCCATCTCGGTCAGGGTGTTCTGCACGGCTTGCCGCGAAATCAGCGGTCGACCGAAGGTAACACGCTCGCGGCACCAGGCCGCGGTGATGTCCAGGCAGCGTTGCGCGCTCGAATACGCCTGCACGGCAAGGATGATGCGCTCGGCGACGAACGCCTGCGCGATCTGGGCGAAGCCGCTGTTCTCGGCGCCGACCAAGTTGGCCACGGGCACGGCCGCGTCGGTGTAGGACAGCTCGGCGGTATCCGACGAGCGCCAGCCCATTTTGTCGAGCTTGCGGGTTACGTGCAAACCCGGTGTGTCTTTTTCGACCACAAGCAGTGACACCCCGGCCGCGCCGGGGCCGCCGGTCCGCACGGCGGTGACGACGTAGTCCGCGCGCACACCGGAGGTGATGTAGGTCTTGGCGCCGTTGACCAGATAGTGCTCCCCTGCTCTGACCGCGGTGGTGCGCAGATGCCCGACGTCGGAGCCGCCGCCGGGCTCGGTGATGGCCAGCGCGCCGATCTTGTCGCCGCGCAGCGTCGGGCGGACAAAGGTGTCGATCAGCCGCGGATCACCCGAGGCCGCCATGTGCGGTACGGCGATGCCGCAGGTGAACAGCGACGCGAACACCCCGCCGGGTACGCCGGCCCGGTGCAGCTCTTCGCAGATCACCACCGCGTCGGCACCGTCGCCGTCGCCGCCGCCGACCGCCGCGGGGAAGCCGGCGCCCAACAGCCCGGCCTCCCCGGCGCGCCGGTGCAGGCTGCGCGGCAGCTCGCCGGCGCGCTCCCACTCGTCGACGTGCGGCAGTATTTCCCGGTCGGCGAACGCGCGCACCGCCTTGCGGAGCTGGTCGCGCTCGGGCGTGGTCCAGATGCTCACAGCAACCTCTCGGGGATGTCGACATGGCGACTGCGCAGCCATTCGCCCAGTCCCTTGGCCTGCGGATCGAATCGCGCGTGGTAGGCGACGCCCTGGCCGAGGATGTCGTCGACGACGAAGTTCACCGCGCGCAGGTTGGGCAGCAGATGGCGGGTGACCGGCAGCGCGGCGGTCTCGGGCAGCAGCTCCTTGAGCAACTCGACGGTCAGGGTGTGCGCCAGCCAGCGCCACTGCTCGTCGGTGCGTACCCAGACCCCGACGTTGGCCGAACCGCCTTTGTCGCCGCTTCGGGCACCGGCGATCGTGCCCAACGGCACGCGGCGGGTCGGTCCTGCCGGCAGCGGCTCGGGAAGCTGCGGCTGTTCGGCTGGGACAAGCTCGAGAGTATCGGTGGCGCAGGGGATATCGACCCGAGTGCCGTCGGCGTGCACGGCGATGTGCGCCACCTCGGCGGCGTCGACGTAACCGGGGGCGAACACGCCGTACACCTGGCCCTCGCCCGGCGGCGCGGTGACGTGGAAACCGGGGTAGCTGGCCAGCGCCAGTTCTATGGCGGCCGAAGAGAATGGGCGTCCGACGTTGGCCGGGTCGGGATCGCGGACCGTGCAGTGCAGCAATGCGCTGGCGGCTTCTTCGGTGTCGGCGTCGGTGTGATCGGTGCGGGCCAGTGTCCACTCCGACTCTGCCGGTTTGACGGCCAGTCCGGCTTCCAGTTGCCGTCGCACCAACGCGGCCTTGGCCTCGATGTCCAGTCCGGTCAGCACGAACGTCATCGAATTGCGGAATCCGCCGATGCTGTTGCACGACACCTTCAGCGTCGGCGGCGGCGGTTCGCCGGCCACACCGCTGATCCGGACCCGGTCGGGGCCTTCGGCTGATAGTTCGGCGGTGTCCATCCGGGCGGTGACATCGGGGTTGGCATAGCGGGCGCCGCTGATTTCGTAGAGCAGTTGCGCGGTGACCGTGTCGACGCTGACCAGTCCGCCGGTGCCGGGGTGCTTGGTGATCACCGACGAGCCGTCGGCGTGGATCTCGGCCAGCGGGAAGCCGGCGTGGGTGAGATCAGATACCTCGGTGAAGAACGCGAAGTTTCCGCCCGTGGCCTGCACGCCGCATTCGATGACGTGGCCGGCGACGACGGCACCGGCGAGCCGGTCGTAGTCGGTGCGGTCCCAGCCGAAGTGCGCGGCCGCGGGACCCACCGTGACCGAGGCATCGGTGACCCGGCCGGTGACCACGATGTCGGCGCCGTCGGCCAGGCAGTCGACGATGCCCCAGGCGCCCAGGTAGGCGTTGGCGGTCAGGGGCCGACCCAGTCCGAGTTCTTCGGCGCGGGGCGCCAGGTCGTCGCCCTCGACGTGGGCCACCCTCGTCGGGATGCCTAGGCGCTCGGCCAGCGCGCGCACCGCGTCGGCCAGGCCGGCGGGGTTGAGACCGCCGGCGTTGGCGACGATGCGTACCCGGCGGTCGTGGGCCAGTCCCAGGCACTCCTCGAGTTGGGTGAGGAACGTCGTCGCGTAGCCGCGTTCGGGGTGCTTCATGCGGTCACGGCCCAGGATGAGCATGGTCAGCTCGGCCAAATAGTCGCCGGTCAGGTAATCGAGGTCGCCTCCGGTGAGCATCTCGCGCATCGCCGAGAGCCGGTCGCCGTAGAACCCCGAGCAGTTCCCGATGCGGACCGCAGTGCTCATGGGCTCCGCTCCTCTTCACCACTGCGCTGTGCGCTGTTACCGGCGCGCCGCGCGCTCATCCCCGCCGGGCGACAACCGACACGCCAACCAACCGGTAGGTTAACGGGTGTGGGCGGTGCCGCGTCAAGGACGCCGACCGGCCGGTTTCTGTCGCGGGTCAGCCGTGGGTCCGGCCGAGATTTTGGCGGGTAGCAGGTCAGCGACTATTCTGAAAGTTAATAGTCACCGTGGATTCACCCGAACGGCGACCCCTACCAGCAGTAAGGCTCGTGTATGGCTGTCCCCAAGCGCAGGATGTCGCGTGCGAACACCAGAAGCCGGCGTGCGCAATGGAAGGCCACCAAGCCCGAGCTCGTCGGCGTGACGGTGGCCGGTCAGCCGCGCAAGGTTCCGCGCCGGTTGCTCAAAGCCGCCCGGCTGGGTCTTGTCGACCTGGACCGCCGCTAGTTGTCGGGCGCGGGTACTTAGCTCGCTCTCAGGCGATGGGACAACACTGATGGCCGTGCGAATTTTAGTCGTCGATGATGATCGTGCGGTACGTGAGTCGCTGCGCAGGTCGCTGTCGTTCAACGGCTACGCGGTGACACTGGCGCAGGACGGTGTGGAGGCGCTCGACGTGATCGCCACCGACCGGCCCGACGCTGTCGTGCTCGATGTCATGATGCCGCGGCTGGACGGCCTGGAGGTATGCCGTCAGCTGCGAAGCACCGGCGACGATCTGCCGATCCTGGTGCTGACTGCCCGCGACTCGATCTCCGAGCGGGTCGCCGGGCTGGACGCAGGCGCCGACGACTACCTGCCCAAGCCATTCGCGCTCGAAGAGCTGCTGGCGCGGATGCGGGCGCTGTTGCGCCGCACCAAGCTCGAGGATGTCACCGAGGCGACGCCGCTGACGTTCGCCGATCTCACCCTGGATCCGGTGACCCGGGAAGTGACCCGGGGGGAACGCCATATCAGCCTGACCCGCACCGAGTTCGCTCTGCTGGAGATGCTCATCGCCAATCCCCGGCGGGTACTCACCCGCAGCCGGATCCTGGAGGAAGTGTGGGGGTTCGACTTCCCTACTTCGGGTAACGCGCTGGAAGTCTATGTCGGATACCTGCGTCGCAAGACCGAGGCCGAGGGAGAGCCACGACTGATCCACACCGTGCGCGGTGTGGGGTATGTGTTGCGTGAAACACCCCCTTGATGTCCCCGTTCGGCTGGCGACGTCGCGCACCGCGGGCCACCACCTCGCTGTCGTTGCGGTGGCGGGTGATGTTGCTGGCGATGTCGATGGTCGCGATGGTGGTCGTCTTGATGGCGGTTGCGGTCTACGCGGTGATCTCGGCGGCGCTCTACAAGGACATCGATCACCAGTTGGAGAGCCGGGCGCAGCTGCTGATCGCCAGCGGATCACTGGCGGCCGACCCTAGCCGAGCCATTGAGGGCACCGCGTATTCCGATGTCAATGCGATGCTGGTGAAGCCCGGTCGAGCGATCTACACCGCCAATCAACCGGGTCAGAAGCTTCCGGTCGGCGGGCCGGAAAAGGCGGTGATCCGTGGTGAGCTGCTCTTGTCGCGACGCACCGTGGCCAACCAGCGGGTGCTGGCGATTCACCTGCCCAACGGCAGCTCGCTGCTGATCTCCAAGAGCCTGGCGCCGACGGACGCGGTCATGCAGAAACTACGTTTGGTGCTGCTGATCGTCGGGGGGGTCGGTGTGGTGGTGGCCGCGGTGGCCGGGGGGATGGTCACCCGGGCCGGCCTGCGGCCGGTGGCGCGCCTCACCGAGGCCGCCGAGCGGGTCGCGCGGACCGACGACCTGCGGCCCATTCCGGTGTTCGGCAGCGACGAATTAGCCAGGCTGACAGAGTCATTCAATCTGATGCTGCAAGCGCTGGCCGAATCTCGGGAACGGCAGGCACGTCTGGTTGCCGATGCGGGCCACGAGCTGCGGACTCCGTTGACGTCGTTGCGCACCAACGTCGAGCTTTTGATGGCGTCGATGGAGCCCGGTGCGCCGCCGCTGCCTGAGCAGGAGATGGCAGGTTTGCGCGCCGATGTCATCGCGCAGATCGAGGAATTATCAACATTGGTAGGCGATCTGGTTGATCTGAGCCGTGATGAGGCCCGCGAGGTGGTCCACGAGCCGGTGGACATGTCCGAGGTGATTGATCGCAGCTTGGAGCGGGTTCGACGGCGCCGCAACGACATCGGATTCGACGTCCAGGTCACGCCCTGGCAGGTTTACGGCGACAGTGCTGCGCTCTCGCGGGCAGTGCTGAATCTGATGGACAACGCTGCCAAGTGGAGTCCCTCGGGCTCGAGTGTGGGCATCCGGATGACCCAGCTCGACCCGACACACGCCGAGCTGGTGGTCTCCGACTACGGACCCGGTATTCCCGCGCACGAGCGCGAGCTGGTGTTCGAACGGTTCTTCCGCTCCGCGACAGCGCGGGCAATGCCCGGCTCCGGGCTGGGTCTGGCGATCGTCAAGCAAGTGGTGGTCAATCACGGTGGGACACTTCGCATCGAGGATACCGTTGCAGGTGGTCAACCCCCGGGCACATCGGTCCACATGGTGCTCCCCGGGCGTCCGATCCCGCCGGCGACATATCGGGCTCCCGATGTTTGCGCCACCGACATCGGGGGGAACTCCGAAAGCCTGGCGAACGTTATCACAGTGGATTCTCAGTCCACCCAGGCAAGGTAGTTGAAGTCTTGACCGACCCCTTAACCGACCCCTTGACTGACCGACCCCTTGACCGACCATAGAGAAAGAGCGACCCAGCGCTTATGACGAATCACCCGAGGTATTCGCCACCGCAGCAACCGGGCTATGGGCCGGCAGCCGATCAGCCTGCCCTCCCCGGGTACCCCAGTCATGGGCAACAGCAAATGTATGGCCAGCCCTATGACTGGCGCTATGGCCAGCAGCCGCCCTATGGTGGTCAGCCGTTCAATCCCTTCGGCGTTCAGCCTACTCGGTCGCAATCTGGGTCCGTAACCGAAAAGTGGCCCCGGGCAGGGGTATTAGCGATCGGTGCGCTGGTGATCGCGGTGGTCTCGGCCAGTATCGGCGGGGCGGTGGCCTCGGTGGTCGAGCACAGCGGCCAGCCCGGCAGCAGCGCCGCCCGCATGACGCTGGGCGGCAAGACCCCGGGTGTCCCGACGGCTAATGCGCCGGCCGAGAGCGTCGAGCAGGTCGCCGCCAAGGTGGTACCCAGCGTCGTCATGCTCGAGACCGATCTCGGGCATCAATCCGAGGAGGGTTCGGGCATCATCTTGTCGCCCGACGGGCTCATCCTGACCAACAACCACGTCATCGCGGCCGCTGCCGGCGCAAAGCACCCCGGCGCGACGGGTCCGGCGCCGAAGACCACCGTGACCTTCTCCGACGGACGCACGGCTGCGTTCACCGTCGTCGGGGCCGATCCCACCACCGATATCGCGGTGGTCCACGCGCAAGGCGTTTCCGGGTTGTCGCCGATCACCCTGGGGTCCTCGGCAAACCTGCGGGTGGGTCAGCCCGTCGTGGCGGTCGGATCGCCGTTGGGTTTGGAAGGGACGGTGACCACCGGGATCGTCAGCGCGCTCAACCGGCCCGTGTCGACCACCGGCGAAGCGGGTAACCAGAACACCGTGCTCGACGCCATCCAGACCGATGCCGCGATCAACCCGGGTAATTCCGGAGGTGCGCTGGTCAACATGAACGCTGAACTGGTGGGGGTCAACTCGGCGATCGCCACGCTGGGTGGCGAGTCTCCCGACGGTCAGAGCGGCTCGATCGGCCTGGGCTTCGCCATCCCGGTCGACCAGGCCAAGCGGATCGCCGACGAGCTGATCAGCACCGGGAAGGCGTCGCATGCCTCGCTGGGTGTCCAGGTGACCAGCGACAAGGAGGTCCCCGGCGCCAAGGTCGTCGAGGTGGTGCCCGACGGCGCGGCGGCGAGCGCCGGTCTGCCCAAAGGGTCGGTGGTTACCAAGGTCGATGACCGCCCGGTCAACAGCGCCGACGGTCTGGTGGCCGCGGTACGGTCCAAGGCGCCCGGCGACAAGGTGACGTTGACCTACCTCGACCCGTCCGGTGACACCAAGACGCTGCAGGTCACGCTGGGGAAGGCGCAGCAGTGAGAAGGACCGTGGTGCCGGGGGCGGCTCTCGGAGATACGTTTGCACTCATGCACGAGCGTGGCGAGTTGGTGGTCGGCAGAGCGCTCGTCGTGGTGGTCGACGACCGCACGGCGCACGGAGACGAGGAGGATCACAGCGGCCCGCTGGTCACCGAGCTGCTCACCGAGGCGGGTTTTGTCGTCGACGGCGTGGTGGCCGTGGCGGCCGACGAGGTCGAGATCCGTAATGCGCTGAACACCGCTGTGATCGGTGGGGTGGATCTGGTGGTGTCGGTCGGCGGTACCGGTGTGACGCCGCGCGACGTCACACCGGAAGCCACCCGCGCCATTCTCGATCGGGAAATCCTCGGGATCGCCGAAGCCATCCGGGCCTCGGGACTGTCCGCCGGCATCGTCGATGCCGGATTGTCGCGCGGCCTGGCCGGCATCTCGGGAAGCACGTTGGTGGTCAACTTGGCCGGCTCGCGCTACGCGGTGCGGGACGGAATGGCGACCCTCAATCCTCTGGCGGGCCAGATCATCGGTGAACTGTCGAGTCTGGAGAGATGACGCCGACCACCGACCCGGACGATGCCGGGGAGGCCGACGAGCACGAGCGCTGGCTCATCGAGAACGTCCCGCCGCACCATGTCTGAGCAAGGCTTTCAAGGTCACGGGGCGATCAAATCTCGGTGACTAATTGTGGCCGGGCCGGGTCGTGGGCCGCATCTGGGCATAGCGTTTTTCCGGGCGGTGCGGCATCGCCCTGGTGATCGGGAGGGTCGCGGTGCAGGGATTCAAGAATTTTCTGATGCGCGGTGACGTGATCACCGTGGCCGTCGGGCTGGTGGTGGCCTTGGCGTTTTCCAACGTCGTCAAGGCTTTCACCGACAGCGTGGTCAATCCGCTGGTCACGGCGGCGCAGCCGACTGCCGGCCTGGGTTTGGGTTGGCAGCTCGGCCCGGCAGGCGACAAGTCGACGTTCCTCGACATCGGGGCAGTGATCTCGGCGATCGTCTACTTCGTCGTCTTCATAGCGGTGGTCTACTTCGTGATCGTCGTGCCCTACAAGCACATCCAGAAGCGCCGCGGGGTCATCGTATTCGGGGAGGAACCGGCCACGAAAGCCTGCCCGCAGTGCCTGTCCGACATCCCCGCGGCCGCGCAGAAGTGCAAATACTGCGGCAGCGAGCAGACGGCGGCCGCCTGACGCCGCCGGGCTCAGTGCAGGGCGAGGGTCACTGCCTGACCCAGTGTGGCGCCGGCGACGGCGGTGGCCGCGCCGGCCGGTACCGCCACCAGCACCACCCGCTCGCCGGCCTGGGCTTGCTGCTTGGCCGAGACCACAACCACGACCGCATTGCTGGCCACGATGCGGGGGCCGGTGTTCGTTCCGGTGTCGTGTTGGGCCGGGGCCGCCACCACGTCGACGACATCGCCGGGGCGCACCAGGTCGGCCAGCGCCGGGTCGGCGGGATGCACCGGCACGATCCGGGCGCCGGGGCCAGCGGTCGACTCCGCCAATCGGCTGCCCAACAGTCGCACGTCGGTGAGCATTTCGCCCCGCCGGGCCGGACCGGCCAGCGTGGAGCCGACCACCAGGTCGAGATCGGCTACCGCGCCGTCGGGAACCGTGGCGGCCACGCGGCTGGCGACCTGGACGTCGTCGGCGGCCAGTGGGGTGCCCGGCGCCAGATCGTGGGCCGCGACCACCACCTGCGCGCGAGCCCCGTCGGGGTCGGGGCGCACCGCGGCGACCGCGGCCAACACCACGAGCCCGCCCGCCGCGAGCCGTCGAGCCAGCATCGTGCGCGTCCAGTCCGGGCGCAAGCGCTGGGCCACCCGGTCGACGAGAGCGGGATTCAGCGATTGCGCCACGACGCCACGCTAAACGTGGCGGGACCGCGGCCGCGGACGTGGGAAGAGCGACTGTGGATAACCCTAGCTGGCGGCTTTCGCCGGCTCCCGCGAGGAGGCTTTCGGGGAGGCTTCAGGGGACGCTGTCGAGGAGGCCTCAGAAGAGGCTCCAGAAGAGGCTCCAGAAGAGGCTTTGGCCTGCTCCGAGGAGCCCGCCGTGCCGTTGGTGGAACGCTTGGCCGATTCGCGGCTGTCGGTACGGTAGAAACCGCTGCCCTTGAAGACCACGCCCACCGAATGGAACAGTTTGCGCAGTCGCCCGGAGCACTGCTGGCAGGTGGTCAGGGCCTCGTCGGTGAAGGACTGGACCACGTCGAACCGGTTGCCGCACCCGGTGCAGGCGTAGCTGTATGTCGGCACAGAAACCTCCGCGTCTGGACGTCGTTAGCACTCTACCGTGTCAAGTGCTAGAACCGCTATTCGTGCCGTGAGATTCCCGGACGGTGTCGTCGAGCTTGATCAGCCCGTGCCCCGGCGTGAGCGCGTGCGTCATCCGCACGTCGTGGGGCTCGTGGGGCAACTCGTCGACAAGTTCGCAGTCGCGCACCACCGCGACCAGGCGGGCATGCGGGTTGCGGTCCACCAGCGCCCGGTCGTAGAAGCCGCGGCCACGGCCCAGCCGCACTCCGCGGCGGTCGACCGCCAGTGCGGGCACCAGTGCCAGACTGGCCTCGGCCAGCGCCTCGGGCGGCAGCCACGGCTTGGCCGGTTCCAGCAGACCGGACCGCCCGCGCACCAGCCGCCCGGGTCGGTACTCGCCCCAGCGCAACGCACACGGAGTGCCGTCGGCGCTGGTCAACGCCACCGGCAGCAACACCCGTCGGGCCGTGCTCCGCAGCACGTCGAGCATCTCGACCGAGCCCGGCTCGGTGCCCACCGGAACATAGGCGCACACCGTGTCGCCGGTCCCGACCAGGCCGGCGACGTGGTCAGCGAGTTGGTCCGCCTCGGCGGCGCGGAGATCGGCGGCCACCGCTCGGCGGGCTGCCAGCAGCTGCTGTCGTAATGCTGCTTTGCCGGCCATGGGTTCAACGATCTCAGCCCGGTCGCTCACCCCGCCACCGAAACTTCCGAGGATGCCCGGTTATGGTGTCAGCAATGTCACCTGCAGGTGTTTCGGTTCCCCGCACGGCGATCGTGCCCGCGGCCGGTCTGGGCACGCGCTTTCTGCCCGCAACCAAAACGGTGCCCAAGGAGCTGCTGCCGGTCGTCGACACGCCCGGCATCGAGCTGGTCGCCGCCGAGGCTGCCGAGGCGGGCGCCGAGCGGCTGGTCATCGTCACCTCGGAGGGCAAGGACAGCGTTGTCGCGCACTTCGTCGAAGATCTGGTGCTGGAGGGCACCCTGGAGGCGCGCGGCAAGACGGCGATGCTGGACAAAGTGCGTCGTGCCCCCCGGCTGATCAAGGTCGAGTCCGTGGTGCAGGCCGAGCCGCTCGGGCTCGGGCATGCGATCGGCTGCGTCGAACCCGTGCTGGCGGACGGTGAGGACGCGGTGGCGGTTTTGCTGCCCGATGACCTGGTGCGCCCGACCGGTGTGCTGGAGACCATGTCGAAGGTACGCGCCTGCTTCGGCGGAACGGTGCTGTGCGCCATCGAGGTGTCCCCGGAGGAGATCAGCGCCTACGGGGTTTTCGACGTCGAGCCCGCCCCGCGCCAGGCATTCGCCGGCACCGACGTGCTCAAGGTCAACGGCATGGTGGAAAAGCCCAAGCCCGACGCGGCCCCGTCGAGGTACGCAGCGGCCGGCCGCTACGTGCTGGACCGCGCGATTTTCGACGCGCTGCGCCGCGTCGATCCGGGCGCCGGGGGAGAAGTCCAGCTCACCGATGCCGTGGCGCTGTTGATCGCGGAGGGCCACCCGGTGCACGCGGTCGTGCACCGCGGCACTCGACACGATCTGGGAAATCCCGGCGGCTACTTGAAGGCTGCGGTTGACTTTGCCTTGGACCACGAAGACTACGGTCCGGACTTGCGGCGCTGGCTGGTGGAGCGATTGGGGCTGACCGGCAACTAGCGACCGCCCACCGCCAGAAAGGCACCAGGAAGGCGTCAGGAAGGCACCAGGAAGGCACGTTGTGCGTTCGGTGGAGGAACAACAGGCCCGGGTAATGGCCGCGGCGGTGGCGCCGCGACCGGTACGGGTGGCGATCGCCGAGGCCCAGGGCCTGATGTGCGCCGAAGAGGTGGTCACCGACCGTCCGTTGCCCGGATTCGACCAGGCCGCTGTCGACGGTTACGCGGTGCGCAGCATCGACCTGCGCAGCGTCGGGGTCGTCGGCGGCGATCGGGCCGTCGGCGAGGACGCCTGCGGGACCGTGACCTTGCCGGTGATGGGCACTATCGCGGCCGGCACGCGCACCCCCAGCAGACTGCAGCCCCGCCAGGCCGCTCGGGTGCAGACCGGGGCTCCGCTGCCGACGTTGGCCGATGCCGTTTTGCCGTTGCGCTGGACCGACGGCGGCGAATCCCGGGTGCGGGTGCTGCGCGCTGTGCGGTCGGGCGCCTATGTGCGGCGCGCCGGGGAAGACGTGCGGCCCGGTGACGTCGCGGTGCGCTGCGGGACGATCATCGGCGCGGCCCAGGTGGGCCTGCTGGCCGCGGTCGGGCGGGAACGCGTGTTGGTCCATCCGCGTCCCCGGCTGTCGGTGATGTCGATCGGCGATGAGCTCGTCGATATCTCCCGCACCCCGGGCAGCGGGCAGGTCTACGACGTCAACTCCTATGCGTTGGCGGCAGCCGGTCGCGACGCGGGTGCCGAGGTGAACCGGGTCGGGATCGTCAGCGCCGATCCCAGGGAACTTCGCGACGTCGTCGAGGGTCAAGTCAACCGTGCCGAGATCGTGGTGATCGCCGGTGGGGTCACCGAGGCGGTGCGCTCGGTGCTCGCCGAGCTCGGCGAGATGGAGGTCACCCGCGTCGCCATGCATCCCGGGTCGGTGCAGGGCTTCGGGCAGCTGGGTCGCGAAGGGGTCCCGACTTTTCTGCTGCCGGCCAACCCCGTCAGCGCGCTGGTGGTCTTCGAGGTGATGGTCCGGCCGCTGATCCGGTTGGCGCTGGGTAAGCGGCAGCCGATGCGCCGGATGGTGCCCGCCCGAACGCTGTCGCCGATCACCTCGATGCCCGGGCGCAAGGGATTTCTGCGCGGTCAGCTCATGCGCGATCAGGACACCGACCAATACCTGGTCCAGGTGCTGGGCGGAGGGTCGAGCGCGTCGTCGCACTTGTTGGCCACCCTGGCCGAGGCAAACTGTCTAGTGGTGGTTCCCAGTGCGGCCGAGCAGATCAATTCCGGCGAGATCGTCGATGTCGCGTTCCTGGCTCAGCGCGGCTGAGCGACGCGGCAACCCACCCTGATGAACCGGTGGCGCTCCAGTTCCCAGCATCCCGGCTGGCCGATGGCGGTGGGACCGCTGCGGGTCGGCGCGGGGGTGATCGGGCTGCGCCCGGTGCGGATGCGCGATGCCGCGCAGTGGAGTCGCATCCGATTGGCCGACCGCGGTCATCTCGAGCCCTGGGAGCCCAGCACTGATTTGGATTGGACAGTGCGACATGCCATTTCATCCTGGCCTGCGATGTGTGCGAGCCTGCGCTCAGAAGCCCGTAACGGCCGCATGCTGCCGTACGCGATCGAACTCGACGGGCAGTTCTGTGGGCAGTTGACGATCGGCAACGTCACGCACGGGGCGCTGCGGTCGGCGTGGATCGGGTATTGGGTCTCCAGCGCAGCCGCCGGCGGCGGGGTGGCTACCGGGGCGCTGGCACTGGGCCTCGACCACTGCTTCGGCCCGGTCATGCTGCATCGCGTGGAAGCCACCGTGCGACCGGAGAACGCGGCGAGCAGGGCGGTGCTGGCAAAGGTCGGTTTCCGCGAGGAGGGGCTGCTGCGGCGCTACCTTCAGGTCGACGGGGCGTGGCGAGATCATGTGCTGATGGCCCTCACGGTCGAGGATGTCTGCGGGTCGGTGACGTCGGCTCTGGTGCGCGAGGGGCATGCCAGCTGGGTCTAGCGTGGCGCGCCGAGGGTGAACCTGTTGCGACAATCGGCCACATTTCTCGCAACACTTTCACACTCGCTGACTTGGCACCGGCGCACCGACGGTTCTGTTACTGATGTGACATTAGTGATAAATGAGTCTTGTGTGTTGTAAATTACAGGTGTGTAATTGTCTTGGGCGCGCCTCGACCGGATCCGTCGGACGACGGCCTACCCTGGCGGGGAAAGGAGCAGGTCACCATGCCAAGCATTCCGCAATCGCTGCTGTGGATATCGCTCGTGGTGCTCTGGCTGTTCGTGCTGGTTCCGATGTTGATCAGCAAGCGTGAGGCGGTGCGGCGCACCAGCGACGTGGCGCTGGCGACCCGGGTGCTCAACAGTGCCGCGGCGGCGCGGCTGCTCAAGCGCGGTGGACCGGCAGCCGGGCATCGCAGCGATCCGCATTGGCAGCCCGACGAGGACCGGTTCGAGGACCTCGACGATGAGGGCCTCGACAATGAGGACCGCACGTCCGGGGTCGTCGCGCCGGTCGCCGCCGACGTTGCTGCCGACGCCGACGACATCGACACCGTCGACGAGCCCGCCCGCCCGGGCGAGCCGGCAGCGGAAGACGACGTCGAAGCCCAGTCCGCGGCCGAGCCCGCGGAGGACTCGGTGCTTGCCGACGAATACGAAACCGTCGACGACACCTCCGGGATACCGGTGTCCGAGGAAGAAACCGAGTCGATGCTCGACCCGGCGATCCTGCGACGGCACCGCTACGAATCGCAAACCGCCGTTGCGGTCAGTGTGCGCAAATACACCTTCCGCAAGCGGATGCTGGTGACGATGACCCTGATGCTGGTGGCCTCGGCCACGGCAGCGTTCGTGCTGACACCGGTGGCCTGGTGGATTTGCGGCAGCGTCGGCGCGATAACCATGCTGTACCTGGCCTATCTGCGCCGGCAGACGCGGATCGAGGAGCGGCTGCGCCGGCGCCGGCTGCAGCGGTTGGCCCGGTCTCGGCTCGGCGGGGAGCACCCTTACGACCGCGAGTTCGAAGTGGTCCCGTCGCGGCTGCAACGCCCCGGCGCGGTAGTGCTGGAGATCGACGACGAGGATCCGGCCTTCGCGCATCTTGACTACGCGCCGTACGCTCGGGACTACGGTTGGCACCGCGATCTGCCGCGGGCTGCCGGCCAGTAGCGTTTCGGCTCGGTGGACTGCGGCTGGTAGCCTGCTAGCGATCACGGGGCTATGGCGCAGCTGGTAGCGCGACTCGTTCGCATCGAGTAGGTCAGGGGTTCGAATCCCCTTAGCTCCACC
>NZ_VYIK01000141.1 GCF_008709575.1 Mycobacterium sp.
CCCCACTACCAGGGAGGGCAGCATGAATTCCACCCACGAAAACGTCAGTAGATCCAAGTTTCGACAGATTCGCCAGGGTTTGGTGGCGTACCTGAGACCCGTCGCGAAACGAGCGCCGCAGCAGGACCGTCTCGTAGACGCGTTCCTGGCCAGACTTCGCCACATACCTGCGTTTGTTCCGGGCTACATGCATCGCGCCACTGGATGCTTTCATACCCATACTATAAACCGAACTCGTGGCAGTTTGTCGCATCAACACACCATATTCGTGGCTACATATTCGCCTGCCACGCTGCCGACAAATTCCAGGTCAGCTATTCAATTCCCCCGCAAAAGCAGTCGCAACTTCTGGCTAAGGCCGGCGGTGCAATGCGACGGCCTGACAGCGAGTGGCGGTGGCACCGGCTCGGCCGCAGTCGACTTTGTCGAAGAACCGCTGTGATCGCTCCTGCACGGTGGCGTTGCCGGCGCACAGCGCGTAGCCTCACATCGCTTCGACGCGCAGCTGGTCGGGGACGGCCGATGATCTCGAGCACCGTCTCCTTGGCGGACTCGATCGCGGCCTTATCGCAGCGCAGTATCTGCCGGACCACGGCGTCGGATCTCCTCCATCAGCTTGTCGTGAGACATCCCATGAATTGGTTTGTCAAGCGGCATTTTGTTGAGTTGGGTCATTTTGTGGTTGACCTGCGTCTTTGGGTTGGGGCCATGCTGTTGCCTCGTCATAGTTGGTGCGGGTTTTGAGGCTGAGGTGTGTTTGAGTTAATGAGCCATTCGTCGCTGGAAATACCCAGCCAGATCCTGGGCGTGCTCATCGGTTCTCTCCAGGGTGTGCACCGTCGTTGAGTCGACGGTATGCGATGCGGTTCGCTCGTGCTTGAGCGAGTCCGTCGCGGCGTTTGGTGCGTATGGCATCACCTCGTCCTTCGTGTTCGTCGTTGGGAGTCACGTACTGCAGGGCGGCATGCAGCCTGATGCCGTTGTATTCGGTTCGTGCGAGGTCGAGTTCGGCTTCGAGTTCGCCGGGATGGGTGATCTTCTCCAGGTGCGGCCACTCGCCCTTGACATGTCCGAACAGGGTCTCAATCCATGCCTGGTCCTGGGGTGTGCCAGGACGGCCGAACTGTTGGGCGATGGCGACTCCGGCGAGGAACTCTCGGGTGGAGTGCGACCGCATCTGGGGCCCGTTATCGCTGATCGCCAGCAGCAGGGGCCGCTGACCATCGCCGATCGCGGTGTCGACCGCGTCGCGGTCGCCGCAGGCCAGCGCGGTCACCAGGGCGGTGGTAGCGCGCTGGTCGGCGGCGGCCCACAGGTCCTCGGCCTTGAGCGCGTCGATGAAGGCAACTTCGACTTGCAGCGAGGATTCCTCAGCCGAGACCACGGTGGTGATCCACTTGCCTATTGACCGGACCAACTGACGACACTCCGAGTGAATCGGCGACCGAGCCCGTGTCTGGTTGCTACACCTGCGTCGACGGTATCGAGGTGAAGGAGCCAGGGTTGTTCGACGACGAGGAACGAGACATCGGT
>NZ_VYIK01000142.1 GCF_008709575.1 Mycobacterium sp.
CTGACGCGAAGATGCGGTGGTGATTGGGCGCGGATGACCGCCCGGCGACCTTGACTGGTCCTGGGGTGTCGTGGATTTGGGTTAGGCGGCTTGGCTAGTTCGGTAGGGCTCGCCGCGGGTGAGGATGTGCCAGATCGCGATCAGGAGGGAATGCTCGATGGCTACGAGCGCGCGAGTTGGCCCGCGGCGGGCGGCGAGTCGCTTGTAGCGGTGTTGGAAGAACGACCCGTTGGTCCGCGCGGCGGCCATCGCGGCGATCCCGAGCGCGCCTTTGAGGTGGGCATTGCCTGGGCGGGCGCGCACCTGGCGAGACTTCCCGGCTGACTCATGCTGTCCTGGACAGACACCGGCCCAAGAGGCCAGGTGGGCGGGCGTGTCGAAGCAGGTCATGTCGACCCCCGTCTCAGCGAGGATGTTCTCCGCGCCGGTTTCACTTATACCGGGGATCGTTGCGAGCAGATCCCGGGCCCAGCCCAGGCTGTGCTCGTCGATGAGTGCGCCGATCAGCTCGGTGAGCGTCTGGATGTGCGCATTGAGCAGGTCGATGCGATCGAGGTGCAGCCGGGTGAGATTGGCGTGGTGGGTGGTGAAGCTGCCTTCGAAGGCGGCCCGCAGCTGCTCGGTTTTGGTGCGCAACCGTCCTTTGGCGAGCTCGGCGAGCGACGTCGGCTTTCGCTCGCCAGCGACAAGGGCTTCCAGGAACAAGCGGCCGGATACCCCCAGCGAGCGGGTGGTGATCGAGGTGTACTTGATTCCGGTCGACTCGATCAGCTTCTCCAGCTGCTGGATCTCCCGGGATCGCTGCCCAGTCAACAGAGTTCGCTGCCGGGTCAGGTCCCGGAGCTGGCGAATCGGCCAGGGCGGGACGAACGACCCTCGCACGAGGCCATGCGCGCCAAGCTCAGCAAGCCATTGGGCATCGGAGATATCGGTCTTGCGGCCGGGGAGGTTCTTTGCGTGCCTGGCGTTGACGAGCATCACGTTCAGGACATCCTCGAGGCCGTAATAGAACGGCTTCCAGTAGTCCCCGGTAGCTTCCAAAACCACCAGGGTCACCTGCTGGGCCAGCAGGTGATCACGCAGCTCAGCGATGTCGCGTTGCATCGCACCATGCACCGTGATCCGCTTGCCGTAGGTTCCCGGGCGCGCGCCGGGGGCCCGGACGCAAACCTTCGCGTCACGTTTGGAGATGTCCATTCCCGCGCAACGCTCGTGGAGCACTTCCATGATCGTTCTCCTTTCATCACTATGGGGAAAGGGACAGCGACCACGGCAGGCGGACTGGGCAAAAGAGTGGAGTCTGACGCACGTGCTCAAGGCAACATTCCACGAATCCCTACGACGGTCCGCCCGACCAGGCTCACGTTCGGGCTCTTCGGCTCCAAGGCAATAACGGCCGTGGCGCCGCGGTCGCTGTCCCGTCCACAAGCGTCCACCCCACGCAGCGACCCCGCCAAGGCGACCTTGACGGCAAAGCATCTTCCCTCCGCCAGGAACGCGCGCCCAGCGCGCGGGGATGCTCACGT
>NZ_VYIK01000143.1 GCF_008709575.1 Mycobacterium sp.
AACTGATCAGCTCTGCCGATGATCGTCGTCTTGTCGGCGGTGGTCCGCTCGATCAGGGCCTCGCGTGCTTGGCCCTCCCAGTCGAGACCGTGGGACTGCTGCCAAACCTGTATGGATACGTTCTCCCAGCGGTCCGCTGTGCCCTCCCAGTGGTCGGCGGCTTGGGTCAGGTGCTCAACGTCCCACGCCCGAATCGAAGACAGCGTGGGCAATCCGGTAGTCACCATCTTCTGTCCTACAGGGCCTCGGTGATCGCGTCGAGGAGGTCTTTCGAGTTCGCTTCCGTGCTGACGTAGGCGGCACTTGCGACGGCGGTTTTGACCGCCGTGGTCTGGGTGCGCGCGGCGAATGCCTCACCCGCTGCAGCGGCGCCGGCATGCACCGCGTTGACCGCTGCGGCGCTGGCCTGACACGACAACCCCAACCCGGTGGGCGGGACCGCGGCCAGGTCGGCGCTCAACCCGTGCCAGCCACTAGCTGTGGCCAGCAGCTGGTCAGTGGCTACTCGCAACATTTCCATGCTCGAACCCTAACCTAACCTGCTCAAGACGCCATTTCGGCGTCACCCACGCCCACCCGCACCCCGAGCACCGCCACGACCACGTCGAGCACGAACATCCCCACACCCACGACGACGGCACCGAGCACACCCACAGCCATGTTCATCAGGCCGGTCTGGTGGAAGCCCACGGCCATACTCACTGAGAGCAGCGCGCGTCAGACCCTGGGGCAATAGTGCTTCGGGTTGTCGCGCTCGTCAGCCGGTGGCAGGTTGCGTGCCGGTGTGTGCACCAGCGGGCTGTCAGCCGGGGATCGGGCCGCTCATCTCGGCGCATGTCCGGCGGACAGCGGCCAGCAGCCGGAGCTCGGGGCGATCACGTCGGGGTCGCGCATCAGCTCGTTGATGCCGTCCTAGGCAACGCTGCCGCGGCTGTTGTCAATCATCGCGGGGAACGATTGCCTCGGACTGCCCGACGCGCGAAACCCATTTCGGCCGAGGTGGCCAGTTTGGGTCGGCTCGATGCCGATACAGTCTCACCCATTCGCGGATTACCAGCGCGAACAGGACCGCCGAGCAGACGATGAATATCGCACCCCCACCGCTTACAAACTCGTACACGCCGACGGCGCACATGAGCAGGACCACACAACCTAGGACGATCGTTCCCTGCTTGGTGTAGGGCCAGCGGATTACGCGTCGCCAGAAACGCAATGGCTGATCAGTCATGTGCTTACTTCTGTGTCTCTTCGATGAACCACTCGATGCCACCAAGACCTCCGCCGATTATCATGCCCGGGACCGCTCCGACCCCGCCTTCGGGTACTCCGGCTAACCCACCAATAACTGCCCCTTCAAGGACGCGAGCCGCTAACCCTCGCTCGCGTTCTTCGGGCGTCGGTACATGCGGCGGCGGGCTTGGTGGTGGCACGGGAGGCGGGTCTTGTTTGAATCCGTGTCCGACGAGCTGAATCGTTCCTTTTTTCCCGTCGTAGGTGA
>NZ_VYIK01000144.1 GCF_008709575.1 Mycobacterium sp.
CCTCTGTCAACGTCACGCGGCAGGTCGTGTGTTGTGCCGGTTGCGGATGTGGGTGTTTTCGTCGTATTGGACGTTGTGGGTGAGGCAGTGCCAGAGCAGTTCGAGCCAGCGGTTGGCCAGTGCTCGCAGGGCGCTGTGGTGGGATTTGCCCTTGGTGATCTTGGCGTCGTAGAAGTCGCGCGCCCAGGTGGAGCGGATGAGACTGCAGAAGGCCCATTGGTGCACAGCAGCGCCGAGGTAGCGGTTGTGGGCCAACCGGCGGGCGATGACCAATTCGCTGCGGCCCGATCGTCGGGTGACCGGGGCGGTGCCGGCATAGCATTGCAGCGCGTTGGGGGTGTCGAATTGCTCGATGTGATCGCCGATTTCACCGGCGATGCGGGCGGCGAGGCGATCCCCGAGGCCGGGGAAGCTCAGGTAGATCTCACCGCCCGGGACTGCTTTTCCCGGGTCGGGGTTCCTGGGTTGTTTAGCGCGGCCTTCGCGGCGGGCTCCCAGCAGCAGCTCACCCATGCGGCGCTCCCAGTTCTTGCGGGCTTCGCGCAGGGCCAGCAGCTGGGTGGCGGTGAGCGCGATGGTGGTGGCCTTGGCGCGCACCAGATAATCGCGCACCGGCAACTGCTCAGTGCTCAGGGCGTCACGCACGCGGGCGGCGAAGCGGTCTGGCCAGCCATGCCGCGCGGAGCGCGCGAAGCGTTCCAGGGCGTCATGATCGAGTTCGGCGAGCTGGGCGTAGGTGGGCCAACTGGCCAGCAGTTTCAAGATGACCGGGCTGCCCAGATCATCGCCGGCGATGGTGAGTGCAGCCGGAAAGGTCGCCAGCAGATCGGTGCGCAGCCGGTTGAGGAGCCGACGTTCATCGCGGGCGGCGCGTTCGTCGTCGCGGGCAATCGCGCGCAGCTCGCCGGCCAAATCGCCGTGCGGAATGAGTTTGCGCAGACCCATGAACTGATCCAGCGCGATCAAACAGCAGATGCGGGCATCCTCGGCGTCGTCTTTCTTCTTAGCCGGGCCGCGACGGCGCGCCACCAGGTCGGGGTTGACCGGAAGCAGGGTAAATCCTGCATCGAGCAGGGTTTCGACCAGCACACCGTGGCGGGTCTCAAGCACCACGCGGATTTCGGCAGGGTCGGGCTCGAGCTCCAAACAGCGAGCCAGCAGCCGTCCCACCCCGGCTACCGAGTGCTCGATACGGAAGTGCTCGATCACACCCTCGCCGGGCCGGCCCAGCGCCACGTCGTGGAACGACTCGGCCCAATCGATACCTACCGCAAGCAAATGCGTCGCCTCCCATCATGTTTCAGTTCTCAGTCGCCGGCGCTGGAGGCGTTGCGTCGTGCTGATAGACCAGTCCTCGCCGGGACGACATCCTCCAAGACGACAAGCCTCCGGCACAAACCCCCGGGGACGCCGTCTCATTTCAGTCCTCGCAGGACAAGCGACGAAAGCGTTCCCCGAAGGTCCGGCCATGAAGGAGGGTAGAGCTATCAGCG
>NZ_VYIK01000145.1 GCF_008709575.1 Mycobacterium sp.
AAGTCGCGCGCACGGGCTCCTGCTGCCCCTGGGTGTCCTGGCTCGCCGTTTCCGCCGGCCCCGCCGGTACCCCCGGCCCCGCCGGCCCCGCCGTTGCCGCCGGTTCCGCCGGCCCCGCCGTTACCGCCGGCGGCGGTGCTGCCGCCGTCGTAACCGGCCCCGCCGCCACCGCCGGTACCGCCGATGCCCCCGTCACCGCCCGTACCCGCGTTGCCACCGGCCCCGCCGGTCCCGCCGTCGCCGATGATCAGTCCGGCAGCCCCGCCGTTGCCGCCGGCTCCGCCGTTGCCCCCGACACCGCCGACGCCGCCGGCCCCGCCGGCTCCGCCGGGCCCGCCCGCACCGTCGTGAACACCGGCGACTCCCGGTGTGCCGGCCGTGCCGGTCGAACCGGGAGTCCCGGTCACCCCGGTCGCCCCGGCGCCACCGGCCCCGCCGGTGCCGCCGTTGCCGAACAAGCCTGCGGCTCCGCCGTTACCGCCGACCCCGCCGGTCCCGCCGGCGACGGTGGCGGCTCCACCTGCTCCGCCGTCCCCGCCGTCGCCCAGCAGCAGCCCACCGGTGCCGCCGACTCCGCCGGGAGCACCGGGAGCGCCGATTCCGCCGGTGCCGCCGTCACCGATCAGCCCGGCCGATCCGCCGATTCCGCCGGCCCCGCCGTCGACCCCGGCCACCCCGGTGGTCCCGGTGCCCCCATTGCCGGCCAGGAAGCCGCCGTCGCTGAGGTTGCCGAAGAATCCCGCATCGCCTAACAGCGAGTTGTTGACCCCGGTGAAGTCGTCGATGCCGTTACCGATCAAGTCCCGCCCGAACAAAAACACGGAGGGCGCGTTGATGATCGGATCCAGGGCTTCGCCGATCGGGCTGGTGATGTAGTCCTGGATCAGCCCGTTGACCGCGGTGTTGAAGCCGCTGAGCGCATAGACGAACGCCTGATCCACCGGGTACAGCGTGGAGGCGGGGACGGCCGCCCCCGCATCGGCGACCGCGCCGCCCACCTCGGGCACCCCGGCGCCGACCGCCGCGGCCGCGCTCATCAGCGGGTCGATGAGCGGGTCTAGGAGCATATCCAGCACGTCGGCGCGCGCCGCCGGAATCCCCGGGCTCAGCACCGCCGCGGCCATCGCACCCGCCGCTGCGCCTACCTTGGCCACTCGCCCGGCCCTGCGCACGCCCGGAAAACGCCGCCGGTATGTCTGTCGTGCCATCGGGTGTCCACCTTCCACCCAGCAACCGCTCCACTGCAGTCACCATAAGCTGACATCTGGCTGCCCTGGCATCGATAAGCACGATTAGGGCTTTGTGTCGCGTACACCGCACCCACCGCGAGTGTGTTCGGCACAGTCCCGGGCAGGCCTAGGAAACGGGGGATCCCGGCACCGGATACGACGGTTGGGTGACCGGGTTGCTCGGGCACCACGGGTTGCGCGGCACGCCCTCGCACGGGTTGGGCATGGTCGGCTGGGCGG
>NZ_VYIK01000146.1 GCF_008709575.1 Mycobacterium sp.
GCCCGGTGTTGGGGGGTGCTGTGGAATCGTATCCGGCGGGCGGAGTGTTCTCGGTTGCGGAATCCGCAACCGACCCGCTTGACCTGTTTGACTAGACGGTTGTAGCCCTCGGTGCGGGCATTGGTGATCCCGGTGGCCACGAAGGCGTTGATCTCGGGCCACCAGGTGTCGATGGTGGCGGCTAGGGTGAGCAGCTCAGGGATGTGTGAGTCGATACACCAGGTCAAAAACCGGTGTAACCGGTGGCGGGTCAGGTGCGCATCCCCGCCGACGTGCACAGTCGACAGCAAGGTGCGCAGTTCTTCCTTGGCGATCCACGCGGAGAGGATCTGTCCACTGCTGTCCTCGGCGAGGATCGCGTTCCACATCATCGCTACACTTTCATCCGACAAGCGTTCCCACGCGGTCAGCAGTCGACGCCGGTTGGCCCACTCGGGGTCGAGTTTGCGCCCGCGCCGCTCCCGCAGATCCCAGGTGACCCGGCGGCGCACCTTCGTCAGCGCGTCATTGGCTAATTTCACCAGATGGAAGTGGTCGACCACGAGGGTCGCGTTAGGCAACGTCGCCCGAATCGCGGTGGCGTAGCCCGCGGCCGGATCGATCGCCACGTATTCGACGCCGGCCCGAAACTCCTCGCTGCGCTCTGATAACCAGGTGATCACCGCGGCAGCAGTGCGGCCCTCGGCCTGCCCCAAAAGGCCCTGATCGCCAGCCAAGTCGACGAACCCGGTATCCCACGGGTCAACCCGCACCCACCGGCCCGTGTTGGGGCAGCGCTGCCAGCGGGGCGCGCCGCGGCGGGTCTCGTCAATGCCGAGCACCCGGGTCGGCTGCGGCTCGGCCAACACCGTATCGGCGTGGGCGACGAAGGCGCGGTGCGCGGTCGGCCACGATACCCCGTGGGCGTTGGCGACCTCGGCCACCGAACGGGCAGCCTGCCCGATCGCCTCCCCGATCTGGGTAGCCAACCGCCTGGTGATCCGCGCCCGCGCCGGCACCTGCGCGATGGCCTCGGTGAACGAAGACTTCTGGCAGTATTCCTCCCGGCAGCGCCACCGCGTCTTATGCCAGAGCACCACGATGGGATCGCGACCGTAGGGGATGTCCCGCGGCGAGGTGCACACCCGCTCCTTGACCGAGCTGGACACCACCCCACACCCCGGGCACGCCGCCGCGGTTTCCTCGGCCGTGACCACATGCACCACCCGAGTGCCATCAGCACGCCGTTCGACACGCTCGACTCGTACCCCTGGCAGCCCAAACAACAATGTCGTACCGTCAGACATGGCCCTTGGTTCCCTTCCCTCCGCCTGAAAACTCGCAACTTCAGACTTCGGAAGGCCAAGGGCCTCCCCATGCAACGACACGCCCTATGAGAGCGAAATCACAACTGCCCGGTTAAGATTGAAGAGCCCCCATACCCCACCCGACCGCGAATTTGCCATGATAGGGGCTTTCGAACCAATTC
>NZ_VYIK01000147.1 GCF_008709575.1 Mycobacterium sp.
CGGGTCACCCCTACCTGCCCTCACCAGCTTGTGGTCACCGTTATTTTCGTGTCAGGCTCTCGCTGCCACAATCCGGCAGACAAATCACACCTGGCTCACGCATCGCGAACGACACCCCATACCCTCATCGGCCCATTCACCAGCTGCTTTTCATCGGCATCACGGCCCAATCGACATAGACATCTCACCTTGGCCAACTCGGTGGGCCCGCCGTCTTCCCAATGGCGAATGTGATGGGCGTGCAGGCCGCGGGTGGCCCCGCAGCCGGGCACCGCGCAGCAGGACTGGCGGTGCTCCAGCGCGCGGCGCAGCCGCCGGCTGATCACCCGGGTGGTTCGCCCGGCGCCGATAACCTGCCCGTCGCGCTCAAACCAGACCTCGCAGCGGGCATCACAGCTTAGATACCGGCGCTCGGCGTCGCTCAGTGCTGGACCCAGGTGCAGCACGGCGGCGCGCTGCGCGACATCGACGGGGATCACCACGGTGGTGTGCAACCCGTGCGGGCGGCGGAGCGCTTCGACGTCCCAGCCGGTCTCGACTAGCCGCAGAAACGCCTCCACGGTGCCCGGCATGGGCGGTGCGGCATCGGATGCGGCCCCGGGGGTGCTGCGATCCTGCGTCCACTCGCCGATCAGCGCCTCGCGATGTGCTGCCAGCGCGGCGTCGAACATCGCGGCCTCCTCGTGGGGCAAGGTGATGCGCCAACAGCAGGACTGCTCGCCGCAGGTTTTGCTGATCGACCGCTGCGGCTGCGGGCGCGGATCAGGCTCGGGTCGCGGTTCGAGCTTGATCGCCGTGCGCAGCTGGTTGACCGTGGCCACCGCCGCCAACGCCGCGTAATGCTCATCCGATCCCTTACCCGCCCCGGCGGCGATCACCCCCACCTGATCCAGCGACAGCCGGCCCTCGGCCAAGCCCGCCACACAGCGGGGAAACTGCTCCACCCGGTGCGCGACGGTGGCGATGCTGTGGGCATTGCCCGCCGACACCCCCCAGCTTCCAAGCCACCAACCCCGCCACCGACCGCGCCCCCGTCGCCCCCCACAACTGCTCGCGGTCAATTTCGGCGGCGATCTGCACAATTCGCCCATCGATGGCGTTGCGCTGACCGGCCAACTCCGCCAACTCCTCGAAGAGCACCTCCAGGCGCTGATCAGGACCCACCGGCGCGGTAGGCGATGCGCTTGACGACATACCCGCATCATCGCACCCGGGTCCGACAAGTTCGGGCCGCCAACCCCCACCGCGAACCGGACCGGGGACAGCCCAACCAAAGCAAGATCTTCTGGTAGTAGTCAAGCAAGTCGAGCGACCAACCGATGGTCGTGCCCTGTCGGGGCGCTCGGCGGCGATGGGGAGCAAAGCATCACGTGGCGAAATGTTCCTGGTTGATGTGCTCGGCTACCCGCAGGGCGTTGGCCGCGACCGTCAAACTGGGATTCAACCCGGCACTGGACGGAAAAAACG
>NZ_VYIK01000148.1 GCF_008709575.1 Mycobacterium sp.
CGTCATCGGCTGCACCGCCCCGTTCGGTGAACAGTCCCGTAACATCGCCCGCAACGCCTGGCTGCAGGCGGGTTATCCGCCTGAAGTACCGGCCACCACGCTAGACCGGCGCTGCGGCTCGGCGCAGACCGCGGTGGAAATGGCTGCGGCGCTGGTGGCCTCGGGCACGCACGATGTCGTCATCGCCGGCGGTGTGGAGCACATGGGCCACGTCCCCATCGACTCCCCTGGCAAGGTCTCCGAACTGTATGGCGATCCCTGGCCGGGCGAGCTGCGCGAGCGGTACGCCTTTGTGCACCAAGGCGAAAGCGCCGAGCTGATCGCCGACCGCTGGCAGCTGGGCCGCGAAGAGATGGATGCCTTTGCCGCGCAGTCGCACCAGAAGGCTGCAAAGGCCATCGCCGACGGCCGGTTCATCGCCGAGATGGTGCCGATGACACTCGACGGCCAGATCCGCTATGCCGACCAATGCGTGCGCCCTGAGGCCACGGTGGAGACCCTGGCCAACCTCAAGCCGGTTTTCCGCAAAGAGGACGGGCGAATCACCGCCGGGTCGTCATCGCCGATCAGCGACGGCGCCGCCGCAGTACTGCTGTGCTCCAAGGATGCCGCGCGCCGGCTCGGGCTGCGGCGGCGTGCCCGCGTCGTCGACCAGACCACCGTCGGTGTCGACCCCATCATCATGCTGACCGGGCCCATTCCGGCGACTCGGAAGTTATTGCAGCGCAACGAATTCTCCATAGATGACGTCGACTTGTTCGAGGTCAACGAGGCGTTCTCTTCGGTGGTGTTGGCCTGGCAGCGCGAGCTGCGTCCGGACACCGAGCGGGTCAACGTCAACGGCGGAGCGATCGCGCTGGGTCACGCCGTCGGTGCCACCGGCGCCCGGCTGATCGCCACCCTGGTCGCCGAACTCGAACGGCGCGAGGCCGACCTCGGCCTGGTGACGATGTGCTGCGGTGGGGGTCTTGGCACGGGAACCCTGATCCAACGGGTACCGACGTGATCGATTTCAGCAAATTCCTGTCCCGAGGTGACGGTGTCTGGTGGGGTCAGGCCGCCGCGGAGCCGCGTCCACTCGTCGACGCGCTGATCATGCAGAATCCCCGGATCGGTCCGATCCGCACTTTCACCGGGCTGAGCTGGAACGACCAGCTCGCCGTCACGATACCGGGCCGGATGTCGATGGTGTCGTTTGGCGGGCTCGGCGAGCTTCGGGAACTGAGCCGGTCCGGACGCCTGGACGTGGTGCCGTGCCACTATTCAGCGCTACCGCGAATGTTCGCCGAACGCCGGCTGCCGTGTGACGTCGGCCTGATGCAGGTGTCCCCGCCCGACGAGAACGGGACGTGCTCTTTGGGCATCGGTGTCGACTATGTCGCCGATGCGATGCGGCACACGCCGGTGCTCATTGCCGAGATCAACAAGAGGATGCCAGCCACGGTTGGTACCCAACGGATCCCG
>NZ_VYIK01000149.1:0-211 GCF_008709575.1 Mycobacterium sp.
TTTACGAGCTCGATCAAGTGGCCCATTGGTTCTCCGACGCCGGGTTTCAGGTTGCCGCCGGTCGACTCCGAATGCGCTTTGTTCCCATCGCCCCTGGGCACCTCAACGAAGGTCGGTTGCTCGACGTGCTCGACTACTACTACAACCAGAAGATCTTGCTCCGGTTCAGCCGTCCCTAGTCCGCCTCGTTCCCGGGTAGCCTGCGGGTCGA
>NZ_VYIK01000149.1:221-662 GCF_008709575.1 Mycobacterium sp.
TGGAGTAGTACTTGCGCAGGTCCGCCGACTGAGTCGTCGGCACCATCACCACCTTCGCGCCGCGCCGGCGAAACCACTCCGCCATCACAATCCAGGCGTTTCTGGTGGGCTCGAGCACCACCGTCAGCTCGCCCGGATCCTCGGCACCCACATCGGCCCACACCCGCTCCAGCTCGTCGGGGCGGGTCAAGAACTTACGGCCCCGCCACACCGTCTTGCCGTCACGGGCCAGCGTCGCCTGATGCGCCGCCCGGACCGCGACGTCGATCCCCAACGTCAATGCCACTGCAAAACCCTCCTGCCACAAGTTCTTCCAGATCACCAGGTGACTGAGCGCCACGGCCACGGTCCAGACATTCTCTAAGCAGGAGTCCACACCACGGGCTGGCTCCAAGTTCCCGAACAAGAACACCGCACGACCAGACACCAAAGTCCACGGGA
>NZ_VYIK01000149.1:743-969 GCF_008709575.1 Mycobacterium sp.
GCATCGTGCGGATCGTCGCCGAAATCGACCGCGACCAGTTGTGGGGGGCGACGGGGCGCGCTCGGTGGCGGCGTTGGTGGCCTGGAAACTGGGGGTGTCCTCGGCCAATGCCCACAGCATCGCCACCGTGGCGCAGCGGTTGGAGGAGTTTCCCCGCTGCGCGGCGGGTCTGGCCGAGGGCCGGTTGTCGCTGGATCAACTCGGGGTGATCGCCGCCCGGGCGGGC
>NZ_VYIK01000149.1:1191-1457 GCF_008709575.1 Mycobacterium sp.
GTGGCATCGAGTCGGGCGCCTCCGAGCTCACCCCACCGATGCCGGGCACCGTGGAGGCGTTTGTGCGGCTGGTGCAGGCCGGCTGGGACGCCGAAGCGGTCCGCCGCCCGCACGGGCTGCACACCACGGTGGTGGTCCACGTCGATGTCGCCGCGCGCGCCGCGGCGCTGCATCTGGGTCCAGCACTGACCGACGCCCAGCGCCGCTACCTGAGCTGTGATGCCACTTGCGAGGTCTGGTTTCAGCGCGACGGGCAGCTGCTCCCG
>NZ_VYIK01000014.1 GCF_008709575.1 Mycobacterium sp.
CCACCCAGCGTCGTATCGCCCACACTGGACAGATCACCCAGCAACCCACTCAACGTCGTGCCGCTCAGGCCCACATCGCCCAGCAGGGCACCCAACGTCGTATCCCCCACAGAGGACAAATCACCCAGCAACGTGCTCAGCGTCGTGGTGCCCAGGCCCACATCGCCCAACAGGCCACCCAGCGTCGTCGAGTAGCCCACGCTGGGCAGATCGATCAGCAGCGTACTCAAACTCGTGGTGCCCAGGCCCACATCATTCAGCAGGCTGCCCAGCGTCGTGTCCCCCACACTGGGCAGTTCACCCAGCAACCCACTCAGTGTGGTGGTGCCCAATCCCACATCATTCAGCAGACCACCCAGCGTCGTATCCCCCACACTGGACAAATCACTTAGCAACGCACTCAAACTCGTGGTGCCCAATCCCACATCGCCGAGCAGGGCACTCAGCGTCGTATCCCCCACGCTGGACAAATCACCCAGCAACGTACTCAAACTCATGGTGCCCAGGCCCACATCGTTCAGCAGGCTGCCCAACGTCGTGTCCCCCACGGGGGACAAATCACCCAGCAACGTACTCAGCGTCGTACCGCTCATCCCCAACTCGCTCAGCAGGCTGCCCAGCGTCGTATTCCCTAAATTTACGCCGCTGAGGAAACCACCCACATCTTGGACGTCGCCGGCCGCATCAAGAAATGAAGACAGGCTCACGTTCAAACCCAGAGATTGGACGACGTAATCGACGGTGTCGTTCGAGCCTCCCACGAGACTACTTAATGTTTTGGTCATAATAGCGGCGCCGATGCCAAATGTGCCAATAGAAAGACCGTAATAAAACGATGGATCTACCGCCTGAACGAAATCGCCTATTGTCAGGCCGCCGAGATCTAGGTTATTGAAAATCTGGCCCATGTTGACCTGGCCGATACCGATCGCGTTTAAAACGTCTACCAGATCAAGGTTACCCAGACCCGTTTCATCCAACAGAGTAGCCAAGTAGGTGCCACCCAGATTGCCCTCCACAGGCGGAAAACCAGGTAGGCCAGGTATCTCAGTGCTAGGTAAATCGTCCGCCAACGTACTCAAACTCATGCTGCCCAGGCCCACATCGTTGAGCAGGCTGCCCAATGTCGTATCCCCCACACTGGACAAATCGCCCGCCAACGTACTCAAACTCATGCTGCCCAGACCCACATCGCTCAGCAGGGCACCCAACGTCGTATCCCCCACACTGGACAAATCACCCGCCAACGTACTCAAACTCATAGTGCCCAGACCCACATCGCTCAGCAGGCTGCCCAACGTTGTATCCCCCACACCGGACAAATCACCCAGCAACGTACTCAGACTCGTGGTGCCCAGGCCCACATCACCCAACAGGTCGCCCAACGAAGTAGCGCCCACGCTCGGCAGATCGCTCAGCAACGCACCCAGCGTCGTGGTGCCCAGGCCCACATCATTCAGCAGACCACCCAGCGTCGTATCCCCCACACCGGACAAATCACGCAGCAACGTACTCAAACTCGTGGTGCCCAGGCCCACATCATTCAGCAGGCCACCCAACGAAGTAGCGCCCACGCTGGGCAGAGCGGCCAGCAACCCACTCAGCGTCGTGGTGCCCAGACCCACATCGCTCAGCAGGCTGCCCAGCGTCGTGGCCCCCACACTGGGCAGATCACCCAGCAGCGTGCTCAAACTCGTGCCGCTCAACCCCACATCACCCAACAGGGCACCCAGCGTCGTCGAGCCCACGCTCGGCAGATCACCCAGCAACGCACTCAAACTCACACCGCTCAACCCCACGTCACCCAACAGGGCACCCAGCGTCGTCGAGCCCACACTCGGCAAATCGGCCAGCAGCCCGCTCAACGACACATCACCAAGACCCACGTCGCTTAACAGGCCACCCAGCGTCGTCGAGCCCACACCGGGGAGATCACCCAAAAGCGTGCTCAGCGTCGTGGTGTTCAACCCCACGTCTTCCAGCAAGCTGCCCAAGGTCGTATCCCCCACACTGGACAAATCACCCAGCAACGCACTCAAACTCGTGGTGCCCAATCCCACATCGCCGAGCAGGGCACCCAGCGTCGTGTCACCCACGCTGGGCAGATCGGCCAGCAACGTACTCAAACTCACGCCGCTCAGGCCCACATCGCCCAGCAGGCCACCCAACGAAGTAGCGCCCACGCTGGACAAGTCACCCAGCAGCGTGCTCAGCGTCGTGGTGCCCAGACCCACGTCATTCAGCAGACCACCCAGCGTCGTATCCCCCACACTGGACAAATCCCCCAGCAACGCACTCAAGGTGGTCGTGCCCAATCCCACATCGCCGAGCAGGGCACCCAACGTCGTAGCGCCCACACCGGACAAGTCACCCAGCAACGTACTCAAACTCACGCCGCTCAGGCCCACGTCGTTCAGCAGGGCACCCAGCGTCGTCGAGCCCACGCTCGGCAGATCACCCAGCAGCGTGCTCAGCGTCGTGGCGCTTAACCCCACATCGTTCAGCAGGGCACCCAGCGTCGTCGAGCCCACACTGGACAAGTCACCGAGCAACGCACTCAGCGTCGTGGTGCCCAATCCCACATCGCCGAGCAGGGCACCCAGCGTCGTATTCCCCACACCGGACAACTCGGTCAGCAACGTACTCAAACTCACGCCGCTCAGGCCCACATCGCCCAGCAGGCCGCCCAGCGACGTTGTGCCCACGCTCGGCAGATCGGCCAGCAACGCACTCAGCGTGGTGGTGCTCAGGCCCACATCACCCAGCAGGCCGCCCAGCGTCGTCGAGCCCACACCGGACAAGTCACCCAGAAACGTACTCAAACTCATGGTGCCCAGGCCCACATCGCCGAACAGGCCGCCCAGCGTCGTATTCCCCGCCGACAACTCGGTCAGCAACCCACTCAGCGGCACATTTCCCACACCGAGGTCGCCCAGCAACCCATCCAGGGTCAGGTTGCCCAGGCCGACATCGCTGAAAAGACTCGGTAGCGGGCCGTATATCACCTGGTCGAACAGCCCGCTCAGGTTTATGCCGTGCTGTCCAAGGTCGCGCAGAACGCCGTCCGCGTCGTGCAGCACACCGCCCAGTTCGGTCAGCGCAGCGCCCAAAGTCACCCCGGGGTCCAGGTTCTGTCCGGTAACGAGCAGGCCGTTGAAGGCGGGGACGTCGATGCCGGCGACATCGATGCTGTCGGTGCCGTTGAGGAAGGCGTTCAGCACGTTGGCCGGGGCGTCGATGAGAGTGGTCAACGCAGCCGTGGGAGTGGTGTCCGTGGGGATCTGCCCGAGGATGTCGCTGATTTCGTTGGCGCTGGTGACCAACGGACCTAGGGCAGCCAACAAAAGGATCAGCGGCACCCCCAGATCGACGGAGAGATGGGCCGGCAGTGGGAGGAAATCTGCGCTGATCTGCGGCGGAGCTGTCAACGCGTTGATCACGTGCAGTAGCTGGCTTGCAATCTCGCCGGAAACGGCCGTGATCGACTGCTGATCACCCGTCCAGTCCGCACCGAATTGACTGAGCACCGATGGCTGATCGAGCAACTCGTGGCTCAGGGATTGCAGATTGGCCACCGTGGTGGCGTAGAGGTCGTCGTACGGCGCGGCGATATCGGCGGCGCTGGTCGTCAGTGCGACGCCTCGCGTCTGAACGTCGGGAGGAATTGGTATCACCGGCGTGACGGCGATGAGACTGGCCCCCACGATGGCTATACCCGTCGTAGCGAAGGGACGAAGCCGCTGCTGCTCCATCATCAGCTCCCGAAATTCTGTGAAGGTATTCGACGTCACCGTCAAATACGGCCGATGAGCTGCAGAGACTGACATGGACCGCAGCTGAGATACGGCTGAGATGCTATAAGGATGGGAATTTCACAGAACTGTCGTTATAACAACGACGCGCTCCTGTTATCATAATGTGATGTTAGTAAGGTTAAATGTAAAACTTCTTTACATGCGGGTCGTCCGACATTGACTCCGGCTCACCCCGGCAAAACCGGTACCGCACCGGGCACCATGAAGGCCGGCACATCCACCCAGCCCTGCGGCCCGTCGGCGCCGGAACCCGACAGCTGCGCCACCCCGCGCGCATCGGCGACATACACCGTCGACGGGTTGGCCGCCACAGTCCACACCGGCAACCGCAGATTGGTGCTCGGCGCGTCGGAATTCACCCCGTCGAGGTTGACATACGACACCGGATGCTCGGAGTCGGTGCGGCTGACCACGATGTCGTCGCCGGTGCGCCACGACAACGACACCACCGACGAGCCCAGCCCGAATCCCAGTCGCCGCGGATACGTCAGCGCGAATTGGCCGGCCTGTGTTTGTTCGACGCTGGCGAGGATCACCTGACCCGCGATGACCATCGCTGCCCGCACACCATCCCGGGACAACTGTAAGTCGGTGATCACGCCGGGAAATCGGCCGGAAACCGCAGCCACATCCACCGGAAAACGCGCGGCCTGCCCGGACGCCGTCTCCTGGATCGCCCGCAGCACGGTGTGACCGTCGGCGACTACCCACACGGCATCGTCAATCGCCCAGCTCGGGCGAGACAGGCTGTGGCCGTCGGCGGCTTGTACCGCCTCGCCGCCCAGATCGCCGATCCACAGCGACGCCGCCATGTCCGGTGCGCCGCGCCGCAGCGTCACCACGGAGGCGACTTGGTGTCCGCTGCGGGACAGCGCGGCGCCGGTCTGATCCGGTGTCCGCCCGAACGCGCCCGGCACCGTGGTGGCGTGGTCTCCGTCCATCGCTGCCAGCGACCCGCCCACCAGAGCGTGCACGCCGGCGGCGGCACCCGAGTCGACCCCGGGATCGGCGGCCGCGACGTCGGAGGTGCTCCATCCCGCGGCGAACCGGTCATCTAGGGGAGCGCCGTCGGCGTTGATCACATACGGCCCCTTGATGTCGGAACGGGCCAACGTCCAGATGAGCTGCGCGGCCAGCAATTGCCTGCTTCGCGGATCGGCGATCGTCAGATTGTCCAGATCGACGCGTACCCCGCCGTAGCCGAGGCCCACCCCACTCTTGCCGCCGTCGGCCCGCGTCACCGGACCTTTCAGCCGCACCGGCGGGCCGAGCAGATTGCGCACGGACTTGGCGATCTCCGGGCGCGGCCCCGCGATCAGCTTGGAGACCAATTCGGTGGCCAACTGATCGGGATCGGACACTGCCAGATAGCGCGGGTCGGGAACCAACGTCTGGCCCGTCGGGTCGGCGAAGTAGAGGGTGTGCCGTTTGTAGGTGGCCTGGAACTGCCGCCAGTCCAGAAACACCCCGTTGGGCAGCCGGTTGATACGCCAGCCGCCCGGGGTCTTGACCAGGTCGATCGGGCCGGGATCCGGCAGCTCACCCTCGGCGGTCTCGAACACCCCCATGTCGGACAGTGAACCCAGGATGTCGGCCCGCATAGCGACCGACACCTTCTCGGCACTGCGGGTTTCGACGAAAACCACGTGGTCGATCAGCAGCGCGCTACCGGCGTCGTCCCAGGCGTCGGAAGCCGATTGAGTCAGGAACTGACGCGCGGCCAAGTGCCGATTGGCGGGATCGGCGGTGGCCTTGAGGAATTCGCGCAGGAGCATATCGGGATCCATGCCCGGAGTCGGCTTGGGCAGATTCGACGGGACGGGCCGCGCGACGGTCCCGATTGCCTGCGGCGCCGACGAGCTGGGCACTCCGGCACAACCGGTGATCAGGGCCAGCACGCCGAGCATGACAGCGGTCAGCGGTCGCATCACCCGCTCCGCTCGGCGTGCTCACGGGGCCGCAGCGGGCGCTCTTTGCGGTCCGGGGCTACTGGAGGCGCAACGGGCTTCAGCGGCAGCGGGCTGGTCGTCACCTTGTGTCCGCGGACCAGCGGAAGCGTCAGCCGGAAGCAGGAACCCTTGCCGGGTTCGCCCCAGGCCTCCAACCGACCCTGGTGCAAGCGGGCATCCTCGACGCTGATCGCCAGGCCCAGCCCGGTCCCGCCCGAACGGCGCACCCGCGATGGGTCCGCCCGCCAGAACCTGCTGAACACCAGCTTCTCCTCGCCCGGGCGCAAGCCCACCCCGTAGTCGCGCACAGTCACCGCAACCGTATCCTCGTCGGTCGCCATCCGGATCCGCACCGGCTTGTGCTCGGCGTGGTCGATGGCGTTGGCGATCAGATTGCGCAAAATCCGCTCGACCCGGCGGGCGTCTACTTCGGCGATCACTTCTTCAGCCGGCATGTCGACAATCAACTTGACGCCGGCGTCTTCGGCCAGGTGGCCGACGTTGCCCAGTGCACTGTTGACCGTCGAGCGCAAATCGATCGACTCGACCGACAGTTCGGCCACCCCCGCGTCGTGCCGGGAGATTTCCAGCAGGTCATTGAGCAAGTTCTCGAACCGGTCCAGCTCGTTGACCATCAACTCGGTGGACCGGCGCAGCGCCGGGTCGAGGTCTTCGCTGTGGTCGTAGATCAAATCGGCGGCCATCCGCACGGTGGTCAGCGGGGTGCGCAGTTCGTGACTGACATCGGAGGTGAACCGCCGTTGCAGGTTGCCGAACTCCTCGAGCTGGGTGATCTGCCGAGACAGGCTCTCGGCCATGTCGTTGAACGACACCGCCAGCCTGGCCATGTCGTCCTCGCCGCGCACCGGCATCCGCTCGGCCAGATGCCCTTCGGCGAAGCGTTCCGCGGTCCGGGCCGCCGCCCGCACCGGCACCACCACCTGGCGCGAGACCAGCAGCGCGATGCCGGCCAACAACACCAGCAGCACCAGGCCGCCGGTGACCATCGTGCCGCGGACCAGCGAGATCGTGCTGCGCTCGTTGCCCAGCGGGAAGATCAAGTACAGCTCCAGGTTGGGCACCCGCGACGAGGTGGGCGTGCCGATCACCAGCGCCGGCCCCGAGAAGCCTTCGGTGTGCACGGTGGCGTACTGGTAGGCAACCTGCCCTGCTTTGACGAAATCGCGCAACGACGCCGGCACCTGCTCGACCGGTCCGGCCGCGGCGGCCGGTCTGGGCCCGTAGCCGGGGACCACCAGCACCGCGTCGAACGGGCCGGCCATCCCGGCGCCGGAGGTTGGATCGGTTTTCGACGTCAACGTATTGCGGGCGAGCTGCAGACTGCTGTCCAGTGAGCGCGCCTCCTCGCCGCTGACGATCCCGCTGACCGTCGCGCGGGCCCGCTCGATCTGCTCGGTGGCCGCCCGGACTTTCACCTCGAGCACCCGGTTGGTGACCTGGCTGGTCAGCACGAAGCCCAGCGCCGTGATCACCGCGAGAGACATTCCGAGCGTCAGCACGACCACCCGCAACTGCAACGAGCGGCGCCAGGCAACGGCCAGGGCTCGACCCAATGCCCGCATGCCCCGCAGTAGCGGGCCCGAACGCCCCCAACGACCGCGAATGCGTCGCCGCGAGCCCCAGATCATCGTCGTCGCTTTCCCCCGCACGCCGAAGACCCCCCAACGCGACGCCCGGCGTCGCCGGCGATCACGGAGGTCCGGCCTTGTAGCCCACTCCTCGCACGGTCAGGACGACATTCGGGTTCTCCGGGTCTTTTTCCACTTTGGCTCGCAGTCGCTGGACATGCACGTTCACCAGGCGGGTGTCCGCCGGGTGACGATAGCCCCACACCTGTTCGAGGAGCACATCACGAGTAAACACCTGGCGTGGTTTACGTGCCAGCGCCACCAGCAGATCGAACTCCAGCGGCGTCAAGGAGATCTGCTCGCCGTTGCGGGTGACCTTGTGCGCCGGCACGTCGATGTCGACGTCGGCAATCGACAGCAACTCGGCCGGCTCGTCGTCATTACGCCGCAGCCGCGCCCGCACCCGAGCCACCAGCTCCTTGGGTTTGAACGGCTTCATGATGTAGTCGTCGGCGCCGGACTCCAGGCCCAGCACCACGTCGACGGTGTCAGTCTTGGCAGTCAGCATCACGATCGGCACGCCGGAATCCGCGCGCAGCACCCGGCACACGTCGATACCGTTCATCCCGGGCAGCATCAAGTCCAGTAGGACCAGGTCGGGACGCAGCTCACGCACGGCGGTGAGCGCTTGGGTGCCGTCGCTGATCACTGCGGTGTCGAAGCCCTCCCCCCGGAGCACGATCGTGAGCATCTCGGCCAGCGATGCATCGTCGTCGACGACAAGAATCCTTTGCCTCATGGTGTCCATGGTGTCACTTCATCGCGACAAAACTCAGCTACTCGATGCGCGTTTCGTGCCGTCAACTGGGCGCACTACCCGCATGCGGGGCGTTGAGCAGCGTGGCGGCTAGCTCGCTCGCGTCGACATCGGCGTCGACCACCAGCCATCGACCACCCCATCCGGCGACCGCCAGACCGGCGTACACCGCCCCGGTTCGCTGCTGCAGCTCGTCGTCCCGCTCGTAGGCGTCCCGGGCCCGCGCGACTTCCCTGCGGGCCCGCTCGCGGGCGCGCTGGGCGGCGAGGTCGGCTGAAACACCTAGCAGCACTTGCCAATCCGGTATAGGAAGCTGCAACCGCTGGTATTCGATCTGCCGCACCCAGGCCACCACCTCCCCGTCGGCATCCTGATGCAGGCGCGCCGCACTGTAGGCGGCGTTGGACGCCACGTAGCGATCCAGGATCACCACGTCGTGGTCTCGGCACAGCGCGCGGATCTGCTCGACGGCGCCGGCACGGTCCAGCGCGAACAGCATGGCCATCGCATACACCGACGACGCGAGATCGCCGTGCGCACCGTGCAGGGCCTCGGCCGCGACGTCGGCAGCTATCGACCGCCCGTAGCGGGGAAACGCGCAGGTGGCCACCGACTTGCCGGCGGCCTCGAACGCGCCGCGCAGCGCTTCGGACAGCGTCCGCTTGCCGGCGCCGTCGACGCCTTCGATCGCGATCAGCACTGCCGCGAGCCTATCGCCACGGCCCGGCTTTGTGTTCCGGCGCGCTGATGCGCGACGATACAGGGATGCGATGTGTGGTGGCGCGCGAGGCGTTGTCCGCGCGGTTGGACGGCGAACCCCAGCAGGTGCCGGCTCAGCAGGTCGATGCCCATCTGGGATCGTGTCACGACTGCCGCACCTGGCTGATCGGGGTGGCCGTTCAGACCCGCCGACTGGCCGCGGTCGACGTCCGCCCGGGACCGGACCTGGTCAAGCGGATCATGGCAACGGCCGGCATCGCACCGGTTCCGCGGTATCGCCGCTGGCTGGCCGAGCTGATCACGGACTACCGGCGCTGCGGGCTGATCGTGGTGGGCGCACTGCAGGTCGCGGTGGCACTGGCCCAGATCGCCGGCGTCGATTTCGGCCTGGTGGCCACACATGGGCACGGCGCGGCGACCGGGGCGCACCTGCTCCACGAGTCCACCGCATGGTTTTTGGCGTTGGGAGCGGCGATGATCGTCGCCGGTGTCTGGACCGCGGCGGCGGTGGGTGTCTCGGCGATCACCGGCGCGTTCGCGGTGGTGCTGACCGCTTACGTGGCGGTGGACGCCTACCACGGCCAGGTGACCACGGCGCGGGTCGTCAGCCACCTGCCGGTGCTGCTGGGACTGGTGTTCGCGGTGCTGGTGGCGCGGGAGCGGGCCGGTGCGCCGAAGCCCGTCAGCACCGATGCACAGACCCGCGAGCTGGTACTGACGCCGGACCTGCCCCGCGATCGGCGCCGCAGGCATCTGTGGCCGATCAACCGGACGGCGGCCTGACCGAGCTCTACGACGGCGCGTCGTATTAAGGTGGAGGCTTGTGACCGCACGTGACGACGATGCCGTCACCGCGCTGGCTTTGGCCGCTGCCCGCGGCAACTCGCCGGCCCTCGAGGCGTTCGTCAAAGCCACCCAACACGACGTGTGGCGCTTCGTCGCGTACCTGTCGTCGGACGGCGGCAGCGCCGACGACCTGGCCCAGGAAACCTTCCTGCGGGCGATCGGCGCCATCAAGCGGTTCTCCGGGCGGTCCAGCGCGCGCACCTGGCTGCTGGCCATTGCCCGCCGGGTTGTCGCCGATCACATCCGGTACGCACAATCGCGGCCCCGCACCGCCCCCGGGGCCGACCCCGAACAGCTGCTCAACCGTGACCGCGCCGCCCGGGGGTTTGAAGACCTGGTCGAAGTGCGCACGCTGATCGCCGCCCTCACCGCCGAGCAGCGCGAGGCGCTGCTGCTCACTCAGCTGCTCGGCCTGTCCTACGCCGACGCCGCGGCGGTCTGCGGCTGCCCGGTGGGCACTATCCGCTCGCGGGTGGCCCGGGCCCGTGACGCACTACTGGCCGACCTCGACGGCGACGAGGAGACCGGGTAGCACCGCCGTCGACCAACGTCAGTAGCGATAGTGGTCGGGCTTGTAGGGGCCCTCGACGTCGACACCGATGTACTCGGCCTGGTCCTTGGTCAGCTTGGTCAGGCGTCCGCCCAGTGCCTCGACATGGATGCGAGCCACTTTCTCGTCGAGATGCTTCGGCAGCCGGTACACCTCGTTGTCGTACTCGTCACCCTTGGTCCACAGCTCGATCTGGGCGATCACCTGGTTGGAGAAGCTGTTGCTCATCACGAACGACGGGTGTCCGGTCGCGTTGCCGAGGTTCAGCAGCCGGCCCTCGGAGAGCACGATGATCGATTTGCCGGTGTCGGGGAAGGTCCACAGGTCGACCTGCGGCTTGATGGTGGTCTTGGTGGCACCGCAACGCTCCAGGGCGCCCATCTGGATCTCGTTGTCGAAGTGACCGATGTTGCCCAGGATCGCCTGGTCCTTCATCGCTTTCATGTGCTCGAGGGTGATGATGTCCTTGTTTCCGGTCGCGGTGATGACGATGTCCACCTCGGAGATGACGTCCTCGACCCGCTTGACGTCGTAACCCTCCATCAGCGCCTGCAGCGCGTTGATCGGGTCGATCTCGGTGACGACGACGCGCGCGCCCTGGCCTTTCACCGATTCCGCGCAACCCTTGCCCACGTCCCCGTAACCGCAGATCAGCACCTTCTTGCCGCCGATCAGCGCGTCGGTGCCCCGGTTGATGCCGTCGATCAGGGAGTGCCGGCAACCGTACTTGTTGTCGAACTTGGACTTGGTCACCGAGTCGTTGACGTTGATCGCCGGAAAGGCCAGATCCCCGGCAGCGGCGTACTGGTACAGCCGCAGCACGCCGGTGGTGGTCTCCTCGGTGACACCCCTGACCGACTCGGCGATCTTCGTCCACTTGCCCTTGTCGGTCTCCAGGCGGCGACGCAGCAGGTCCAGGAAGACCTTCCATTCGGTGGGATCGTCGTCGGCGGCGGGCGGCACCACGCCGGCCTTTTCGTACTGCATGCCGCGCAGCACGAGCATGGTGGCGTCCCCGCCGTCGTCGACGATCATGTTGGCGGGCTCACCCGGCCAGGTCAACGCCTGCTCGGCCGCCCACCAGTACTCCTGCAGCGTCTCGCCCTTCCAGGCGAACACCGACGCGCCCTGCGGCTGCTCGGGAGTGCCGTGCGGGCCGACGACCACCGCCGCGGCGGCGTGATCCTGGGTGGAGAAGATGTTGCACGAGGCCCACCGGACCTCGGCCCCCAAGGCGATCAGCGTCTCGATCAGCACCGCGGTCTGCACCGTCATGTGCAGCGAGCCCGAGATGCGCGCTCCCCGCAGCGGAGCCGCCTCGGCGTACTCGCGGCGCAGCGACATCAGACCCGGCATCTCATGCTCGGCCAGCCGAATCTCCTTGCGGCCGAAATCCGCCAACGACAGGTCGGCGACCTTGTATTCGATTCCATTGGCACGATCGGCTTTCAGGTCGGCGGTCAGCGATTTTTCGGTCGTCGTCATCAAGCGCCCAATCCTCGTCGGTTACTTAGCCGGGTTATACATTAATCCCGCCCACCGGACCTGCGATGCCCGGGTGCGTCGCGAACCACCCCATACTATGACGCTGCCCCCGTCTCAAGCCTGCGCCACCTGACAAGGTTCCCGGTAGCGTTCGGCGGCCGGTGTGATCAGCCGGGCCAGGTCGGCGGCGACGTCGTGATCGGCCTCCGGCGGCATCGACACATAGCTCATCGCCAGTCGGACGATGGCACGCGCCAAAATAGCGGCATCGTGCTCGCGTATCGTGATCCAGCTGTTCTTGAACAATGCCGTGAGCCGCTGTGAGCAGTGAGTGATGATCGGTGCGCTGTCGGTGGTGATGATCTGCAGCAGGTCGGGTTTCGCCGCGCCGGTCAACAGCGAGATCACCAGCGGATCAGCCGCAGACTCGGCGAAAAAAGCCCGAAATCCGTGCAGTAAGGTTGCGTAGATGTCGCCGATGTTGGAACCGATCGCCTCCTCGACGAGATCGACCAGCCGATCGGCGAGCCGCAGTGCGTATCCCTGCGCCAGGCCCTGGCGGGACCCGAACTCGTTGTAGATGGTCTGCCGACTGACACCGGCAGCGCGGGCGACGTCGGCGAGCGTGATCGCCGACCAATCGCGGGTCTGCAACAGCTCGCGCATCGCGTCCAGCACGGAATCCCGCAGCAATACCCGCGCCGCCGCCGCGTAGGGGACGCGTTTCACGTGGGCGAAACTGGCGGTCACCGACGGGCCACCTCCACCATCTCGAAATCGGACTTGGCCGCCCCGCAATCCGGGCAGCACCAGTCGTCGGGAATATCGTCCCAGCGGGTTCCCGGCGCGATGCCTTCGTCGGGCCAGCCCAGCTCCTCGTCGTATTCAAAGCCGCACTGCAGGCAGCGGTAGAGCTTGTAGTCGCGCATCGGTTCACTCCTGTCCTAGAGCGGGTTCAAAATCGACCTTTTCCCGCACCCCACAGTCCGGGCAGCACCAGTCGTCGGGCACCTGACGCCACGGTGTGCCGGCCGGAAAGCCTTCCCGGGCAGCGCCGGTGGCTTCGTCGTAGACGTAGTCGCAGACCGGACAGCGGTAGGCGGCCATCACGCGATCGTCCGGTAGCGGGCCAGAATCTTGTCCCGCCGGCGCGGGTGCAGGTTGGCGCGGGTGATATCACCGCCGTAGTGCTCCAGCACCCGGTGGTCCATCATCGCGCGCCACAGTGGCGGGATGTAGGTCAGCCCGATCAGCGAGGCATAGCCGCTGGGGAGATTGGGCGCCCCGGCCATGCTGCGCAGGGTCTGGTAGCGCCGGGTCGGGTTCGCGTGGTGGTCGCTGTGGCGCTGCAAGTGGTACAGGAACAGGTTGGTCACCAGGTGGTCGGAGTTCCAGCTGTGCACCGGCAGGCAACGTTCGTAGCGACCATTGGGCAGCTTCTGCCGCAGCAGGCCGTAGTGCTCGAGGTAATTCACCGATTCCAGCAATGAAATGCCGTAGAGAGCCTGGATGATCCCGAACGGGATCAGTGCCGGGCCGAACACCGCGATCAGCACGCCCCACAGCGCTACCGACATCAGCCATGCGTTGAGCACGTCGTTGGACAGGTGCCACGGGCCCTTGTCGAGCCGGCGCAACCGCTGGGCCTCCAGCCGCCACGCTGAGCGCAGGCCGCCGATCACGCTGCGGGGGAAGAACTCCCAGAACGTCTCGCCCAAGCGGGCCGACGCCGGGTCCTCGGGGGTGGCGACCCGCACGTGGTGGCCGCGGTTGTGCTCGATGTAGAAGTGGCCGTAGCAGGTCTGCGCCAGGGTGATCTTGGACAGCCACCGCTCCAGCGAGGCCTTTTTGTGCCCCAGCTCGTGGGCGGTGTTGATGCCGACGCCACCCAGCGCCCCGACCGACAGCGCCACCCCGATCTTCGCGGGCCAGCCAAGGGGTCCCGGGAAGCCCAACCAACTCAGGTCGGAGGCGGTGAACAGGTAGGCGCCCAGCACCACGCTCAGGTATTGGAATGGGATGTAGAGGTAGGTGCAGTAGCGGTAGTAGCGGTCGTTCTCCAGGCGCTCCAACACCTCGTCGGGCGGATTCTGCCCGTCGGGCCCGTAGCGCAGGTCGAGCAGCGGCAACACGACGTACACCAGGATCGGCCCGATCCACAACAGCACCTGCGAGGCGCTTTGCCAGCCGGCCCGGTTCAGCGCCCACACGATCGGCAGGACCAGGAACAGCGCCGTGGGAGCGATCAACCCGAGCAGCCACAGGTAGCGCTTCTTGTCCTGCCAGCTCACCGTGGTCATGCCGCCAACCTCCTTCGCAGGTCCATTGGACAATACAGCATATTTCGTCTTCTGTATAGACAAATTGCTATAGTTTGTAAAGAGACGGGAAGGGGGCTCCGGTCGTGCCGGGTACCGTCGGGAGATGCCCGAGACCCGCCGCCGTGCGCACGCCGTCGTCATCGGTGCGAGCATCGCGGGCCTGTGCGCCGCCCGCGTGCTCGCCGACGTCTACGAGCGGGTAACGATCTTCGAACGCGACGAGCTGCCGAGCGCACCCGTGCATCGCGCCGCGGTTCCCCAGGGCCGCCACTTGCACCTGTTGATGGCACGGGGAGCAACAGAGCTCGACGGGCTGTTTCCCGGACTGCTCGACGAGCTGGTCGCCGCGGGCGTTCCCGTCCTGGAAAACCGCCCGGACTGCATCTACTTCGGAGCGGCCGGCCACGTCTTGGGCACCGGTCACAGATTGCGCGACGAGTTCACCGCCTACGTACCCAGCAGGCCGCAGCTGGAATGGCAGATCCGGCGCAGGGTCACCGGCCTGGCCAATGTCGAGATCCGGCGGCGCTCGGTGACCCAACCACGCTTCGACGGCGCTACCCGGCGGGTAACCGGCGTGTTACTGGATGCCGATGACGCCGACGAGCTCGCGTTCGTCGCCGCTGACCTGGTCGTCGATGCCGGCGGTCGGGGCAGTAGGCTGCCGGTTTGGTTGCAACAGTGGGGGTTTGCGCGCCCGCCCGACGACGTCATCGATGTGGGCATCAGTTATGCATCGCATCAGTTCGTCGTTCCCGAGGGATTGATCTCAGAACGGGTGGTCGTCGCCGGAGCGTCCCGCGAACAACCCCTGGGGCTCGGCATGCTCGGCTATGAGAACCACACCTGGATTCTCACGACCTTCGGTGTCGCCAAAGCCCAGCCACCTCAATCGTTTTCCGACATGATCGCACTCGCTCGCACGCTGCTGCCCGCCCGGTTCGCCGCAGCGCTCGAGCACGCTTCGCCCGTCGGGGAGCCGGCCTTGCACCGCTTCCCTGCCAGCAGATGGCGTCGCTACGACAAGCTGGATCGCTTCCCGGGCGGCATCGTGCCGTTGGGCGACGCGGTGGCCAGTTTCGACCCCACGTTCGGGCAGGGCATGACGATGACGTCGCTGCAGGCCGGCCATTTGCGGCAGGCTCTTCGGACCGACGACGTGGCCCGGGCTTTCCTGCGGGCGACCACAAAAACCACCTACCCGGTGTGGCTGATGAACGCGATCGGCGACCTGTCGTTTCACCACGCGGCCGGCCCACGGCGGTGGTGGTACCGGCCGGTGGGCAACCTGTTCGACCAGTTCCTCGCCGCAGCGGAGGACGATCCCGTGCTGGCCGAATGGTTCCTGCGCCGCTTTTCGCTGCTCGACAGCCTCTACATGATCCCCTCACCGGCCCTTGTCGTCCGCGCGGCTGGGCACAACATGCGGGCGTGGCTTGCCGAGCGCCGCCGAGCCCGGCGCGCCGGCGACGGTGCGAGCGCGTGATCGAGACCGCGCTCCGGCCAGATCACCGGCGCCCGGGCACTGCGCGTCCTGAGTTTTCCCGGCCAACCGCCGTCACAGGCCGACGGTCACGCGAAACAGCGTGGTGGGCTGGCGCGCAACCAGCCGGATCGGCCCGTCGTCGGCGGCCACCCACGCGGCCGCCCCCCGCTCGAGCCCCAGCGTGCCAGACTTAGCATGCACGCTCGCGCATCCCTGGGTGCACAACAGGATCTGCGGACCATCATGTCGCGACGGTGCGTCGACCTCGTGATTGAGGTAGCCGCCGTCGAGCGTCAGCACCGACACCGCGAACTCCTCGGTGGGGGTGTCGTAGAACACCCCCAGCCCGTCGCGGTGGGTGGGTGGCCGCAGCTGCTCCTCGGGCGTCGGCGTGAAATCCAGCACCCGCAACAGCTCGGGCACGTCGACGTGTTTAGGGGTAAGCCCGCCCCGTAATACGTTGTCGGAATTGGCCATGACCTCGACGGCCATGCCCCGCAAATAGGCATGCAAATTCCCGGCTGCCAGAAAGATAGCGTCGCCCGGCGCAAGGCTTATCCGGTTGAGCAACAGTGCGGCCAGCACGCCGGCGTCGCCGGGATAGCGTTCACCCAATTCGAGCACAGTTTTCGCTTCCGCCGCGAACTCGGTCGTACCACCACTGAGATAGCGAATAGCGCTGTCGAGCACGGCCGGCACCAGCTCGTCGATATCGGGTTGCGGGGCGGTGATCCAGGTGGTGAACAATGCACGCAGACCATCGGCGTCGGACTGGTCGTTGAGCAGGCAGAGGTAGGGCTCCAGGTCGGCGACCGCCAACGCCCGCAGCAATTCGACGGTGCGGTCGACCGGGCGGAACCCCGCCAGCGCTTCGAACGGCGCCAGCGCCACCAGCAGCTCGGGCTTGTGGCTGGCGTCACGGTAGTTGCGCATCGGCGAGGACAGCGGGATGCCTTGCCTTTCTTCGCGCAGGTAGCCCTCGGCGGCCTGCTCCGCGCTGGGATGAGCCTGCAACGACAGCGGCTCGTCGGCGGCCAGGACCTTCACCAAAAACGGCAGCGAATCACCGAATCGGGCGCGGACCACCGCGCCCAGTTGACCCTCCGGGTCGTCGGCCAACGCCTCGAGCAACGATTTTCCCCCGTCAGCGGTCTGTAACCAGGCCGGATCAGCCGAATGGGCGCCGAACCATAATTCAGCCTCGGGATGAGCGGCCGGAACCGCCCGCCCAGTGAATTCGGCGATGGCGGTCCGCGACCCCCAGGCATACGTGCGAATCGCTCCGCGTAAGAGGTCCACTTCGGTTGTTCCTAAACCACTTATCCCCGTACCAGTCTCACGTAAACCGCGGTCATTTCCAGCCGAACTGCCAAGATAGCCAGCTGCTGCTCGGCGCGCTGCTCGCCGACCCGCAACGCCGGGCCGGGGGGCGCGGCATCGGGACCGTCTCCAACGCCTACGACGTCGACGTCGGCCAGCCGCACGACCCGGGCCGCCGTCACCGGCCGATCGGCGGCCAGGGTCAGCGCCAGCACCCGCAAGCGCTCCGGCGCCGGTCCGTCGATCTGGTCGTCGTGGAACAGCGCAGCCGCGGAGTCCCGCAACCCATCGGGTGCCGCGGCGCCCAGCGCCACCAGGGCATCGCCCAGTCCGGCGGCCGCGACCACCCGCTGCCCTATGCGCAACATCACCGAGCACCCGTGCCGGGCCAAGGCCAGCGTCGCGGCGCAATCACCAGCCAGCACGACCCGGCGCCGCGCCATGCGTTCGACCAGTGCCTTCGCCGGGTTGGTGAGCAGTTCGCGGCCGGCACTATTGCGCAGCGCCTCGGCATCGAGCTCGTCGGCGAGCACACCCAGATCCGAGGGCAACCGAGGGTCGACGCTATGCACGGCGGCCAACCCCGCGGCCAGGTACCGACACAGACCGAATGCGTCGGGGACCGGCATCCGCGGCTCCAGAACCGCGACTCGGCCGGCCGTGCTATCCCGCAGCGGGCCTTCGTACGGTGCCGCCACGACGACCCGCGCGCCCCGGCGAACCCCGGTGGCGGCGGCCCCGACCAGGCCCGGGTCGCCGGGGTCGTCCCCGGCGACGATCAGCACGTCGAGCGCTCCGATCCACGGCGGCGCCTTAGCGGCGAGCACGATCGGCGCCGCGGCCGAACCGCCCAGCGTCGCGGCCAGCATGGCGCCGGCTGTCTCGGCAGGACCACCGGTGGCCACCCAGATCACGCTGCGCGGATGGTCGCTGCCGCACACCGACTCCAAAGCGCCCTCGTCGACTGCGGCGGCAGTCGCGCGTACTTGCGCACCCGCGGTCGATGCCGCCCTCAAAAGCCCTTCGCGATCGGCGTCGATCAGCGCCTCGGTGTCATCGAGGTCGATGACGGCCTCCGCCGCGTTCATGTCACGATCCCTCCGGTCAGCCCTGCAGAAGGCGCCGCCTCCCCGGCCGTTTGGGCTGCGATCGCGGTGCTGACCTGGTTCACCACCGCCTGCACGTCCTCGGCGCAGCGGCCCTCGACATTGAGCCGCAGCAGCGGCTCAGTGTTGGAGCTGCGCAGGTTGAACCAGCTGCCATCGCCCAGATCGACCGTCACCCCGTCGAGGTGGTCGAGCGCGTGGATGCGCGCGCCGAAGGACTTCAGCACTGCCTCAACACAAGCCTGGGCGTCGACGACGGTGAAGTTGATCTCGCCGGACGATTCGTAGCGTTGGTAGTCGCCGGCGAGCGCCGAGAGCGGGCGGCGCTGTTCGCCCAGTGCGGCCAGCACGTGCAGCGCGGCCAGCATTCCGGAATCGGCGCCCCAGAAATCCCGAAAGTAGTAGTGCGCCGAGTGCTCACCGCCGAAAATCGCCCCGGTGTCGGCCATGAGAGCCTTGATGTAGGAGTGCCCGACCCGGGATCGCACCGGGGTACCGCCGCGTTCGACCACCAGTTCCGGCACCGCCCGCGACGTGATCAGGTTGTGGATCACGGTCGCACCGATCTCCCGCGACAGTTCACGGGCGGCGACCAGCGCCGTCACCGTCGACGGGGAGACCGGCCGGCCGCGCTCGTCGACCACGAAGCAGCGGTCCGCGTCGCCGTCGAAGGCCAAGCCGATGTCAGCCCCCACGGCCACCACGTGGTGCTGCAAGTCCACCAGGTTGGCCGGGTCCAGCGGATTGGGCTCATGGTTGGGAAAGGAGCCGTCGAGCTCGAAGTACAACGGCTCCAGGGTGACGGCCGCAATCGGACCCAGTACTGCGGGCGCAGTATGGCCGGCCATCCCATTGCCCGCGTCGACGGCCACCCGCAACGGGCGCAACCCCGAGGTGTCCACCAGCGAGCGCAGGAATTCTCCGTAGTCGGCCAACACATCTCGATCGGTGATGCAGCCGGCCGGGCCGTCGTAGCGGCCATGCGCCGGCACGCCGGCAACCAGGTCGTCGCGAATGTCGGTCAATCCGGTGTCCGCGCCGATCGGTTTAGCACCCGCCCGGCACAACTTGACGCCGTTGTAGGCCGCCGGATTATGGCTGGCGGTGAACATCGCGCCAGGGCAGTCCAACAACCCCGACGCGAAATAGAGCTGGTCGGTAGACGCCAGCCCGATCCGGACCACGTCGAGGCCCTGGCCGGTGACCCCGGCGACAAAGGCAGCCGCCAGCCGCGGCGAACTGTCTCGCATGTCGTGACCGACAACGACCTGCCGCGCACCCTCGTCTCGCATCAGCCGGGCAAAGGCCGCGCCCACGTCGGCGGCAAAAGCTTCGTCGATCTCGTCGCCGACCAGGCCTCTGATGTCGTAGGCCTTGACGACCCGGTCGACAGCCGCAGCAGGCCGAGACATGACGGGACTCCTGACGACGGGAACTCTTCCCGACCAGCCTAGCTTTGCGCCGCCTCAGCATCACCGCGAGTGTGCGTGTCGCCGCGCCGACACGCCGCGTGGTGCGCGATTCTGCGCACGCTCGCCGCGAACATCACTCAGTCTTGTTCCGTCGGGTCGGGCAGCACGCGCAGATGGCCACGGCGACGCCCGGTGACGCGCGGACCGCTCGGCACCAGCACACCGCTACCGGGGGCAGCAGCTGACGCGGGGTCGCCGTCGGCAAAGCCGTTGCGCGGCGCCCCGGCCGGCATCGCGTCCCGCCCCTCCCGCACCGCCTCGGCGAGCGCGATCAGATCGTCGTCCTCAGCCGGGGCGGTCAACGGGCCGGGGTGGCGGACAAGCTCCCAACCGCGTGGCGCGGTGATGCGGCCGGCATGGCTGACGCACAGATCCCACGAGTGCGGCTCACGCGCGGTGGCCAAGGGGCCGATCACTGCCGTCGAGTCCGAATAGACGAAGGTCAGCGTCGCCACCGCATAGTGTTGACACCCGGGCCGACAGCAGCGACGCGGAACGTTCACGACCGAGAGGCTATCGTGCGTGCGGCCCTCGGGACTGCCGGACACGCGCATTGACCCGGGCCGCGATTCGGAACCGTTACCATCGCCGCGTGGAGGATTCGCGCAGCTCCCGGCGGCGCGGCCGGTCGCAGCGCCGGTCGCCGACGCGACGCGGCCGGGAGATGCGCGGGCCATTGCTGCCGCCCACGGTCCCCGGGTGGCGCAGCCGGGCCGAGCGGTTCGACATGGCCGTGCTGGAGGCCTACGAACCGATCGAGCGTCGCTGGCATGAGCGGCTGACCGGACTGGACGTGGCGGTCGATGAGATTCCCCGCATCTCGCCCAAGGATCCCGACAATGTGCAATGGCCGTCGGAGGTCGTCGCTGACGGGCCCATCGCCCTGGCTCGCTTGATTCCGGCCGGAGTCGATGTGCGCGGCAACGCCACGCGCGCTCGCATCGTGGTATTCCGCAAGCCGATCGAGCGGCGCGCCGAAGACACCCTTGAACTCACTGAATTGCTGCACGAGATCCTGGTCGCTCAGGTGGCAACCTACTTGGACGTCGACGCCTCCGTCATCGACCCGACGATCGATGACGACTAGCGGATCGCCCGGCTAGATGATGCCGCGCTTGAGGCGGCGGCGCTCGCGTTCGGAGAGCCCGCCCCAGATACCGAAGCGCTCATCGTGGGCCAGCGCGTATTCCAGGCACTCGGCGCGCACCTCGCAACCCAGGCAGATTTTCTTGGCCTCTCGGGTGGAGCCACCCTTTTCGGGGAAAAACGCCTCGGGATCGGTCTGCGCACACAAGGCGCGGTCTTGCCACTGGTCGGCGCTAACCGGGGCGGCTGCGAAGGTCACGGGCACTTCGGGCGCATCAGGCACCAAGCTCAGGTGGGGCCGGGCTGGGGCCCCCATCGTCGCAGAGCCGGCAGTGGCGTGCGGTGTGCTTCCCATCAGGCCCCGAAGGTGCTCATAGGACATGCTCCGCCTCCTCACCTGGTGTCGTTGGTCGTGAATCTCGCCGACTGTTTTGTTGAGCGGCCATCCCCATTCGAACAGATGATCGAATCTCGGTCTCGGACACCGAATTCGGCCGCCAACCGGAAATGACACTGGTGTGATTACACACGTGTTGGCAGCCGCGGTCAAGAGATCGCGCGCGATTGCATACCATCTCGTGACCACTTTGTGGCGTCACTGAGCCGGTTCCGCCGCGGCGTGTCGGGTGCGCGGGCCCGCGGCAGCCCCCGACTGACGCTGCCTGCGGGCGTAGGGTCGTCCGATGTGAAGATCACGGTTCTGGTCGGCGGGGTCGGGGGCGCCCGCTTTCTGCTCGGCGTGCAGCACCTGCTCGGCCTGGGTCGATTCGAGCGCCCAGCTGCTGCCGGCGACCACGAAGTGACCGCCGTCGTCAACATCGGCGACGACGCCTGGATGCACGGCCTGCGGATCTGTCCCGACCTGGACACCTGCATGTACACCCTGGGCGGGGCTGTCGACCCGCAGCGAGGCTGGGGTCATCGCAACGAGACCTGGCATGCCAAGGAGGAATTGGCCCGCTACGGGGTGCAACCGGACTGGTTCGCGCTCGGCGACCGCGACCTGGCCACCCACCTGGTCCGGACCCAGATGCTGCGGGCGGGTTATCCGCTGTCACTGGTCACCGCGGCTCTGTGCGACCGCTGGCAGCCCGGTGCCACGCTGCTGCCGGCCAGCGACGACCGGTGCGAAACCCACGTTGTCATCACCGATCCCGTCGATGCCACCCAGCGCGCGATCCACTTCCAGGAATGGTGGGTGCGCTACCGTGCCCAGGTTCCGACGCACAGTTTCGCCTTCATCGGAGCCGAGAAAGCCAACGCCGCAGCCGAAGTAGTGAACGCTCTCACCGACGCCGACATCGTCTTGATTGCGCCGTCGAATCCGGTGGTCAGTATCGGCGCTATCCTGGCCATCCCCGGGATTCGCGCAGCCTTGCGGTCGACCCGCGCCCCGATCGTCGGATACTCTCCCATCGTCGCGGGAAAACCATTGCGCGGAATGGCTCATGAATGCCTCGCCGTGATCGGCGTGCAATCCACCGCCGAGGCGGTGGGCCGGCACTTCGGTGCCCGATCAGGCAATGGAATCCTGGACGGCTGGCTGATCCATGAGGGTGATCACGCCGAGATCGACGGCGTCGCCGTGCGGTCCGTACCGCTGCTGATGACCGACCCACGCGCAACGGCCGAGATGGTCAGTGCAGGGCTGGAACTCGCGGGCGTGGCGGCGCTATGACCGAACACGGCAGTGCATCGGCGATCGAGATCCGGCCCGTCACCGGACTTCCCGAATTCCGACCCGGTGACGACTTGAGCGCCGCAATCGCCACCGCGGCGCCGTGGCTGCGCGACGACGACGTGGTGGTGCTCACCAGCAAGGTCGTCTCGAAATGCGAAGGCCGGCTCATTGCGGCCCCCGAGGATGCGCAGGCTCGAGACGAGCTGCGGCGCAAGCTTGTCGACGCCGAGGCGGTTCGCGTGCTGGCCCGCCGGGGCCGCACCCTGATCACCGAGAACCGGCTCGGTCTGGTGCAGGCCGCTGCCGGGGTGGACGGGTCCAACGTCGCGGCGACCGAACTCGCGCTGCTGCCCGTCGACCCTGATGCCAGCGCCGCACGGTTGCGGGCCGAGCTGCGCCAACGGCTCGGCGTGACGGTCGCCGTGGTGATCACCGACACGACGGGCCGCGCGTGGCGCACCGGCCAGACCGACGTCGCAATCGGCGCGGCCGGGCTCACTGTGCTCCACGATTACGCGGGCACGGTCGACACCCACGGCAACGAACTGATCGTCACCGAGATCGCGGTCGCCGACGAGATCGCGGCCGCCGCCGACCTCGTGAAGGGCAAACTGACCGCGGTCCCGGTCGCCGTGGTGCGCGGACTGCGCGTCGTCGATGACGGCTCTACGGCCCGGCAGCTGGTGCGGTCGGGCCCCGACGACCTGTTCTGGCTCGGCACCGCCGAGGCGCTCGACACCGGCCGCCGGCAGGCCCAGCTGCTGCGGCGTTCGGTGCGCCGGTTCGCCGACGACTCGGTGCCGGCACGGCTGATCGAGGACGCGGTCGGTGAGGCGCTCACCGCGCCGGCCCCGCACCACACCCGCCCGGTGCGCTTCGTCTGGCTGCAGACTGCCGCTGTCCGCAGGCGGCTGCTGGACCGCATGCGCGAGCGGTGGCGCTACGACCTCGCCGGTGACGGAAAACCCGAAGACGCTATCGAGCGGCGGGTAGCACGGGGCCAAATTCTCTACGACGCACCCGAAGTCATCATTCCGATGTTGGTGCCCGACGGCGCTCACCACTATCCGGACGCCGCCCGCACCCGGGCCGAACACACCATGTTCACCGTCGCGGTCGGGGCGGCGGTGCAGGCGCTGCTGGTAGCGCTGGCGGTGCGCGGGGTCGGCAGTTGCTGGATCGGCTCGACGATCTTTGCCGCCGACGTGGTCCGCGACGAACTTCGATTGCCGCTCGAGTGGGAGCCGTTGGGCGCGGTCGCGATCGGTTATCCGGCCGAGCCGGCGGCGCAGCCCCGAGACCCGGTGCCGATCGCCGATCTGCTGGTGCGCAAGTGAGCGTCCGACAGTCGGCGATCGACGTGCTATCCGATTGGCAGGCCCCCGACCGGGGCCAGGACTCGCTGCGCCATGCGGTGTTGTCGTTCCTACACGCGCGTGAGGATGCCTGCCGTCGCGCCTGCGTGCCGGGCCACATCACCGCCTCGATGGCCGTACTGGACCACACCGGGCGGCAGGTGCTGCTCACGCTGCACCCGCGGCTGGGCCGCTGGGTGCAGCTGGGCGGGCACTGCGAGGACAGCGACACCGACATCGCCGGGGCCGCACTGCGCGAGGCAACCGAGGAATCCGGTATCCCAGACCTGCGGCTGCAACCCGGCCTGGTCGCCGTGCACGCACATCCGATCACCTGCTCGCTGGGTGTGCCGACGCGTCACCTGGACCTGCAGTTCGCCGCGCACGCGCCACCCGGCGCAGAGATCGCGCTGAGCGACGAGTCGGTGGACCTGCGCTGGTGGCCGGTTGATGCCTTGCCGGCTGGTTCCGATGACGCGCTGGCGTACCTGGTCGCGTGGGCACGCGGCCGGCGATAATCAACCGCGGCAACGGCATGTGCGGTCACAACACCGCGCCCGTTGCCGGTGAGTGAGCAATTGCCCGTCGTTGTGGTCGACTATGACCCTTAGGAAATCACATTGTCCCGTCACGACAAGGCATTTCGAAGTTACGGTTCTTTCTCGGACACCATTTCATCGACGTAGATGTACTTAATAAGTTGCTTTAGGATTGTGCGCGGTGGCTCATCATGTCAGCAGAAATATCCGCAAGGCTCGCCGCACCAAGTCCCGCCGGCGCAGATGTGCGGTGAGGATGGGCGCCACGACCGGGGCGTTATGGCTCGCAGCGATAGTTCCGGTTGCTCCGACACCATTCGTGCATGCCGATGTCTTGGAATGGATCCTCAACCCGATCCTTGATCCGCTGGCAGGCGGGGCTGTTGCGACCAACCCGGGGTTGGGTGATGCGGGTGGGGCAGCTGTAGAGCAGTCGGGCGAGCTGGATGCCGTGCTGGTGGAACTGGTTCAGCAGCTAAACACCGCCGTCATCGCAACAGCACAAGACTGGATAACCAGTCCGCTCGGACACGGTCTCGATCAGCTCATCAATGCGCCGTTTGTGGACTTGTTCGGTCGAGATTTGATCGGCAACGGAGTCAACGCATTCACCGGTGCCAACACCTCGATACTCGGGGGTTCGGGGATCTTCGGCAACCTAAGTGACGGTGGGTTTTTGGTCGGCGACGGCGGCACTGGGGCCACCGGGGTGGCCGGGGTGGATGGCGGCGATGGCGGTATCGGCGGCTCGGCCGGACTCATCGGCGACGGCGGCACCGGCGGGAACGGGGTCGATGGCGGGACCGGCGGGACCGGCGGGACCGGCGGGCTGCTGCTCGGTAATGGCGGGGACGGCGGGGCCGGCGGGACCGGGGTTGATGGTGGGGCCGGCGGAGCCGGTGGGGCCGGTGGAAACGCCGTGGTATTCGGTAATGGCGGGGACGGCGGGGTCGGTGGTACCGGAGGGACCGGGATGAGCGGGGCGTCCGGCACACCTGGTATGCCCGGTGCGCCAGGTGAAATCGATGTTCACGGCGGTGCGGGTGGGGCCGGCGGTGCCGGCGGGGCCGGGAGTCCGGGCGGGGCAGGCGGAATTGGCGGGCCTGGCGGCGCCGGAGGCAATGCTGGATCGTTTATCGGGGATGGAGGTTCCGGCGGGGTCGGCGGGAACGGCGGCGACGGCGGTGACGGCGGCGACGGCGGAAACGGCGGAAACGGCGGAGTCGGCTACAGCCCAACCGCAGACACCGGCGGCAACGGCGGCAACGGCGGCGACGGCGGCAAGGGCGGCGACGGCGGGGCCGGCGGGGCCGGCGGTGATGGCGGTGCTGGGGGTTCCGGTGGTCTTGGTGGTATGTGGGGGAAAGCCGGGACTTCTGGAGCTGCCGGGATGGCCGGGGTCGCCGGGGTGCAGGGCGACGGCGGTGATGGTGGGGCCGGCGGGGCCGGCGGTAACGGCGCCACCGGGACCACCGGGACGAGCGGGGCCAACGGCAACGCCGGTGCGGCCGGCACAGCGACCCACCCCAACGGTGGGCCCGGTGGCAACGGCGGCAACGGCGACACCGGCGGGCGCGGCGGTGATGGCGGTGATGGCGGTGCGGGTGGGGCGGCCGGGGTCGGCCACATCGACGGCACGGTCGGTGCCGGCGGGGTTGGCGGCAACGCCGGCGACGGCGGTGACGGCGGCACCGGTGGTAACGGCGGGACCGGCGGGGCCGGTTATTCACAGACCGCGCCAAACGGTGTCAGCGCCGGCAACGGCGGGGCCGGCGGCACCGGCGGTGACGGCGGTGACGGTGGCACGGCAGGAACAGCAGGAACAGGCGGTCTCAACGGAGCCGGAACTGTTCGAGCCGAGTCAGGAGCACCGGGCAGTCCCGGTGAAGGTGGGGCCGGGGGCAACGGTGGGGTCGGCGGCAACGGCGGCTCCACACCCGTTGCCGCCGGCCAGTCCGGCGGCAACGGCAGCGACGGCGCCGGCCCCTCGGACAGCACAGGTGGTGCTGGCGGCCAGGGTGGTGACGGCGGGAAAGGCGGCGCCGGTGTCATCACCATCGACGTCGGAAGCGCCCCGTTGGGGGTAGCGGTCGGCTCCAACCCCGGTGATGTCTACGTCACCAACGCCGGCGCGGATACCGTGTCGGTGATCTATGACAACAAGGTCATCTACACCGTCGACGTCGGCAGCAGTCCGCACGGGGTGGCGGTCAGTCCCGTCACTGGCGACGCCTACGTCGCCAACTACGGCAGCGATACCGTCTCGGTGATCGACACCGACAGGGTGACTCATACCATCGACGTCGGCAGTGGTCCGTATGGGGTGGCGTTTGACCCCGGCACGGGCGATGTTTATGTCACCAATGCCGGTAGCGACACGGTGTCGGTGATCGACCCTTCAGACAAGGACACGGTCGTTGCCACCATCAGCGTCGGGCAAGATCCGCAGCAACTGGCGGTCAGCTCCAGTACCGGGGATGTCTACGTCGTCAACATCGGCAGCGACACGGTGTCGGTGATCGGCCATTCCAACACTGTCGTTGCCACCATCACACTCGGCTCTGGCTTCGTGCCGGCAGGCATAGCGGTTGGCTCCACGGTCGGCTACGTCGCCAATTCCAGCAGCGGTACGGTGATCACCTTCGATCCCACCACAAATAAACTAGGCGTTGAATTAATCGACGTCGGCGCGGCGCCACAAGGGGTGGCGATCAGCGCAGCCGGCCCGGATACCGGCGATGTCTACGTCGCTAACGCCGGCGCTGATACGGTGTCGGTGATCGATCCCAGCACCGCTACACTCATTGGCACCATCGACGTCGGCAAGCTTCCGACCGGCGTAGCGGTCAGCCCCGTCACCGGGGACGTCTACGTCAGCGATAACAACGGCGACACGATCTCAGCGTTTTAATGCGTTGACCGTCGTCCGTGATCTACCACTCCGAGGCCCTTGAGAGGTCTGCAGATAGAGCGGGTCTAATTTCACCCGGCGCCGATGCCCGGTTGGGGTGGCGGTCCAGGAGAATTGGCGCCGCGGTGACGTCGATGTCAGTGGCCCAAGACCGACTCACACGTCCGACGAATACCTGATCCCGCCGTCGGGAATGCAGACTCCGGGCCACACCCGCGCCCCGCGCAACAGTTCGCAGCGCGCCCCGATGTCGGCACCGTCGCCGATCACGCCGTCGCGGATCAGCGCCCGCGGCCCGATGCGGGCGCCGAAGCCGATGATCGAGCGCTCGATCACGGAACCGGCCTCGACGCGGACGCCGTCGAAGACGACCGCGCCGTCCAACCGGACGCCCGGGCCGATTTCGGCTCCCCGCCCGACGACTGTGCCGCCGACGAGCACCGCGCCCGGGGAGATCGCCGCACCGTCGTGCACCAACTGCTCGCCGCGGTGGCCGCCCAGCGCGGGCGACGGGGCGATGCCGCGCACCAGATCCGCTGAGCCGCGGACGAAGTCCTCCGGAGTGCCCATGTCCCGCCAGTAGCTGGAATCGACATAACCGCACACCTTGACCGCGTCGGAGAGCAGCGCCGGGAACACCTCGCGTTCGACCGAGACCTCGCGCCCGCGCGGGATCCGGTCGATAATCTCCCGGGAGAACACGTAACAGCCCGCGTTGATCTGGTCGGTCGGCGGGTCTTGAGTCTTCTCCAAAAATGCTGTCACCCTGCCGTTTTCGGTCGGCACACAGCCAAACGCGCGCGGGTCGCCCACCCGCACCAAGTGCAGCGTGATGTCGGCGCGCTGCTCGCGGTGGAAGTTCAGCAGCTGCCCCAGATCGACGCCGGAGAGCACGTCGCCGTTGAACACCATCACGGTGTCGTGACGCAGCCGCGGTGCGACGTTGGCGATTCCGCCGCCGGTGCCCAGCGGGTGCTCTTCGGGCACGTAGTCGATCTGCAGCCCGAGCTTGGCACCGTCGCCGAATTCCCTTTCGAACACATGAGTCTGATACGACGTGCCCAGGATCACGTGCTCGATGCCGGCCGCCGCGATCCGCGACAGCAGGTGGGTGAGGAACGGCAGCCCGGCAGTGGGCAGCATCGGCTTGGGCACCGACAGCGTCAACGGTCGCAGCCGGGTGCCCTTGCCGCCGACCAGAACGACGGCATCGACCTCGAGCACTGTCACCACCGCCGTTTCGAGCTGCGCACCAACAGTCGTGCCCGCGCCGCCAACCCGACCTTGAACGCCCAGCGCAGCGGCGCACGCCACCAACCGGGATGCCGATCGGCCAGGAAGATATAGGTGCTGGCGTGATGGGCCAGCAGGTTGGGTGCCGACTCCCGGCCGGTGGCGTGGCCCTTGTGGTGCAAAACCTCGGCCGACGGGACGTAGACGTTCAGCCATCCCGCCTTGCCCAGCCGATCGCCCAGGTCGACGTCTTCCATGTACATGTAATAACGCTCGTCAAATCCGCCGACCTGCTCGAACGCGGCCCGGCGTACCAAAAGGCAGGACCCGGACAGCCACCCCACCGGCCGCTCGCTGGGTGCTAGCTGCTCTTGCCGATAGGCTCTGGACCACGGGTTGGTCGGCCACAGCGGACCCAACACGGCGTGCATGCCACCCCGGAGCAGGCTGGGCAGCTGGCGTGCCGACGGGTACACCGACCCGTCCGGGTCGCGGATCAGCGGACCCAAAGTGGCCGCACGCGGCCACCGGGCGGCGGCGTCCAGCAGGGCGTCGATGCTGCCGGGGCCCCACTGCACGTCCGGGTTGGCCGCGATGAACCACTCCCCAACATCGTCCAAGGCCTCAGCGACCTGGGCGACGGCCCGGTTCACCGCGGTGCCGTAGCCGAGGTTGGACCCGGTCGAGAACAGCCGTACGTTGGGATAGCGTTCGACGGCGGCCTGCGGCGCCCCGTCGGTCGAGCCGTTGTCGGCCATCACCACGCACACCGGCCGGTCGGTGGCCAGTGACAGCGAGGCCAGGAACCGATCCAGGTGCGGGCCCGGGGAATAGGTCACCGTCACGACCGGCAGGGCATCACTCACGCGTAGAGGGTAACGGTCGGTCGAACAGCGCTTGCGTCAGCGCGTCGCGCCACGGCCGCAGCGGTGAGAGCCCCGCCTGTTGGGACACTCGGCCGGACAGCGCCGAATAACGCGGTCGGGGTGCCGGCCGGGGATAGGCGGCGCTGCTGACCGGGCGGACGCGGCCCGGATCGGCGCCGACGCCGGCGAACACCGCGCGAGCCTGCTCAAACCGGCTCACCGCCCCGTGGTTGGCGGCGTGCACGACCGAAGCACGCACTCTCCCGTCGGCGATCTCCAGCAGCGCGGCGACCAAATCCGGGACGTAGGTCGGTGAGCCGGTCTGGTCATCGACGACCTCCACGATGCCGTCGCCGGCGGCCAGTTTGCGCATCACCGCGACGAAGTCCTTGCCGTCTCCGGTGTAGACCCAGGCCGTGCGCACCACGGTGGCCTGCGGCAATGTGGCCAGCACGGCCTTTTCGCCGGCAAGTTTGGTCCGCCCGTAGACACTGATCGGATCGGTTCGATCGCCGGGTTCGTACGGGCGCGGCTGCGAGGCGCCGAAGTCACCGCTGAACACGTAGTCGGTGGAGATGTGGATCAACCGAGCGCCGACGCGCGAACAGGCCTGCGCGATGTACCCCGGACCGGTCGCGTTCACCGCGTAGGCGGCCGCTTCGTGGCTTTCCGCGCCGTCGACGTCGGTGTAGGCCGCGCAGTTGACCACCACATCGCCGGGCTCGAGGATCCGCTCTGCGGCGACCGGATCGGTCACGTCCCATTGCGCCGACGTCAACGCCAGCACCTCGCGGCCCTGCCGCGCGGCCTCGGCTGCCAGGAAGCTGCCGACCTGGCCGCCGGCGCCGGTGACCACGATCCTGTCCCGCATGGTGGCAAGTCTGGCACGCCGAAGCGCCGCTGTAAGCGATCATCCTGTGCCGTAAGTAACCTAGAGTGGTGTTTGTGCAAAAAGTGGTGCGCGTGATTGCCACGGCCGCGGCCGTGGCGGTGGTGCTCGGCACCGGGGTGGCGTGGAGCAACATCCGTTCGTTCGCGAACGGGATCAGCCGCATCGCCGCCGGCGCACTGGGCAGCGGCGGCGACGACGGCGCGATCGACATCCTGCTGGTGGGCATGGACAGTCGAACCGACGCTCACGGCAACCCGCTGTCCGCCGAGGAATTGGCCACCCTGCGAGCCGGTGACGAAACCGCCACCAACACCGACACGATCATCCTGGTGCGCATCCCCAACAACGGGAAATCGGCCACCGCGATCTCGATCCCCCGCGACTCCTACGTCGCGGCTCCCGGTCTGGGCAAGACCAAGATCAACGGCGTCTACGGCCAAACCAAGGAGGAAAAACGCGCCGGCCTCGTCGAAGCCGGTGTCGATCCCGCCGTCGCCGAGGCGCGCGGGACCGAAGCCGGCCGCGAGGCCCTGATCAAGACGGTCGCCGATCTCACCGGTGTCACCGTCGACCACTACGCCGAGATCGGCCTGCTGGGTTTCGCGCTGATCACCGATGCCCTCGGTGGTGTCGACGTCTGCCTCAAAGAGCCGGTCTACGAGCCGATGTCAGGTGCCGACTTCCCGGCGGGCTGGCAAAAACTGACCGGCCCGCAGGCCCTGAGCTTTGTCCGCCAGCGCCACGACCTGCCCCGCGGCGACTTGGACCGGGTGGTGCGCCAGCAGGCCGTGATGGCGTCACTGGCCCATCGAGTGATCTCCGGCAAAACGCTGTCGAGTCCGGCCACGATGGAACGGCTGCAAAGCGCCATCCAGCGTTCGGTGGTGCTGTCTTCCGGATGGGACATCATGGACTTCGTCAAACAGCTGGAGAAGCTGAGCGCCGGCAACGTCGCATTCGCCACCATCCCGGTACTCGACGAGGCGGGCTGGAGCGACGACGGCATGCACAGCGTGGTGCGGGTGGATCCGCACCAGGTCGCCGAGTGGGTCGCCGGCCTCCTGCACGATCAAGACCAAGGCAAGACCGACGAGCTCGCCTACACGCCGGAAAAAACCACCGCGGACGTGCTCAACGACACCGACATCAACGGCCTGGCTGCTGCGGTATCGGAAGTGCTGAGCGCCAAGGGTTTCACGCCGGGCGCCGTAGCCAACAACGAGGCCGCGCACGTATCGGCCAGCCAGGTCCGTGCCGCCAGGGCCGACGACGCGGGCGCCCAGGCGGTAGCCAGGGACCTCGGCGGGCTCCCGGTCGTCGCCGACACTTCGGTGCCGCCCGGGGTGGTGCGGGTAATCCTGGCCAACGACTACACCGGTCCCGGCTCCGGGCTCGGCGGCGACGCCGCGACGATCGCGGCCGGCACATCACGGGGCGCAAGCGAGAACACCGCTCCCCCACCCTCGCCGATCCTGACCGCGGGCTCGGACAATCCGGAGTGTGTCAACTAACAGGCTCACGCTTTCCCAAGCGATTCTGGACCCGCTGCTGCATACCGACCCGGTCGGTCCGCGCCTCACCTACTACGACGACGCCGACGGCCAGCGTATCGAGCTGTCCACGGTGACCTTGGCGAACTGGGCCGCCAAGACCGCCAATCTGCTGCGCGACGAGCTGGGTGCCGGTCCGGGCTGCCGGGTGGCGGTGCTGCTGCCGGCGCATTGGCAGACCGCGGCCGTGCTGTTCGGGATCTGGTGGATCGGCGCCGAGGTCCTGCTCGGCACCGGGCCCGCCGACGTCGCGCTGTGCACCGCCGATCGGCTCGGCGAGGCCGATCAGGCGGCCGGCGAGGTGGCGGTGCTGTCGCTGGATCCGTTCGGCCGACCGGCGGACGACGTTCCGGTCGGGGTCACCGACTACGCGACCGCGGTGCGGGTGCATGCCGACCAGGTTGTCGCCGAACCCGCACCCGGGCCGGCGCTGGCCGGCCATTCGGTCGACCAGGTGCTCGCCGACTGCCGCAGCTTCGCGCAGGCAGCGGGCCTGACGTCCGCGGACCGAGTGCTTTCGACCGCATCGTGGGCGCAGCCCCCCGCCCTGGTCGGCCACCTGCTGGCGATCTTGGCGGTGGGTGGGTCGCTGGTGCACGTCGCCCACCCCGATCCCGGTGTGCTGCCGCGACGGATCGAGACGGAAAAGGTTACGCGCGTCCTCGAATAGCGGCACGGCCTGGCCGAGTCGATTCGCAGTCAAGACTTCGTCCACGGGCCGCGCCGGGCTCCATGGTGACCGAAATCCACGAGGCGGTGGGCGCGCGCATCGTGGATGAGTCAGCGCGCGATCCGGTGAGAAATCGCCGGTATCCGTCGCTGTTGGCCCGGCTGTTGATCGACCGGTCCAACAGCCTGCCGCAACCCTACGGGATCAGAGCGCCGGTGATGTCATTGATGGCCGTGGTGATCGCGGCGTCGGCGAGGTCGAGTTCGATGCCGGCCGCTAGCGTGAGCAGGCCGGTGTCCGCCGCGACGGGCAAACCGATGGCATCGATGGGGTTGGCGAGGTTGTCCTGGAACAAAGTGACATCGTAGGCGGGCAAGCTGAACACCGCTGCATAGGCGATGTCCGATGTCTGCAGCTGCAAGGCAGACAGCGCGGCGGCGGCACCGGCGATCCCGTCGGCAAGGTTGGTCAGGGTCGCTGCGGGGTCGCTGACGTCGGCGGACACCGCCGTCACGAGATCGGTCATGCTCGGCAGCGACAATGCTGCTCCCGACGCCCCCGCCGTCAGCGACGACAGCGAGACATTCGCCAGGTCGTCGGTGAAAGCGCTGAAGCCCTGCTGCGCCCCGGCGACCAGCTCGTCAAAGACCGTGATCGGGCTGACGTCCGGGAACAGCCCGAACTCGGTGGGCACATTCGCCGGAGTCGAGTAGCCAAGGTTGTCGGCGCCGTAGCCCAAGTTGATCAGATAGGTCAGGTCGGGCCCCAGCAGGGCTTGCAGCGGCTTGGGCAGCAGACTCACCAGCGGCGGCGTTTCGTCGATCATGTAGTAGTTGGTCAGCGTGTCAGCGCCCAGGGCCTCCGACCCCGGAAGGAGAAACGCCTCGTCGGCGATCTGCGTGGGCGCCAGGCTCAGATACAGCCCGTGGATGTCGACGAGACCCAAGTCGGCGTTGAGGTCCGCCAGGACATCGATGGGATAGCGCGGGTAGTCGGCGAAGCCGTCGTATTCGAGGGTGTAGATGTCGGTGGGGAAGGAGTTGGCGGGGGTTGCGCCGTCGTAAGCGATACCCTCACTCGGGGTGTTCAAACCGTCGAAGCGCTCGGACAGCCCGCCGTTGGGCGCGCTGGGGTCACCGACAAGCACGAACTGCAGGCCGGCGTCTGGTTCCGGCGTGCCATTAGGGTCGAGTTGCTCCATGACCAGGCTGGCGATCGTGGAGCTCTGCGACCAGCCGAACACGGTTGAGGCGTCGCCGGCCGCCTTGTCGCTGGCGATCGCGTTGTCCAGAATGAGCATGCCCTGGCCCACCGAGGTGCTCTCGTCGGGAAAGCCGGCCAGCGGACCGGTCGTGGCATTGGGGTAGTTGTCGGAAAAGGGCACGGCAAGGACCGGATACTCGGGCGTGAACAGGCCGTTGGCATAGGGATCGGGGTAAGTGGTGTCGGGGAAATTGGGCTGGATGTAGAGCAGGTTGGCCGCCTGCACATACCCGGATCCGGGGATCGGTACCCCGCTGGGGCCAATGACCAGCCCGATGGTCGCCGGATCGGCGGGGTCGGTGGAGACGTCCGCGTAGGCGACTGCCGGATTCATCGTCGCGGTCGGCGACAAGACCCCGGTACCGGCACTCGCCAACATCCCAAAAATCAGCCAACGACGCCTGCGGCCCATCACTGCTACCTCCCTAACGCGGCGCGCTTCGACTCGGCTCTGCTCCGAGCCATCGCCTTGAATGTTTCGATGACGAGCTTGGATTCGAACGGGTGGTACCCCTCGATCATGTTGCAGAACGCCAACCCGGTCACCAGCGAGAAGACCAACTGCAACCCGCTTCGGGCACCGTCGTCACTTGCTTGATCACCCGGGAAGTAGTCGGCGTAGATATCCTGGCTCGTCCGGAGGAACTCGCGGTCCACCGCCACCAGGGAATCCGCCAGTTCGGCATCAGTGCGGGCCGCGACCCACAGCTCGACGAATGCGGTGAACGTCGGACCGGTCCACATCGACCACAGCAGGTCGAGCGTGGCGTCCAGTTTGTCTTCGGCAGCATCCACCTCGGCCATGGCTCGGCGGTACTCCGCGGTGCGGCGCTCGAATGCGTGTCCGATCGCGGCCGAGAGCAGGTCGGTCTTGGTGGGGAAATGGTGCAGGAGCGCGCCCAGCGAAACCCCGGCCCGATGGGCGACTGCGGTCGTCGTGGTGGCCTTATAGCCGGACTCGACGAGCAGATCCAATGTGGCATCGAGCAGAGCGGCCTTGGTCTTGCTGCTCCGCTGAGCTTGGGTTCGGCGGGTTCGTGTGCGCGTCATGTCAACGATCTTGCGCGGCTCACCGGCGCACCGCCGATCGGGTTGACGCGGTCTCGATGCCCTGCGTGGACGGTGGGTATGGAGCGCAGTCGGGGTGCGGCACGGCCACCAGCATTCACGACTTACAATAAACCGTCAAGGTCAATTGTAAGTGATCGTCTGGCCCGCATCAATCGAATGAGGCGCAACACCATCGCTCCCGCAACCGGGCCCGCTACATCGCCGGTCGACGCCGGCCACAACCGTCAGCAGCGCGAAGCTGCCGGCAGGCCTGCGAAGCGGTCCGTCCAGCCCTACCCCCGGCAGCCAAAATACATGTTGATATAGCAATATTTCGATGTTATGGTCGGGTGCGACAGTGACGACAAAAGGAGCGTGACCATGGTCGGGCACGGACTGTTGGCCAGGGCGACGGCGGCGGTAGTCACCGGGGCGGTCGGTGCGGCCGCGTACGATCTGCTGCGGACGGCGGCGCGTAAGGCTCCGGTGCACGCCGCCGCAGTGACCGCAGCCGAATGGAGTCTGCGCGGGACCCGCCGGACCGAAGAAGCAGCGGAGTCGGTCAGGCTGAAGCTCGCCGACGTCGTCGCCGAGGCGCGTGAGCGCATCGGTGAGGAGGCCGCGCCGCCGTCGATCGGCAACCACGACGAGCACGCGCACTGACCACTCGTCATGACTGCTGCCAGCTGCCCTGACCTGAGGGTGATTTCGGATGCGGCCGGGCGGATGCGGGTTGAGGTCCCCTGGGTCCGGTCTCATTCGCGGCGCGCGGTCGCGGTGGAAGAGGCAGTCGACAAACAGCACGGGGTCCGGGCGGTGCACGCCTATCCCCGTACCGGCTCGGTCGTGGTCTGGTATTCGCCCAAGCGCTGCGATCGCACGGCGGTGCTGGCTGCGATCACCTCGGCCGAATTCGTCGCCGCCGAACTGATACCCACCCGCACGCCGCGGTCGTCCGACGTCGGAAACACCGACGTGCTGCGCATGGCGATCGGTGGTGTGGCGCTGGCGCTCCTCGGAGTGCGCCGTTACGTCTTCAAACGACCGTCGCTGCTGGGTCCCAGCGGCCAGCTGATCGCGACCGGGGCGACGGTTTTTTTGGGCTACCCGTTCCTGCGGGGCGCGCTGCGGGCCCTGCGGTCCGGCCGCGCCGGCACCGATGCGCTGGTCACGGCGGCGACGGTGGCCAGTCTGGTGCTGCGCGAAAACGTGGTCGCGCTCACCGTGCTGTGGCTGCTCAACATCGGCGAGTACCTGCAGGATCTGACCTTGCGCCGCACCCGACGGGCCATCTCCGAGCTGCTGCGCGGCACTACCGACACCGCCTGGGTCCGGCTGGACGACGGCGCCGAGGTGCAGGTGCCGATCGACGCCGTTCAGGTCGGCGACGACGTGGTGGTGCACGACCACGTGGCGATACCGGTCGACGGTGACGTGGTGGACGGGGAGGCCATCGTCGACCAGTCCGCGATCACCGGCGAAACGCTGCCGGTCAGCGTCGTCACCGGGGCGCGGGTGCACGCGGGTTCGGTGGTGCTGCGAGGCCGGCTGGTGGTTCACGCTCGCGCGGTCGGCAACCAAACCGCCATCGGCCGTATCATCGCTCGGGTCGAACAAGCTCAACGTGACCGGGCACCGATCCAAACCGTCGCTGAGAACTTCTCCCGCCGTTTTGTGCCGATCTCCCTGATCGTTTCGGCGATCACCCTGGTGGTCACCGGTGACGTGCGGCGCGCGATGACGATGCTGCTGATCGCCTGCCCGTGTGCGGTGGGACTGTCGACGCCCACGGCGATCAGCGCGGCGATCGGCAACGGGGCGCGCCGCGGCATTCTGATCAAAGGGGGATCTCACCTCGAACAAGCCGGCCAAGTGGACGCACTGGTCTTCGACAAGACCGGAACGCTTACCGTCGGTCGCCCAATAGTGACGAATGTCATTGCTCTACACAATGATTGGCAGCCGGAGCAAGTTCTGGCCTATGCCGCCAGCTCGGAGTTGCACTCCCGTCACCCGCTGGCGGTGGCCGTGATCCGCTCGACCGAAGAACGGCGCATCATTATCCCGCCGCACGAGGAATGCGAGGTGCTGGTCGGCCTGGGCATGCGGACTCGGGCCGACGGGCGGACCCTGTTGCTGGGCAGCCCGTCGCTGTTGCGCGCCGAAAACGTCGAGGTGTCACAGAAGGCGGCGGACTGGGTCGACACGCTGCGGCGCCAGGCCGAGACCCCGTTGCTGCTGGCGGTGGACGGCACGCTGGTCGGGTTGATCAGTCTGCGCGACGAGATACGCCCCGAAGCACGCGACATCGTGAAAAAGCTGCGCGACAACGGGATCCGCAGGATTGTCATGCTCACCGGGGATCATCCCCAGATCGCCGGGGTCGTCGCCGCACAGCTGGGGATCGATGAGTGGCGCGCCGAGGTGCTGCCGGAGGACAAACTCGAGGTAGTGCGCGCACTGCAGGACGAGGGACACGTCGTCGGGATGGTCGGCGACGGCATCAACGACGCCCCGGCGCTGGCGGCGGCCGACATCGGAATCGCGATGGGACTGGCCGGAACCGATGTCGCCGTGGAAACCGCCGACGTGGCGCTGGCCAACGACGACCTGCAACGCCTGCTCGACGTGCGGGATTTGGGCGCACGCGCTGTCGACGTGATCCGGCAAAACTACGCCATGTCGATCGCGGTCAACGCCGCCGGGTTGCTGATCGGCGCCGGTGGCGCCTTGTCGCCGGTGCTCGCCGCGATCCTGCACAATGCGTCGTCAGTGGCCGTCGTCGCCAACAGCTCCCGGTTGATCCGCTACCGCCTGGACTGAGTCGGCGCCGCGTCAGGCTCGGGTCAGCAGCCGCAGTCCCGGCCGCGCCACGACCGGATGCCCTGCCACACCGCGAGAGCGGCGATGACCAGGCCGACCGCGGGGTCGAACCACCAGGCGCCGGGCAGGGCGGCGGTCACCGCAAGGCCGATCAACACCGCGGCGGCCTGCGCACCACACAGGTAGTTCTGGGTGCCTTCGCCCGCGGTGGCCCCGGAGCCGAGCCGCACCGCCAGCGCGTGCTTGGCCCGGCCCAACGTCGGCATCAGCACCAGGGCGACCGCCGTGACCCCGATACCGATCACCGAGGTCTCGGCATGCTGCTCGCCGAGCAGATGACGCACTGACTCCGCTGCGACGTAGGGAGCCGTCAACCAGAACGACACGGCGACACCAATCTGGGCGCGCCGCTCAGCGCGGTCCGACAGGGTGCGCGAACCGCTGAACCGCCACACCACCATCGCACTGGCCAGACCCTCGGGAACGCTGCCCAACGCCCACCCGGTCAGCGCGATCGACCCCGCCGCCAGGCCCTGCCAGAGTCCCAGAATGCCCTCGGTGAGCATGGCCGCCAGGCTGACCCAGGCCAACCGTCGCGCCCACCGTGCGGCCCGGTGCCACCGCGCGTCACGCAGCGGCGCGGCGCGGGGCGGTTCATGGTGGCAGGCAGGGTCGACGACACCGGTGGGGTTGCCGCGACGCGGGCTCGGTGTGGCCACCCGGCGATAGTATCGCCAACGCGCCGGCCGATCTTAGACAGCGCGCCCACCTCGACTTATGCGCAATCGCCGCGATCTCAATAGGCTTCAGCCCATGACGCGTAGCGACGACGATACCTGGGATCTGGCCACGAGCGTGGGCGCCACCGCCACGATGGTTGCCGCGGGCCGGGCCCGCGCCACCAAGGAGCACATCATCGACGATCCGTTCGCCGAGCCGCTGGTGCGGGCCGTCGGCGTCGACTTCTTCACCCGTTGGGCGACCGGCGAGCTCGATGCCGCCGAGGTCGACATCCCCGGCCACTCGTGGGGCATGCAACCGATGACCAACCTCATGGCGGTGCGCACCAGTTTCATCGACGCGTTCCTGGCCGACGCGATGGCCGCGGGTATCCGCCAGGTGGTGCTGCTGGCGTCCGGGCTCGACGCCCGCGGGTATCGGCTGACGTGGCCGGCGGGAACGACGCTGTTCGAGATCGACCAGCCGGCAGTCATCGAGTTCAAGACGGCGACGCTCGCCGCCCTCGGCGCCGAGCCGACCGCCCAGCTGCGCGCGGTGCCTGCCGATCTGCGCCACGACTGGCCGTCGGCGCTGACCGAAGCCGGTTTCGACGCCCGCCAGCCGACTGCGTGGGTCGCCGAGGGACTGCTGGCCTTCCTGCCGCCGGAAGCTCAAGATCGCTTGTTGGACAACATCACCGCACTCAGCGCCGACGGCAGCCGGCTGGTGGCGGACATCTTTTTGACCTCTCCGGAGGAGGTGCAGTTCAACAACGCCGCTGCCGAGAAGTGGTACGAGCACGGTCTGGACGCCCGCATCGACAACCTGTGGTATCCGGGTGATCGCCATGACGTCGCGACCTACCTCGACCAGGACGGCTGGCAGACCACGCGCACGCTGCCCAGTCAGCTGCTGGCAGAACGCGGCTTGCCGGTGCCGCCGCGTGCTGACGACACCAACCCCGCCGCCGGGCCCTACTACTGCACCGCGGTGCGCCGCCCACGCTGACGTCGGTCAGCGCAGCAGTGCGCGGCTCATCACCACCCGCTGGATCTGGTTGGTGCCCTCGTAGATCTGGGTGATCTTGGCGTCGCGCATGAACCGTTCGACCGGAAAGTCGGTGGTGTAGCCGGCACCGCCGAAGAGCTGCACGGCGTCGGTGGTGACCTCCATGGCCACGTCGGAGGCGAAGCATTTGGAGGCCGCGGAGATAAAGCCCAGATCGGGCTCACCGCGTTCGGCGCGGGCCGCAGCGGTGTAGACCATCAACCGGGCCGCCTCGAGCTTCATCGCCATGTCGGCCAGCATGAACTGGACCGCCTGAAACGTGCTGATCGACTCGCCGAACTGCTTGCGGTCCTTGGTGTAGGCGATGGCGGCGTCCAGCGCGCCCTGGGCGATACCGACCGCCTGCGCGCCGATCGTCGGGCGGGTGTGATCCAGTGTCGCCAGCGCTGTCTTGAACCCGGTACCGGGCTCGCCGATGATCCGATCCCCGGGAATGCGGCAGTTTTCGAAGTACAGCTCGGTGGTCGGGGAGCCCTTGATGCCCAGTTTTTTCTCCTTGGGCCCCACCGTGAAACCCGGGTCGTCCTTGTGCACCATGAACGCCGAGATCCCGTTGGCCCCCCGGTCGGGATCGGTCACCGCCATCACGGTGTACCAGCTCGACTTGCCGCCGTTGGTGATCCAGCACTTGGTGCCGTTGATGATCCAATCGTCGCCGTCGGCCCTGGCTCGGGTGCGCATCGACGCCGCGTCGCTGCCGGCTTCCCGCTCGGACAGCGCGTAGGAGGCCAGCGCCCCCTCGCCGGCCAGCGCCGGCAACACCTGTTTTTTGAGTTCCTCCGAGCCACGAAGGATCAACCCCATCGTGCCGAGCTTGTTGACCGCCGGGATCAGCGAGGCGGAGGCGTCGACCCGGGCCACCTCCTCGATCACGATGCAGGTCGCCACCGAGTCCGCCCCCTGGCCGCCGTACTCCTCGGGCACGTGGACCGCGTTGAAACCCGAGGCGTTCAGCGCCGCCAGCGCCTCCTCGGGAAACCGGGACTGCTCGTCGACCTCGGCGGCGTAGGGTGCGATCTCCTTTTCCGCCAACGCCCGGATCGCCGCCCGCAGCTCCTGGTGCTCCGGCGGCAACGCGAACAAATCAAACGACGGGTTCCCGACCCACCCGGCCATCCTGACCTCCTTGCCGGCTTGCTACTCGTCGGTAACTTTACCTCGCAGGGCGGCGTCCTTCGCGAGCACCGACGTCGCCAGCTCGTTCTGGAAAGCCGCGACGCGCCCGCGCAGCTCGCGATCGGTTGCCGCGAGAATGCGAACCGCCAGCAGGCCCGCGTTGCGAGCACCGCCGATCGACACCGTGGCCACCGGCACCCCGGCCGGCATCTGCACGATCGACAGCAACGAGTCGAGGCCGTCCAGCCGCGCCAGCGGCACCGGGACGCCGATCACCGGCAGCGGCGTGGCCGAGGCGACCATCCCCGGTAGATGGGCGGCGCCGCCGGCGCCGGCGATGATCACCGCGATGCCGCGGTCGGCCGCGCCGCGGGCGTAGCCGAGCATCCGGTCCGGGGTGCGGTGCGCCGAGACCACCCCCACCTCGTAGGGGATGTCGAATTCGGCCAGCGCCGCAGCGGCGTCGGCCATCACCGACCAGTCGCTGTCGCTGCCCATGATCACGCCGACCCGCGGTTGCTCAGCCATGGGGATTCCAGCCGTCCTGCCACTGCCCGTGCGCCAACCAGTGCGCCGCCAGCTCTGCGCGCTCACGCAGGCGCGGGAGCTGCGAAGAACCCGAGCCGAGGAAGTTGACATGGCCGATCTTGCGTCCGGGCAGCTCACGTTTGCCGTAGAGGTGAACCCGGGCGTCGGGCATCCGCGCGTAGAGGTGGTGCAGTCGCTCGTCGAGGGTCATCGCCGGCGGCTGCGCGGCACCCAGCACGTTGACCATCACGGTCAGCGGGACGATGGCGTCGGTGCTGCCGAGCGGATAGTCGAGCACTGCGCGCAAATGTTGCTCGAACTGGCTGGTCCGCGAGCCGTCCATGGTCCAGTGCCCGGAGTTGTGCGGCCGCATTGCCAGCTCGTTGACCAGCAGCGCGCCGCCCTCGGTCTCGAACAGCTCGACCGCCAGCACCCCGACCACGCCGAGTTCGGCCGCCAACCGCAGCGCCAGCTGCTGAGCCGCCGCGCCGACGTCGTCGGGCAGCTCCGGCGCCGGCGCGATCACCAGCACGCAAATGCCGTCGCGCTGCACGGTTTCGACCACCGGCCACGCGGCCCCCTGACCGAACGGCGAGCGCGCCACCACCGCCGACAGCTCACGGCGCAGCCTCACCCGCTCCTCGACCAGCACCGGCACCCCGGCGTCCAGGTAGCCGCGGGCGATCTCCCGGGCCGCCGCGGCGTCGGTCGCCATCTGCACCCCGCGCCCGTCGTATCCGCCGCGGGCGGCCTTGACCACCAGCGGGCCATCGACCAGCCCGGCGAAGGCCGTCACATCGTCGAGGCTCTCGGCGGCGACGTAGCGGGGCACCGGCGCGCCCAGCGCTTCGAGCCGTCGCCGCATGACGCGTTTGTCCTGCGCGTGCGCCAGCGCCGCCGGCGGCGGCGCCACGTTGACGCCCTCGGCGACCAGTTTCTCGACCAGCTCGTTCGGAACGTGTTCGTGGTCGAAGGTCAGCACGTCGGCCCCGGCCGCGACCCGGCGCAGGTCCTCGAGGTCGGTGTGCGAACCGATCACCACATCCGGAGTGACCTGGGCGGCGGAATCGTCGGGGGCGAGGACCAGCACGCGCAGCGTCTGCCCCAACGCGATCGCCGCCTGGTGGGTCATCCGGGCGAGCTGGCCGCCACCGACCATCGCCACCCGGGGGCACCGCCCGCCGGCGGGCGGCGGGACGGCAGTGGGGCTACTCGGCACGTTCCCATGGTGTCATGGCGGCTGAGCGCGCCAGTGGACCCCAGTTATTTGACCGCTGTGACACCATTGCTTCACGCTGGTAAGCCTGGCTCCGTACACTGCGAGACTGTGTGTGTCGATGCCACGATGATGCGGTTGCCGAGACTCGTGCGGGTCTACGCCGAACGCCATCACGAACTGATCAAGTTCGTCATCGTCGGGGCCACCACATTCGTCATCGACTCAGCGATCTTCTACACGCTGAAGCTGACGGTCTTGGAGCCCAAGCCGGTGACCGCGAAGGTCATCGCCGGCATCGTCGCGGTCATCGCCTCCTACATCTTGAACCGGGAGTGGAGTTTCCGGCACCGCGGCGGGCGCGAACGCCACCACGAGGCATTGCTGTTCTTCGGGTTCAGCGGGGTGGGTGTGCTGCTGTCCATGGCGCCGTTGTGGGTCTCCACCTACGTTTTGGCGCTGCGGGTGCCGATGGTGTCGCTGACGGCGGAGAATATCGCTGACTTCATCTCCGCCTACATCATCGGCAACCTGCTGCAGATGGCGTTCCGCTTCTGGGCGTTTCGGCGCTGGGTGTTCCCCGACGAATTCGGCCGCGAACCGGACAAAGCGTTGGAATCCGCACTGACCGCAGGCGGGATCGCCGAGGTCTTCGAGGACAACATCGAGGGTCACGGCAACGTCGCGAGCAACGTCACGCTGCTCCGCGCCTGGCGGTCCCGCGCTGATCGGGCGGCTCAGCTGGACGAGTCCCCGGATTCCAAGGTGTCGAAGACCTCCTGACACAGCAGCGCATGCACCTGCTGCACGCGCGGTATGTCGCAGAACTCCAACGGGTCTTGTGACGCCGACTCGATGATCAGCGTCCCGGTCCCCACGATGCGGTCGAGGATCCCGCGCTGGAATTCCACGTGCAAGATCCGGGCCAGCGGGATGTCGATCCCCCCACGGGCGAGCAGGCCGTGCCGAAACATCACCCGCCGATCGGTGATGACGAAATGCGTGGTCACCCAGCTCAGGTAGGGCCGCAGCGTCAGCCGGCTCACCACCACCAGCCAGATCGCCCCGATCCCGGCGAAGGCCACGTTTCTGGCGGTCGGATCCCACCGGGCGGCGTTGACGACCGCGGCGACAAAGGAGGCCAACGCCGTTGCCGCCGGCAGCACGACGACGGCGCCGACCAGCCGTTTCCAGTGGGGATGTCGATGCAGGACAACCTGCTCGCCGTCGGTGAGCACGTTGTCGGGGTAACCCACACCGGCACCGTAGCCCAACCTCAGCCCAACCTCAGCCCGAAAAAGTGCAGTCCGCGCTGCTGCCAAAGCACCACAAAGGCATTACTCTTAGCTGTTCAGGTAACTTCTTCAGGGAGTCGCCATGAAACCGGCGATCGATCCGACGTTTTACCGGACAGCCGCGGCGGCGGCAGCGGCACCTCCGGAAGAGCTGGCGTACGTGGTGGCGCTGGCCGGCGAAGGTGACCACGGTGTACCGACTAACGCGATGGTCGTGGTCGACGTCGATCCCGCCTCGGCCGAGTACGGCCAGGTTGTCGGGTGGACCGACGTGCCGGGGACCGGTCACGAGTTTCACCATTTCGGCTGGAACGCGTGCAGCAGTGCGCTCAAGCACGAGGGGCACGACATGCACGGGCTGGCCCGGCGGTACCTGCTGGCGCCGAGTATCCGGGGGTCGTCGAACATCTTCGTGTTCGACACGCAGCCCGATCCGCGGAAACCCAGGCTGGTGAAGACGATCAGCGGCGCGGCTCTGGCGGCCAAGGCCGGATATTCGCGGCCGCACACGGTGCACTGCGGGCCCGACGGAATCTTCCTGACTTGCCTTGGCGGACCGACCGGCGCCGACGACGAACCGGGCGGGATCGCGCTGCTCGACCACGACAACTTCGAGGTGCTGCGGGCCTGGGAGACCGACCGGGGCCCGCAACACATGGCCTACGACGCGTGGTGGCACCTGAACCAGAACGTACTGATCTCCAGCGAGTGGGGTACCTCATCGATGATCGAGAACGGCCTGGTCCCCGAGCGGCTGCTGGCCGGGGAGTACGGTCACCGGCTGCACTTCTGGGACCTTTCGCTCGGCAAGCACGTGCAGACTGTCGATCTCGGTGCGGAACAGCAGATGGCGTTGGAGGTCCGCCCGGCACATGACCCGGAGGCCACCTGGGGCTTTTTGGGTGTGGTGATTTCCACCGAAGACCTCTCCGGATCGATCTGGCGCTGGTATTCGGACGGCCAGAACTGGAAAGTCGAGAAAGTCATCACTATCCCCGCCGAACCCGCTGACCCGGATCTGTTGCCGCCCTTGTTGAAACCGTTCGGCGCGGTGCCGCCAGTGGTCACCGACATCGACCTGTCCGTCGACGACAAATTTCTCTACGTCAGCTGCTTTGGCACCGGCGACCTTAAGCAGTACGACGTCAGCGATCCTGCCCATCCCAGGGAGGTCGGTTCGGTACGGCTTGGCGGGATCGTCGCCAAGGCGCCGCATCCGGCCCGCCCGGATCAGCCGCTGCCCGGCGGACCGCAGATGTTGGAGGTCAGCCGCGACGGCAAGCGGGTCTACTTCACCAGTTCGTTGTACGGCGCGTGGGATGCCCAGTTCTATCCCGGCGGGGTCGGCTCGTGGATGATCAAGTTGGACGCCGATCCAGCCGGCGGACTGGCCGTCGACGATCGCTTCTTCCCGCACGGCGGGGCCTTCCGCGGTCACCGCGTTCACCAAATCCGCCTGCAGGGCGGGGATGCCTCCACCGACTCCTACTGCTACCGCTGACTGATCCGGGCACCTGCCGCTGGTGGCCTCAACCTTGCCGGCTGGGCCGAAGATGGCTGATGTCGCCGGCCGACACGGTTACCGTCTGGCCGCCGGTGTCGATGCACAACCGCCCCAACTCGTCGACGGCGCGCGCGACGCCGACGACATCGCGGCCGCCGGGCAGCAGGGCCTGCACCCCGGTGCCGAGCGTCAGGCTGTGCCGCTGGTAATCGGCCATCAGCTTCGGATCGGCTCCGCCGGCGGCGCGCCAGGCCTCGATGCGGCTGGCGAGCTCCCGCAATACGCGGCGCGTCAAGACCTCGCGATCGGTCGCCGCGCACCCGAGCATCAGCAGCGAGGTGGCCATCCGATCGGGTGCTTCCTGGTCGGTCAACGTCACGTTGAGCCCCAGCCCCACGACGATCACCGGCGTCGGCGCCGCGACTTCGGCGAGAATCCCGGCAAGCTTGCCGTCACCGACCAGCACGTCGTTGGGCCACTTCAGCCCGGCGGTGAGCCCGGCCACCGCGGCCAGCGCGTCGACAACGGCGACGCCGGTCAGCAGCGGCAGCCAGCCCCAGCCCGACCGCGGCACCGACTCTCCGCTCACCCCCACCGACAACGCGATCTGCGCGCGCGGCGGTGCGAACCAGTGCCGGCCGTGGCGACCGCGTCCGGCGCTTTGGAATTCGGCAAGCAGCACCGATCCGTCGATATCCACGCCGGCGGCCGCCCGCGCCAGCAGGTCGGCATTGGTCGAACCGGTCTCGGCGACCACGTCGAGCCGACGCCAGGGCAGACCCGGACCCACCAACCCGTCGCTGATCGCCGCCGCGTCCAGCGGCAGCCGCAGCTCGGCTGGCATGTGCTGGTGCCCTTCGTCGTCATCGAGGATGCATTCAGGGCTTCCACTGTGCTCTGACGGCGGAAAATCCGCAAAAATCTCGCCCTGGACGCTTACTCGACGGCGCCAGTGTCCGGTTAGGACGAGCACGCCGGCCCCGCTAAGCTCGACACCCATGACGAGCGTTGCCGGAAGTCATGTCGAGGCGAGAGCCGAGCACACGATCGACATCCACACCACCGCTGGCAAGCTGGCCGAACTGCGCAGGCGGACCGAGGAGACGCTGCACCCGGTCGGTGCGGCCGCTGTCGAGAAGGTCCACGCCAAGGGCAAACTGACGGCCCGCGAACGCATCTACGCGCTGCTCGACGAGGGATCGTTCGTCGAGCTCGACGCGCTGGCCCGCCATCGCAGCACCAACTTCGGTCTGGCCGAGAAGCGGCCGATCGGCGACGGCGTGGTCACCGGCTACGGCACCATCGACGGTCGTGAGGTGTGCATTTTCAGCCAGGACGCCACGGTGTTCGGCGGGAGTCTCGGCGAGGTGTACGGCGAGAAGATCGTCAAGGTGCAGGAGCTGGCGCTCAAGACCGGCCGGCCGCTGATCGGCATCAACGACGGCGCCGGGGCGCGAATCCAAGAAGGTGTGGTTTCGCTGGGACTCTACAGCCGGATCTTTCGCAACAACATCTTGGCCTCCGGCGTCATTCCGCAGATCTCGCTGATCATGGGTGCCGCCGCCGGCGGGCACGTCTACTCCCCCGCACTGACCGACTTCGTCATCATGGTCGACCAGACCAGCCAGATGTTCATCACCGGGCCGGACGTGATCAAGACGGTCACCGGCGAGGACGTCACGATGGAGGAACTGGGCGGCGCCCACACCCACATGGCCCGCTCGGGCACCCTGCACTATGTGGCCTCCGGGGAGCAGGATGCGTTCGACTGGGTGCGCGAGCTGCTGAGCTACCTGCCGCCCAACAACTTCACCGACCCGCCGCGCTACGGCGTGCCGGTGCCCGAGGGGGCCATCGAAGACAACCTGACGGCCGAGGACCTCGAGCTGGACACGCTGATCCCGGACTCACCGAACCAGCCCTACGACATGCACGAAGTGATTACCCGCATCCTCGACGACGACGAGTTTCTCGAGGTGCAAGCTGGCTACGGCCAGAACATCGTGGTGGGGTTCGGCCGCATCGAGGGTCGGCCGGTCGGGATCGTCGCCAACCAGCCAACCCATTTCGCCGGCTGCCTGGACATCAACGCCTCGGAGAAGGCGGCCCGCTTCGTGCGAACCTGCGACTGCTTCAACATTCCCATCGTGATGCTGGTCGACGTGCCGGGCTTCCTGCCCGGCACCGACCAGGAATACAACGGCATCATCCGCCGCGGCGCCAAGCTGCTCTACGCCTACGGCGAAGCCACCGTCGCCAAGATCACCGTGATCACCCGCAAGGCCTACGGCGGCGCCTACTGCGTGATGGGTTCCAAGGACATGGGCGCCGACGTCTGCGTCGCCTGGCCGACGGCGCAGATCGCGGTGATGGGAGCCTCCGGCGCCGTCGGGTTCGTCTACCGCCAGCAGCTGGCCGAGGCGGCGCAGCGGGGTGAGGATGTCGACGCGCTGCGCCTGCAGCTGCAGCAGGAGTACGAGGACACGCTGGTCAATCCGTACATCGCCGCCGAGCGCGGCTACGTCGACGCGGTCATCCCGCCGTCGCACACCCGCGGCTACATCGGGACCGCGCTGCGGCTGCTGGAACGCAAGATCGCCCCGATGCCACCCAAGAAACACGGGAACATTCCGCTGTGATGGAGCAGCCGGACCCTGCCACCGACGGGGCGCACCCGCATCACGAACCCCATATCCAGGTGGTCAAGGGCAACCCGAGCGAGGAGGAACTGGCCGCGTTGATCGCGGTGCTGGGCAGCCTCGGCGGCGGCCCGCGACAGGCCGGGCCGGCTGAGCGCAGCCGGTGGGGGCTGCCGGTCGACAAGCTGCGCTACCCGGTCTTCAGCTGGCAGAAAATCACACTGCTGCAGCGGACACACATGCGGCGATGACCCGCCTGGTGCTCGGGTCGGGCTCCCCGGGCCGGCTCAAAGTGCTGCGTCAGGCCGGAGTCGACCCGCTGGTCGTCGTCTCCGGTATCGACGAGGACGCGGTGATCACGGAGTTGGGTGACGGCGCCGACCCCGCCGACGTGACGACCGCGTTGGCGGCCGCCAAAGCCCACCGGGCGGCCGAACTTCTCGAGCCGGCGATCGCGGCCGATTGCGCGGTCATCGGCTGTGATTCGATGCTCTTCCTTGACGACAGACTGTGCGGCAAACCGCACTCCGTCGCCGAGGCGCGACAACAGTGGGTTTCGATGGCGGGCCGTGCCGCACAACTGCTCACCGGGCACTGTCTTATTCGGCTGTGCGGCAACGAGGTCGCCTACCGCGATACCGCGCAGTCGGTCAGCACGGTGCGTTTCGGCACTCCGTTACCGGCCGACCTCGACGCCTATCTGCAAACCGGCGAATCGCTCTCAGTCGCGGGTGGTTTCACCCTGGACGGCCTGGGGGGCTGGTTCATCGACGCGGTGGAGGGCGATCCGCTGAGCGTCATCGGGATCAGCCTGGCGGTGACGCGTCGGCTGCTTCAATCCGCGGGACTGTCGATCAGCACGCTGTGGCGCGGCCGCTGATCGCGACAGCAACGTTATCGAACCGAAATCGTTTTGACGCAGGGCGCACCCGGGGCGGTGATCCCGTTTGGGCCGGCGCGGCGCGACACTGGGGCGGTGCCGGTAGAAGAAACCATGTGGAATGTCGGGGTGCCACGCGACATCGACCGCTACGACACCGAACGGCTTCGCGCCGCGCTGGCCGATGTCGTTCGCAGACAGCTGTCGCCGGACAAGCGTCTGCTGCGGGTGGTCGACTGGTGCGCGGAAGGCGGCGTGTTGTTCCGGCCGAATCCGCATGCGCGCCGCTTCGCGGTCGCCTACGAGGTCGCCCTGAACGTGTGATCCTGCAGCCGGCGCACCACCGGTGCACCAATTTCCACCGTGACGGTAGGCTGAATGTGTGCCGCTACCACCCGATCCCAGCCCCACTCTGAGCGCTTACGCCCACCCGGAACGCCTGGTCACCGCCGACTGGCTGGCCGCGAACATGGGCAAGCCCGGTTTGGCGATTGTCGAATCCGATGAGGACGTGCTGCTCTACGACGTCGGCCACATCCCCGGCGCGGTCAAGATCGACTGGCATACCGACCTCAACGATCCACGGGTGCGCGACTACATTTCCGGCGCGCAGTTTGCCGACCTGATGAACCGCAAAGGCATCGCGCGCGACGACACGGTGGTGATTTACGGCGACAAGAGCAACTGGTGGGCCGCTTACGCGCTGTGGGTGTTCACGCTGTTCGGCCACCCCGACGTCCGGCTGCTCAACGGCGGTCGTGACCTGTGGCTCGCCGAGGGCCGCGAGACCACCCTCGATGTTCCGACCAAGACCTCCACCGGCTACCCGGTGGTGCCGCGCAACGATGAGCCGATCCGCGCGTTCAAGGACGACGTGCTGGCCATTTTGGGCTCGCAGCCACTGATCGACGTGCGGTCGCCCGACGAGTACACCGGCAAGCGCACCCACATGCCCGACTATCCGGAGGAGGGCGTGTTGCGTGCCGGCCACATCCCCACCGCGGTGTCGATCCCGTGGAGCAAGGCCGTCGACGAACGAGGGCTGTTTCGCAGCCGCGACGAACTCGAACAGCTCTACGGGTTCCTCAAGCCGGATGACAAAACCGTCGTCTACTGCCGCATCGGCGAGCGGTCCAGCCACACCTGGTTCGTGCTGACCCATCTGCTCGGCATTCCGGGTGTGCGTAACTACGACGGCTCCTGGACCGAGTGGGGCAACACCGTGCGGGTCCCGATCGTCGCCGGCTCCGAACCAGGACAAGCCCCCGGACAAGCCCAAGGGGCCGGGTCGGCCCGATGAGCCTGCCTGCGCCGCTGGCCGAGGTGGTGTCGGACTTCGCCGAAGTCTCGGGCCAGGACAAGCTGCGGCTGCTGCTGGAATTCGCCGCGGAATTGCCGCCGCTGCCGGCCGATTTGGCCGAGGCGGCGATGGAGCCGGTGCCCGAGTGCCAGTCCCCGCTGTTCCTTCATGTGGACGCCGGCGATCCCGACCGAGTGCGGCTGTATTTCAGCGCGCCTCCCACCGCGCCGACCACCCGCGGTTTCGCCTCGATCCTGGCCGCCGGGCTCGACGAACAGCCCGCCGCCGACATCCTGGCGGTGCCGGAAGACTTCTACACCGAGCTGGGTCTGGCGACGCTGATCAGTCCGCTGCGGCTGCGCGGCATGTCGGCGATGCTGGCCAGGATCAAGCGGCGGCTGCGCGAATCCAAGGGGGCACCGGCTGGCCCGGCGCCACGCCGCGATGCTTAAACTTCCCCTGGAAAACTTGTAAGAAAATCTCTTATGGACGCGCACCCGTCCGGGAGCCACAGGAGGCGCAGTGCCCAGTCACGCCAGCGCGAGGATCGCGAAGGTCCTCATCGCCAATCGCGGTGAGATCGCGGTCCGGGTCATCCGGGCCGCCAGAGATGCCGGCCTGCCCAGTGTGGCCGTATACGCCGAGCCCGACGCCGACGCGCCGCACGTGCGGCTGGCCGACGAGGCCTTCGCGCTGGGTGGTCAAACCTCGGCCGAGTCTTACCTGGACTTTTCCAAGATCCTGGAGGCCGCCCGGAAGTCCGGCGCCAACGCGATCCATCCCGGCTACGGTTTTCTGAGCGAGAACGCCGACTTCGCGCAGGCGGTCATCGACGCCGGACTGATCTGGATCGGTCCCAGCCCGCAGTCCATCCGCGACCTCGGGGACAAAGTCACCGCCCGGCATATCGCCGCCCGCGCGCAGGCGCCGCTGGTCCCCGGCACTCCCGACCCGGTGAAGGATGCCGACGAGGTGGTGGCCTTTGCCAACCGGTACGGCGTGCCGATCGCGATCAAGGCCGCGTTCGGCGGCGGCGGCAAAGGCATGAAGGTCGCTCGCACCGTCGAAGAGATCCCCGAGCTCTACGAATCGGCGGTGCGCGAGGCGACGGCCGCATTCGGCCGGGGCGAGTGCTATGTCGAGCGCTACCTGGACAAGCCCCGCCATGTCGAGGCGCAGGTGATCGCCGACCAACACGGTAACGTCGTGGTCGCCGGTACCCGGGACTGCTCGCTGCAGCGCCGCTACCAAAAGCTGGTCGAGGAGGCGCCGGCGCCGTTTTTGACCGACGCGCAGCGCCGGGAGATCCACGAGGCGGCCAAGCGCATCTGCCGGGAAGCGCACTACTACGGCGCCGGCACGGTGGAGTTCCTGGTCGGTCAGGACGGCTTGATCTCGTTCCTCGAAGTCAACACCCGGCTGCAGGTCGAGCACCCGGTCACCGAGGAGACCGCCGGCATCGACCTGGTGTTGCAGCAGTTCAAGATCGCCAACGGCGAGCAGCTGGACATCACCGAGGACCCGACCCCGCGTGGGCATGCCTTCGAGTTTCGGATCAATGGCGAAGATGCCGGGCGCGGATTCCTGCCGGCGCCCGGGCCGGTCACCCGATTCGACCCGCCGGCCGGACCCGGCGTGCGGCTGGATTCCGGTGTCGAGACCGGCTCGGTGATCGGCGGTCAGTTCGACTCGATGCTGGCCAAACTGATCGTGTACGGCGCCAGCCGGCAGGAGGCGCTGGCGCGGGCCCGTCGTGCGCTCGACGAGTTCCACGTCGAGGGGCTGGCCACGGTCATCCCCTTCCACCGGGCGGTGGTGCGCGACCCGGCGTTCATCGGCGATGGCGATGGCTCTTCGGGCTTCGCAGTGCACACCCGATGGATCGAGACCGAATGGAACAACACCATAGAGCCGTTCACCGGCGGTGCGCCGTTCGACGAGGGCGAGGCCCGGCCGCGGCAGAATGTGGTCGTCGAGGTCGGTGGCCGCCGCCTCGAGGTGTCGCTGCCCGCGGACCTGGCCCTGTCCAACGGCGGCGGTGAGCCGGCGGGCGCGATTCGCAGAAAACCCAAGCCCCGCAAGCGCGGTGCGCTCGCCGGTGTGGCCGCGTCGGGTGACGCGGTGACCGCGCCGATGCAGGGAACCGTGGTCAAGGTCGCCGTCGAAGAAGGCCAGGAGGTCGCCGCCGGAGATTTGGTGGTGGTCCTGGAGGCGATGAAGATGGAGAACCCGGTCACCGCGCACAAGGACGGCACCATCACCAGGCTTGCGGTCGAGGCCGGTGCGGCGATCACGCAGGGTACGGTCCTCGCCGAGATCAATTAACGATTTCCGCGCCCCGGGGTCACGAGTCGAGCTGATCTCGCAGCCGCGTCAGCGATTTGGCGAGCAGACGCGACACGTGCATCTGCGAGATCCCGACCCGCTCGGCGATCTGCGTCTGCGTCATCGACTCGAAAAACCTCAGCACCAGCACCGTTCGCTCGCGGGCGGGCAGTGCGTCCAGCAGCGGGCGCAGCGCTTCGCGGTTCTCGATCCGCTCCAGGCCGGCATCCACGTCACCGAGCGTGTCGGCGATGGCCCGCGCGTCGTCGTCAGCGCTGCCGCCGGGGCTGTCAATCGACAGCGTGTTGTAGGAGCTGCCGGCGACCAGCCCCTCGACGACTTCGGCCCGGTCCATATCGAGCTCACGGGCCAGTTCGGAAGCCGTCGGCGCCCGACCCAACCGCTGTGACAGCTCGGCCGTGGCCGCGCCGAGCCGCAGATGCAGTTCCTTGAGGCGCCGAGGCACCTTGACCGACCAGCTGTTGTCGCGGAAATAACGCCGGACTTCGCCCATAATGGTGGGCACCGCGAACGAGACGAAATCCGAGCCCGCCTCGACGTCGAACCGGGCGACCGCGTTGACCAGTCCGACCCGCGCGACCTGGACCAGGTCCTCGCGGGGTTCGCCGCGCCCCTCGAACCGGCGGGCGATGTGATCGGCGAGCGGCAGGCACCGCTCGACAATTTTTTCCCGCTGGCGCTGAAATTCCGGCGAGTCCGCCGGCAACCCCGCCAGCTCGCGGAACATCTCCGGGACGTCGGAGTATTCGTTGGTCTGCGAGGGGGGCCGCGAGGGTGACCCGCCGACGGTTCCCTCGGTCACCTGGGGGCGCCCGGCCGTCGCGTCGTCAACGTAATGCGGAATATCCCGCCGTCGGTGCCGGGGTCGCGACCGCCCTGGAAGGTCTGGACATCGTCGGCCAGCGAGGTCAGCACATGCCAACTGAAACTGCCGGGCGTGACGACATCGGTGGTGTGGCAGACCGCGGACGCCTCGACGACCACCTCCCGCTCACGCGGGTCGACCACCACCGCCAGCGTCGCGCCGGGGGCGGCCGAGCGGATCAGCCGGGTACACACCTCGTCGACCGCCAATCGCAGGTCTGCCACCGCGTCGAAATCGAGATCTTCGAACGTGCCGACCGCGCCGACCAAAGTGCGCAGGATCGCCAGGTTCTCCAGGCGTGCGGCAACCCGCAACTCGACGGCGCGCGCGCTGCGCCGAGGGGTGTTTTCCGACAGTTCGGTAGCGGTCATCAGGCCTCCCGGCAGACTGACATTACTCCCGCCCAGACCCGGTCAGAGTGGTTGCCCGCCCGGGTCACCGTATTCATTCCGGTTAGGCGGGCCAGATGTGGTTGCTCGCGTTCCAGGCCGGTGGCGGTTGCCGCTCGCCTGAGGGAGGCTCTCACGATGCGATCCTCGGGCCGCGTGTGTGTCGCACCGTCCCGACGCCGGGCCGAATAGCCCTGGTTGCGACGCCCGATCACCGTGGAGCGGACTTCGACTGGCGAGCGTGACGCTGGCGTGACGCTCGCCGCCCATCGTGACGCTAGCGTGACGCTCGACGCGTCGGCGACGTCGAGGCGCTCGACCGCGATCGCGCCGATGCAGTGGCAGCGCGTGTAGCCGCGATGCTCAGCTGGGCCCGTCTGTCGCGAAGACCAAGTACCACACCGTGGTCAGAAGGCCTACGCTTGACCACATGAGGACTGCTGCAAGGCAGGTTCTTGTGCGAGCTGTCCTACTGATGGGATCGTGGGCGCTCGGATTGCTGGTGGCGGCTTCGGTTGTCCCCCGCGTGTCGATGTCCGCGGCGGGTTTCCTGGTCGCCGTCGCGGTGTTCTCGGTCGCGCAGGCACTGCTGTCGGTGGCGATCTTGAAGTTGCCCCACGGATACGCCTCGCTGGTCTTCGGCGGCACCGGCCTGGTACTGACCGCTGCCGCGTTGAGCCTGGCCTGCGCGTTAACTCACGGGTTGCGCATCAGCGGCATGCCGTCCTGGGTGGCGGCAACGGTCGTGGTGTGGCTCGTGACGACAATCGGCGCGGTGTTGCCCGAGATGCTCGTCGGTGATTCGATCGGCTCGCCGTGACGGAGCCGCAGCTGCGCACGGTGTTCCCGCGAGTGTTCCAGAAGGAGTGATTGTGGGAGACAGGCATCAAGATCCGAGCGATCATTTCCGCACCACGCAACCGCACGCCGGGATCACGATGAAAGACAACCTCTTCTGGCCGGGGTTCATTCTGCTGGCCGTCGCATTCTTCGGTGTGATCAGCGCTTCGGCGGTGATCGCCTATCAGCACGACGAGTGGCTCCCCGCGACGGCGCTCATTGCGGTGCTCGGGACTGTCGCCGGAACACTGTGGCTCGTCGTCGAGCGCCGCCGCGTGCTTCGCATCGATGACCAGTGGCGCGCGACGCATCCCGACACGCTGGAGAGCCGTCCCGTTCACTGAACCGCAGCCCGGTCAGCCGGGCAGCACCGGGCCGGCGATCGGCGGCATGCTCATCGTCAAAGTCACCAACATCAAGGTCAACAGGAACCAGCCGGCTCCTTGCCAGGCCCACCAGCTGCCCTGCACACGCCAAGCACGGTACGTCTTCAGAAAGGCCCAGCATCCCCCGCCCAACAGAATCACCGGGGCGCCGAACGCCAACAGGGTGCGTTCCCCCACACCGCAGGCCACGGTGTCGACTGCCATCGGGCCGTGGCAGCTGCTGACCCACGACGCTGCCACGGCAAGGAACGCCACGGCGGCCGCGGCAACCAACACGGCAAATCGGATAGCAGAATGCACGTCGCTATCCATTCGCCCCAGATGGTCACCGCCGAAGCGCCGAAGTGGTTTGTCCATGACTTCTTTCCCAGGGCTGATGATGACTCTATCGCTCGGTCGGCGGGGTTCGTTACGCCCGGGGATGTCGTCCGAGGTTGGGGCACTATGGGCAGGTGAACACAAATTCGCCCGATGATCCGCTGGCCCGGTTCAGCGCGATCACCCGCGAGTGGTTCACCGCGACCTTCGCCGCGCCGACCCCCGCGCAGGCCGCAGCCTGGGCGGCCATCGCTGCCGGCGACCACACCCTGGTCGTCGCGCCGACCGGCTCCGGCAAGACGCTGGCGGCTTTTCTCTGGGCCATCGACAGCCTGGCCGGTCTGCCCCACCGGACGCGCGGCACCCGGGTGCTCTACGTCTCACCGCTCAAGGCACTGGCCGTCGACATCGAGCGCAACCTGCGCACCCCGCTGACCGGCATCGCCCGAGTCGCCGAACAACGGGGGCTGCCCGCCCCGCAGATCAGCGTGGGAGTGCGCACCGGGGACACGCCGCCGCGGCAGCGCCGTCGGCTCAGCACCACACCACCGGAGGTGCTGATCACCACGCCGGAGTCGCTGTTTCTGATGCTGACCTCGGCGGCCCGGCAGAGCCTGGCCGGTGTGCAGACGGTCATCCTCGATGAGGTCCACGCCCTCGCCGGCACCAAACGCGGTGCCCACCTGGCGCTGTCGCTGGAACGGCTCGACGAGCTGTTGACGCGACCCGCGCAGCGGATCGGGCTGTCGGCCACCGTGCGCCCACCCGAGGAGATCGCGCGGTTCGTGGCGGGGTCCGCCCCGACGACGGTCGTAGCGCCCCCGGCCGCGAAGACGTTCCAGCTCAGCGTCCAGGTACCGGTTCCCGACCTGGCTGACCTGGCCGACCACAGCATCTGGCCCGACGTCGAGGCCCGGCTGGTCGAGCTGATCGACGTGCACCATTCGACGATCGTCTTCGTCAACTCGCGGCGACTGGCCGAACGACTGACTGTGCGGCTCAACGAAATCCACACCGATCGGGCGGCGGACGGCGGCACCGCGCCGCTGGCGCGCGCCCACCACGGTTCGGTGAGCAAACAGGAGCGCGCCGCGGTCGAAGACGACCTGAAGAGCGGACGGCTCAAGGCGGTGGTAGCGACGTCGAGCCTGGAGCTGGGCATCGACATGGGCGCTGTCGACCTGGTCATCCAGGTGGCGGCCCCGCCGTCGGTGGCCAGCGGTCTGCAGCGCATCGGCCGGGCCGGGCACCAGGTCGGCGAGATCTCGCGGGGTGTGCTGCTGCCCAAGCACCGCACCGATCTGATCGGGTGTGCGGTGAGCGTCCAGCGCATGCTCGCCGGGCAGATCGAGACGATGCGGGTGCCCGCCAACCCGCTGGATATCCTGGCCCAGCACACCGTCGCGGCGGCCGCGGCCGGGCCGCTGAACGCCGACCGGTGGTTCGACACGGTGCGGCGCAGCGCGCCGTTCACCACGCTGCCCCGCAGCGCCTTCGAGGCCACGTTGGATCTGTTGAGCGGCAAGTACCCCTCCACCGAGTTCGCCGAACTGCGGCCGCGCCTGACCTATGACCGCGACAGCGGAACGCTGACGGCGCGTGCGGGCGCCCAGCGGCTGGCGGTCACCTCCGGCGGCGCGATCCCCGACCGCGGGCTGTTCACCGTCTGGCTGGCCACCGAAAAGCCTACCCGGGTAGGCGAACTCGACGAGGAGATGGTCTACGAATCCCGTCCCGGCGATGTCATCGCGCTGGGCGCGACCAGCTGGCGCATCACCGAGATCACCCATGACCGGGTGCTGGTGATCCCCGCGCCGGGACAGCCGGCTCGGCTGCCGTTCTGGCACGGAGACGACGCCGGGCGTCCCGCCGAGCTGGGCCGCGCCCTGGGCGCATTCACCGGCGAACTGGCCGGGCTGGACCGCGCCGCATTCGACAAGCGTTGCGCCGGGCTGGGGTTCAACGACTACGCGACCGACAACCTCTGGCGGCTGCTGCAGGACCAGCGGGCGGCGACCGCGGTCGTCCCCACCGACACCAGCTTGCTGGTCGAGCGGTTCCGCGACGAGCTCGGCGACTGGCGGGTGATTCTGCATTCGCCCTACGGCCTGCGCGTGAACGCTCCGCTGGCGCTGGCGGTCGGCCGGCGGCTGGCCGAGCGCTACGGCATCGAGGAAAAGCCGAGCGCCTTCGACGACGGCATCGTGGTGCGGCTGCCCGACACCGACGCCACCGACCCGCCGGGCGCCGAGCTGTTCGTGTTCGACCCCGACGAAATCGACCCGATCGTCACCGCCGCGGTGGGAGGTTCGGCGTTGTTCGCCGCCCGGTTTCGGGAGTGCGCGGCCCGCGCCCTGCTGTTGCCGCGGCGCGATCCGGGCCGGCGCACACCGCTGTGGCACCAACGCCAGCGCGCCGCGCAGCTGCTCGACGTGGCCCGCAAATACCCGGACTTCCCCATCGTGCTGGAGACGGTCCGCGAATGCCTGCAAGACGTCTATGACGTGCCGATGCTGGCCGCGCTGATGACCGACATCGCCGCCGGCCGGGTGCGGGTGGCCGAGGTGCAGACGGCGACCCCCTCGCCGTTCGCGGTGTCGCTGCTGTTCGGCTATGTCGGCGCGTTCATGTACCAAGGCGACATCCCCTTGGCCGAACGCCGCGCAGCCGCCCTGTCGATCGACGCCACCCTGCTGGCCGAGCTGCTGGGCCGAGTAGAGCTGCGCGAGCTGCTCGACCCCGACGTGATCGCGGCCACCGACCGGCAACTGCAGCACCTGTCGGAGGACCGGGTGGCCCGCGACGCCGAGGCGGTGGCCGACTTGTTGCGGCTGCTGGGCCCGTTGACCGCCGACGAGGTGGCCGCCCGGGCCGGCGGCGCCGACGTCGGTGGCTGGCTGGAGGGACTGCGTGCCGCCAAACGCGCGCTGACGGTGTCGTTCGCCGGGCGGCACTGGTGGGTGGCGATCGAGGACATCGGCCGGCTGCGCGACGGTGTCGGGGTGGCGGTGCCGCTCGGCGTGCCGTCCCAGTTCACCGACGCGGTGGCCGACCCGTTGGGGGAACTGCTGGGCCGCTATGCGCGCACCCACGGCCCGTTCTCCACCGCCGAGGCCGCGGCCCGGTTCGGGCTGGGGCTTCGGGTGACTGCCGACGTGCTGAGCCGGCTGGCGGCCGACGGCCGGCTGGTCCGCGGCGAGTTCACCGCCGACAGCGCTGGCGAGCAGTGGTGCGACACCGAGGTGCTGCGGATTGTGCGCCGCCGCTCGCTGGCGGCCCTGCGCGCCGCGGTCGAGCCGGTCAGCACCGCCGCCTACGCGCGCTTCCTGCCCGCCTGGCATCAGGTCGGTTCGGCCGCCACTACCGGAGTCGACGGGCTGGCCACCGTCATCGACCAGCTCGCCGGCGTCGCGATGCCCGCCTCGGCGATCGAGCATCTGGTGCTGGCGCAGCGGGTACGCGACTATTCGCCCGCGATGCTCGACGAGCTGCTGGCCTCGGGCGAGGTCATCTGGTCGGGCGCCGGGGCGATTTCGCGGTCGGACGGCTGGATCGCGTTCCACGTCGCCGAGTCGGCGCCGCTGACGCTCGCCCACGCTGCCGACATCGAGTTCACCGACGCCCACCGCGCGATCCTGGACACCCTGGCCGCCGGCGGCGGGTTCTTCTTCCGCCAGCTCACCCGACCGGGGATCACCGAGAGCGAACTCAAGACCGCGCTGTGGGAGCTGGTCTGGGCCGGCTGGATCACCGGCGACACGTTCGCCCCGGTGCGAACGGTGCTGGGTGGTGGCCGGCGTTGCAGCCCCACCCATCGGCACCCCCGGCGCCCGCCCCGGCTGAGCCGCTACCGCCTCGCGCATGCCCAGACCCGCGCCGTCGACCCGACGGTGGCCGGTCGGTGGTCGTCGCTGCCGGCGCCGGAGCCGGATTCCACCGTGCGCGCCCACCATCAGGCCGAGCTGCTGCTGAACCGACACGGTGTACTGACCAGGGGCGCGATCACCGCCGAGGCGGTCCCGGGCGGGTTCGCCGCGCTCTATAAGGTGTTGACCGCCTTCGAGGAGGCCGGGCGCTGCCAGCGCGGCTACTTCGTCGAGTCGCTGGGCGGCGCCCAGTTCGCTGCCGCGTCGACGGTGGACCGGCTGCGCAGTTACCTCGACGGTGTCGACCCGGAGCGCCCGGACTACCGCGCCGTGGTGTTGGCCGCCGCCGACCCGGCGAACCCCTACGGTGCGGCGCTGCCCTGGCCGCCGGTTGACGAGGGGGCCCATCGGCCCGGCCGGAAAGCGGGCGCGCTGGTGGTGCTGGTCGATGGGGCGTTGGCCTGGTTTGCCGAACGCGGCGGTCGTTCGCTGTTGACGTTCACTGAGGACCCCGATGCGCACTATGCGGCCGCCGCCGCCGTTGCCGACCTGGTGGCGGGCGGGCGGATGGGCTCATTACTGGTCGAACGTGTCGACGGCGTGGCGGTGCTGGAGTTGCGGGACTCCGCTGTGCTGGCCGCGCTCGTCGACGCGGGGTTCGCCCGGACCCCGCGCGGGTTACGGCTGCGCCAGACCCATGCCCGAAGGTGACACCGTCTGGCGCACCGCCGCGATGCTGCGGCGGGCGCTGGCCGGGCGCACGCTGACCCGGTGCGACATCCGGGTGCCGCGGTTCGCCGCGGTCGACCTGACCGGGCAGCTGGTCGACGAGGTGATCAGCCGGGGCAAGCATTTGTTCATCCGGGCGGGCGCGGCCAGCATTCATTCGCATCTGAAGATGGACGGCAGCTGGCGGCTGGGCACCCGCTCACCCGATCACCGGGCGCGGATCATCCTGCAGGCCGGTCCGATTCGAGCGATCGGCGTCGACCTGGGCCTGCTGGAGGTGCTCGACCGTGACCGCGACACCGAGGTCGTCTCCCATCTGGGGCCGGATTTGCTCGGCGAGGATTGGGATCCGCAATCGGCAGCGGCCAATCTGGTGGCCGATCCGCAGCGACCGCTGGCCGAGGCGCTACTCGACCAGCGGGTGCTGGCCGGGATCGGCAATGTCTACTGCAACGAACTGTGTTTCGTGACCGGGCATCTGCCCACCGCGCCGGTCGGTGCGATCGCCGACCCGCCGCACTTCGTCAATCTTGCCCGGGAAATGTTGTGGGCCAACCGATCCCGCTGGAACCGCTGCACGACCGGTGACACCCGCGCGGGCCGTCGACTGTGGGTGTACGGGCGGCGCCGTCAGCCGTGCCGTCGCTGCGACACGCTCATCGCCTACGACGACACCGGTGACCGGGTCGCTTTCTGGTGTTCGACCTGCCAACGCTAGCTTTCGGCCGCGTACGCGACGGCAACCTCGGCGGCCAGCGCGGCGTTGTCGGCGATGAGCTGCTGGTTGACCGCGACGCTTCGGCCACCGGTCAATTCCTCGACCACAGCCAGCACCGCCGGTGTCACCGCCTGGCCGGTCACTCCGGCTTGCCGCACCCGATCGACCGCCTCGGCCAGCACCGGGTCGATGTCGAGCTCGGGGTCGGGCGCTCGCCCCAGCAGCAGCCCGGATGAACCGGCGAGTTGCCAGTGCATCGCCGCGATCCGGGCGGCCTCGCCGGCCGCCTCGACCCGCGCGGCGACCGGCGGGCCGCCTCCGCCGCGATAGAACACCGGAAGTGTGTCGGTCCGCCAGCCCAGCACCGGCACGCTGAGCGTCTCCAGCAGCTCGGCGGTGGCGGCAACATCGAGGATGGCCTTGGCGCCTGACGACACCACCATGGCCGGCGTGTGGGCCAGCGCCACCAGATCTGAGGAGATGTCCAGGCTTTCGGCGAAGCCGCGGTGCACGCCACCGATCCCGCCGGTGCCCAGAAACCGGACGCCCACACGACGGCAGACGGCCAGGGTTCCGCCGACGGTGGTCGCACCCAGTGCGCGCTGTGCGACGCAGGCCGCGATGTCGCGGGCACCCACCTTGCGGGCCGTCGCCCCCGCCTCGGCGAAGCGGCTGAGCTCCGCCGCGCTCAGCCCGGCGCAGACCACACCGTCGACGACGCCGACTGTGCACGGCACCGCACCGGCCTCCCGAACCCGCTGCTCGGCCCGCTGCGCGGCGATCAGCCCACGCCCCTGCGAAAAGCCGTGGCAGACCAGGGTGGTTTCCAGGGCCACCACCGGGCCGCCGGAGTTCAGCGCGTCGGCGACCTCGTCGGCCACCCGCAGCACGTCACCCACCATGACGCAAGAGAGCACTCGCTACCGGGCACGCCAGGCTCGCGTCAAATCCCGTCGCAGAAGCCATTACTTCCAGAACGTGTTCATGGGTGTGGCGTACATGTCGTTGGCCGTGAGCGGGTCCAGAGTCCCAGGTTCGGTGCGCAAGGCGTCTTCGATGGTGGCCATCAGGCTGTACTGGTTGTAGTAGGCGTCGGTGGTGAAGGGGCCGGCCTGCATCCCCCCATCCGTCACGGCGCCCTCGTTCGGGATGACGATCATCGGTACGTTGTTGCCTTCGTTGCCGATGCCCAGTGACGCTTCGTTGTTGTCCTCGTCCCACGTGATGAAGATCGCGTCCTTCTCGTTCGGGTCGGTCCACGTCGGCGAGTTCTCAATGGTGGATATCGTCTGCTGGAGGTAATAGTCCTCATTCTTCAGGTTGTACGGCAGGTTCAGGATGTCGCCCCCGATAAACTGGAGAATGGTGTCGAGTTCACTGCTGGGGCGGATCCCAATGGACTCGAGAATGGGGTTGATTTCATCGCTCAGCGAAGGGCTAGGGCCGGCGCCGTCGGGTTTGACCCATGCGAAGTCCGGAAAAGTGCTCGGGTTCTGCAGAGCGCTGGACAAATCCGCCTGCGGGAGAATGTGTTCCTGCAGGTAGGCGGGGGTGTTGTCGTAGACGTAGTCGAATATGCCGAAGGGTGTTGCGGTGGCGGTGTCTTGCGGCGTTATGACGGTACCGGGGGCGATGCCCTGCGCGTAACTGGCCCACGATATGCCCGCGTCGTCCAGTTCCTGCATAAGGGTGGGTGCATTGATGGT
>NZ_VYIK01000150.1 GCF_008709575.1 Mycobacterium sp.
AGGTACCGGGCGAGCTGCTGGGTGAAGGACTGGGTGGTGCCGGCGAATTGGCCGGTGCCGCCGGCGGTGCCGGCGCCGGCTTAGCAGGCACCATGCCCGCTTCGATGCTCGGGCCGCCGCCGATTCCTTCCGCCGGTACCGTTCCCGCGTCGTCTCCGAGTACGCCGCCACTGCCGGCGACTACTCCGGAACCGGCGGGCGCACCGAGGGGCGGCCTGGCCGGCATGCCGATTATGCCCCCCGGAGCGATGGCGGGCAGCGCGACGAGCGGCGAGGCTAAGCCCGACACCAAGCGCGTGGTCCCCCCGCCGGTCAAGAACGGCGCCCCGGTGCAGGGACGCATCACCGTCCCCCCGAACGCGCCGGAGGTGATAAAGCAGTTGCAGGGCAAGCCGATAGCGACCCGACGCATACTCGCCCCCGACCAAGCGCCCGACGACGTCGACGGCGATTCAGGACGCTGACACACCGGTGACTGACCGTGTGGCGAATTTGGCTATGCCTCAACCTGTTTGGGCTCGGCCGTAGCCAATCTAGTTGGGTGTTGGTGGTGGTTGGGGTTGGAAGGGGTCGTACCACCACCAGTTGGCGCGTTCGCCGGTGGGCCCGGGGCAGGGTGGCACCGCGGGCGGGACAAGGCGGGGTGGGCGCGCGAGTGATCCCGGGGGTAGCGAGCGCCCGGTGTGGTCGGTGACGCTCAGGTCGGTGCCGGTTCCAGCGATGATGATGTGGCCCTGGTGGTGCAGCCGGTGGTGATAGGGGCAGACCAGCACCAGATTTGTTGCAAGTCGGGAAACTACCCCCATTGATAGCGGCAGATCGGCCAGTCCACACGTTCGGGTTTCAGGCGGACGCCCGTTCGGAAATCAACTACGCGTTGACGGCGTAGCCGCCGATCAAGTGGTCAGGTACTCCACGAGCGCGCGCCGGATTATCTCGCCCCGGCTCGCGCCTTCGAGTTCTGCTCGGGTGTCCACCAACGTCACCAGATCGTCGGGCAGGCGCACCGAGTAGGTGCTCGCGGCTTCGTCGCCTATCGACGGTCGGCCCCGGCGGCGCAGCTTCTCCTCAGGGATGCCTGCTTCGGCCTCGGTGACGAGCCGGTCCACTCCTGCGTTGTCCAGCGGTGGGTGGGTCTGCTTCTGTGTGTGGGTCATATCATCACCTGCCTCGTGCTCGGAGGGCTTTCTCCAGTTCTTTCGGACGGGCCTTCATGCAGTGGATGACGCGCCCGCCGGGGGTGTCATGAAGGATGAGCAACTCCAGCAGCGTCAGGTCGCAGGCGAAGCCGAAAACCCAGGTGCGCGGCGGATCGTCATCCTCGATGTCATAGTCGATGTGCCGGTGTTCCAATGCGTGAAGGATGTCGTCGCGCGTCCACTTTCGCTTGAGCGCGGTGGGGCCAATCTCCACAGGAATATCGTAACACGTAAATGCGGATTAGGGCTGTCG
>NZ_VYIK01000151.1 GCF_008709575.1 Mycobacterium sp.
TTCGTCATCGGCAAGGCGTCGTTCGACGAGAAGAGCCTGGCCGAGAACTACGGCGCGGCGATCGACGAGGTGCTGCGGCTCAAGCCGTCGGCGTCCAAGGGCCGCTACCTCAAGAAGGTCACGGTCTCCACCACCACCGGCCCCGGCATTCCGGTCGACCCGTCGATCACCCGCAACTTCACCGCGGAGTAACCGCCGGGCCGGCCGCTGTGCTACGCGACCGCGCCGGGCTTGAGATAGGTGACCAGGCTGCAGTCGAGCGCCTCGTCGGCGAAGTAGCGCTGGCAGCCGCGCAGGTAGCGCATGTAGCGCTGATAGACCTCCTCGGAGGTGATCTCGACGGCTTTGTCGTGGTTGGCTTCCAGCGCGTCGCCCCAGATCTGCAGCGTCTTGACATAGTGCGGCTGCAGCGACAGCGGTTCGGGAACCACGAACCCGGCATTTCGTCCCTGCTCGACCATCATCTGAGTGCTGGGTAGCCGGCCCCCCGGGAAGATCTCGGTGATGATGAACTTGATGAACCGCGCGGTTTCGAAGGTGATCTTCTTGCCGCGGGCGTGCAGATCGTAAGGGTGATAGCTGACGCTGCTCTGCACGGTCATCCGCCCGTCGTCGGGCATGATCGCGAAACAGTTCTTGAAGAAGTGTGGGTAGTTTTCGTGGCCGAAGTGTTCGAACGCCTCGATGGACACGATCCGATCGACCGGTTCGCTGAAGTCTTCCCAACCCCGCAACAACACCCGATACGAGCGGTCGGTCTCGAGGCTGTCCAGCAGCTTCTGGGCGGCGGCCTGCTGATTTCGCGACAGGGTCAGGCCGATGACATTGACGTCGTAGCGCTCGATGGCGCGGCGCATCGTGGTGCCCCATCCGCAGCCGATGTCCAGCAGCGTCATGCCCGGCCGCAGGTCCAGCCGGTCCAGGTTCAGGTCGACCTTGGCGATCTGGGCTTCCTCGAGCGTCATGTCGTCACGCTCGAAATAGGCGCAGCTGTAGGTCCGGGTCGCATCTTGAAACAGGCCGAAGAAGTCGTCGGACAGGTCGTAGTGGGCCTGGATATCGGCGGGGCGGGTCCGCGTCGGCAGCGGGGTACTCGGCGTGTCGGGCATTTGTCTGTTGCCGTCCTTCCTGCTGTCCGCACCGTGGGCGATTGGTGAAAGACAATACCCGCCCCGAACTGCCGCTGCGGCTCCACCCGGGCTTTTTGCCCACCGTTATCTACTTCGCCAACGTGAATTGGTTGACGTCGATGTAGCCGGCGCGGAATCCTTTGGCGCAGCCGGTGAGGTAGTGCAGGTAGCGCTGGTAGACCTCCTCGGACTGGATTTCGACGGCTTTGTCCTTGTTGGACTCCAGCGCCGCCGCCCAGTGGTCGAGGGTCTTGGCGTAGTGCGGCTGCAGCGACTGCCG
>NZ_VYIK01000152.1 GCF_008709575.1 Mycobacterium sp.
AGGCAGCCATGCAGGATGCCGACGAGACGGTTGGCGAGCTGGCGTAGTGCAGCGTTGTAGCTCAGGCCGCGGTCGCGTTGTTTGTCGTAGTAGGCGCGTGCCCCGGGTGAGACACGTAGTGCGGATTGGGCCTGGAGGATGAGGGCGTCGATGAGCCGGTCATTGTGCACGAACCGGGCCAACACGACCTTCTTCTTCCCCGAGGCGCGGGTGATCGGGCTAGTGCCGGCATAGTTCTTGCGGGCCTTAGCATCAACGTAACGCTTTGGGGCGTCACCGAATTCGGCGAGCACCCGGGCACCGAGCAACGGTCCCATGCCGGGCTGGGACATGATGATCTCAGCGTCCGGGTGCTGGCCAAAATGCTCGGCCACTTGCTCTTGCAGGACCTTGATCTGCTCGTTGAGAGTGACCAGCACCGCTACGATCGAGCGGGTCGTGGCAGCGTAGGCGGCTGTGATCACCTTGTGGCGGCCGAGTTGTTCGCTGCGCAAAGCATCCTGGATACGTCTGGTTTTGGTGTCGATGTCGCGGCGGCGGGCGCGTTTAAGCGCAGCCCGGATTTGACCGCTGGTCAGCGTGGCCGCCGCCGCTGGTTCTGGCGCCTTGCTCAACAGCTCAAGGGTGTCCCCAGCGTCGAGGTCGTCGAAGGCCTCCAACGCGGCTGGGAAATACTCTCGCAAACCGTGCCGCAAACGCAGCACATGACGGGTGCGTTCCCAAATCATCGTCTTATGGGCTCGAGCAACCACTTTGATCGCCTCAACCTCAGGCGTGTCGGCCGCGACCGGGCGCAGCTGATGGGCATCGGTGCGCACCATGTCAGCCAAGGTATGTGCGTCAGCTGGATCGCTTTTCGCCCCAGAGACACTGTGGCGTTCCCGGTAGCGGGCCGCCTGCAGCGGGTTGACCACGTACACGGTGTAACCAGCGGCCAGCAACGCAGCAACCCACGGGCCGCGCTCGGTCTCGATGCCAACCAGCACGTCGGCTTCATCGGCGTGCTCGCCGAGTTGCTCGGCGATCATCGCGTGCAGCCGGGCGATCCCGGCCACACCTTCGGGTAACCGTGCTTTGGCCAGCTTGCGCCCGGCGGCGTCCATCAATTCGATGTCGTGATGATCCTCGGCCCAATCATCTCCCACGTAGAGCAAAACCAATCCTCCTGTCGATCAACAACAACCGATGATTCGGTAACGCGCGGGAGAACTGTCAGCAACCTAATGAACGAGTGCTCACGCCCCACGGGGCGGGCACGACATCCCATCAGCGATCCCTTCTCCCGAGCCAACCGGCGGGGGCAACGATCTCACATCAGGACTTGGAGTCCAGGCACCTAGAGTGCTCACCCACCGGCCGCTACCGGTAGCGAGTCTGCCCGATGACTGACCCGCTAGTTCTCATTAGG
>NZ_VYIK01000153.1 GCF_008709575.1 Mycobacterium sp.
GACTCCGGCGCCGGAGTCCCCACCGGCCCCGCCGTCACCGCCGTCACCGTTAGCGCCGGCGTGGCCCAGCAGGCCGCCGGCCGCGCCGTCACCACCGGCGCCGCCGTTGCCGCCGTCGGCGCCGTTACCGCCATTGCCGCCGTTGTCGCCCAGACCGTCATGCACCCCGGCCACACCCGTCGCCCCGGTAGCGCCGATACCACCGGCGCCGCCGGCGCCACCGACACCACCGGCACCGCCGGCGCCGCCATCGCCGAACAGGTTCAGCGTGACGTGCTGGCCCAAGAAGTCGAACGTGCCCATGCCGCCGCCGTCACCGCCGGCCCCGCCGTTACCGCCGACCGAACCGTCACCACCGGTCAAGCCGTTAAGACCGGCCACACCGGCGCCGCCGGCGCCGCCGTTGCCGCCGTTGCCGAAGAACAGCCCACTGGTGCCGCCATCACCGCCGGCCCCACCGTCAGCACCGGCCCCGCCGTTGCCGCCGTCGCCGAACCAGCCGGCGTCACCGCCGTTACCGCCCTGCCCGGCCGCATCGGTGGCGCCGTTGCCGCCGTCGCCGAGCAGCAGCCCGCCGTTACCGCCGGTGGCCGCCGCCAACGTGCTGTCGGGGGTGCCGTTGGCGCCGTTGCAGACCAGATCGAACAAGATGAAGCTGCCGCAGGTCGGCAGGAACGACAGCAGCGACGCCGGATCGGCCGCCGCCGAACTCGCGCCGCCGTCGGAGGCCGCCGGCAACGCCGTCAGGCCGGCGCCCGCAGTGGACAGATCCGACAGCAGGGTCTCCCACCCGCCGGGGGTGGCCAGCCCCGACAGGGCCGCATCCAGCGCGCCCGGGTCGATCGCGTCGGCGGGGTTGATCGCCGCCATCGAGCTGCTGATCGGGTCGACGACCAAGTCGATCAGATCCATCAGGGGGTCGGCGTGCGCGCTCGGCGCGGCCGCCAACGGGTGCAAACCGAACGCCAAAAACGCCCCGGCACCACTGCCGAGGCCAGCGATCCGGCTCATCCGACGCCGGGCGTTGTCCCTACCCGACCGCCGATTCTTCTTCGACTGCTGACCCGACATAAGGTTCCCAACCCTCCCACATAGATATGGACGTGACTGATCTCAGGCGAGACTAAGCGACGGTCTCACCGAAATCAAGGCAGAAGCTAAGCTACCGCCTAAGCGAAACCAAGGACACAGAAACCGACAAAAACACGCACAATTTCCTAGTCCGTGTCCTAGTCCGTGCCGGCGTGTCCACGCGCCGGGCAACGGGGGACCGGAGCGCGCCTTGCCACGAGGGGATCATAACCGCCGCGGCCCGGGAGGCAAACGGTACGACGTGCCTGACGCGAAGATGCGGTGGTGATTGGGCGCGGATGACCGCCCGGCG
>NZ_VYIK01000154.1 GCF_008709575.1 Mycobacterium sp.
TAGTGGGTTCGTGACCTGGGGATTTGGGGCGCAACGCCGTGTCCTGCTTACGTTTTGGACTGTCAGAAGGTTCAAGACGAAGAAGGGGTGTACGGCGTTGCGCATGTCCAGGGTATTCGCTGCCGGGCTCGGTAGCCCAAACATGGTGATCGAGGGCGTCGATCTGCAGGTCGAGACCCGGCGCCAGCGAGGGCAGCTGGTGGCCAGTGAGGTGCTGGTGATCAGCGTGCGACCCAAGGCGGCCGCAGCGCGGCGTTGCTCGCGGTGTAAGGCGCGTTGCCCCGGCTATGACGGCGGCGGTGACGGGGTGCGCCGGTGGCGGACCCTGGATGTGGGCACCACCAAGTGCTACCTGCAGGGCGCGGCGCCGCGGGTGGAGTGCGGCGAGCATGGGGTGGTGGTCGCCGATGTGCCGTGGGCGCGCCCGGGCGCTAAACACACCTATGTGTTCGAAGACACCTGCGCGTGGCTGACCGCGCATGCCGCGATGAGCGTGGTGGCGATGTTTTTGCAGGTGGCCTGGCGCACCATCGCCGCGATCGTGGGCCGGGTCGTCGCCGATGGCCGCGGCACCAACGATCTTTTGGCCGGGCTGACCCGCATCGGCATCGACGAGATCGCCTACCGCACAGGCCACCGATATTTGACCTGCGTGATCGACCACACCAGCGGCCGATTGGTGTGGGCCGCCCACGGCCGCAACAAAGACACCCTGGCCCGGTTCTTCGACGAACTCGGCGATCAGCGCGCCGCATCGTTGACGCATGTCAGCTGTGATGGCGCCGAATGGATCCACACCGTGGTCACCGAGCGTGCCCCTCACGCCGTGATCTGTCTGGATCCCTACCATGTCGTGTCCTGGGCGATGAAAGCCCTCGACAGGGTCCGGGTGCGCACCACCGCGGCCGCCGGCACCCGGGACCGTCACGCGATGTGGGCGGTGCGCAAAAACCCCGCCGATCTGTCCGGGCAGCAGCGCACCAGCCTGGCGGTCATCCAAACCACCAACAAGACGCTGTATCGGGCCTATCTGCTCAAAGAGCAGCTCCGGGAGGTGTTTCGGGTCAAAGGCCAGACCGGCCGCCAGCTGCTGGCTGGGTGGCTGTCGTGGGCCAAGCACTCCCGCATCCCCGAATTCGTCACGCTGGCAGCTACCATCGACCGCCACCGCCACCGGATCCACAACACGCTTGATCATGGCCTGTCCAATGCCCGCTCCGAAGCCACAAACACCCACCTGCGGGCATTGACCAAGCGCTCCTACGGGTTTCACAGCCCCGAAGCGCTGATCGGCATGGCCATGCTCACCCGCGGCGGCCTATGCCCCCCACTACCAGGGAGGGCAGCATGAATTCCACCCACGAAAACGTCAGTAGATCC
>NZ_VYIK01000155.1 GCF_008709575.1 Mycobacterium sp.
CGCCGCCGGTCAATCGACAGTCGCCGAGGGTGAAACGGTTGCGAACTTCGGCTCGCATTGTCAAGCGGTCAGTGCAACATTGATCGGTTGTGGGTGGTAGGCGTTGGGTTTCGTGAGAGCAGCGCCGCGCCGTTGGGGCGGGCAGAGGCTGTGCTTCTGCCCGTGCGGCTGCGTGGGAGGGGCCGTAGAGGCTCCGGGGTCAAGGGCGGGCCGTAGGCCCGTCGCGTAGCGATCGCGGCAGCGACCCTTGAGGCCGGAGGGGCGGCCCCGCAGCCTGGCGCGGCGTTGCTCGGGGCCGGCGGCGGCGAAGCCGTCTCCGGTTGTGTCATGCCCCGATGTTAAGCGGTGGCTTGGCCGAGCAAGGCGGCGAGCTGGTCGGCGGGAGTGTTGAGATCGAGTGTGGGTCTGGGGCGTCGGTTCAGCGTGTCTTGGATGCGTTTGAGGTCGGCTTTGGTGTAGCCGCTGAGGTCGGTGCCCTTTTCGAACCAGAATCGCAAGAGCCGGTTGGTGTTTTCGTTGGTGCCGCGTTGCCATGGTGAGTGCGGGTTGCAGAAGTAGACCGGGGTGTCGAGCTGCAGTTGGATCTGTTTCCAGTTGGCCATCTCGCTGCCGCGATCCCAGGTGATGGACCGGCGAAGATGTTCAGGTAGCTCCTTCATCGCCTCGATCATTGCCGTCGCGACGGTCTCGGCGGTGTGATCGGTGGGCAGGTGCAGCAGCATCGTGAAGCGGGTGGCCCGCTCCACCAGGGTACCGATCGCGCTGGTGCCGCCAACGCCAAGAAGTAGATCGCCCTCCCAATGCCCGGGCACCGCCCGATCCTCGGCTTCCGGTGGGCGATCGCTGATCTTGAATTCCTCGCCACTGCTAAAGACCCCACGGCGAGTGTTGGGGCCACGGTGTTTGCGCGCGGACCGCTTCGTCGATAGGCGCTGGTGCAGATCAGCGCGCAAACTGCCACGAGCCTGCACATACAGGCACTTGTAGATGGTTTCGTGGCTCACCCTCTTCAGGTTGTCACCAGGGTGATCACGGGCCAACACATCAGCGATCAACTTGGGGCTCCAGCCCTGATCCATCCACGCCTCGATGGCCGCGCACAACGGGTTGTTCTTGAGCTTGAACGCTTTGGGTCGACAGGCGCGTTCAGCCGCGCGGGCATGGGCCATCAGGGCGTGGTAATCCCCATCAGGGTTGCGGTTCCGGCGGATTTCACGCCACACCGTAGTCCGGTCACGCCCGATCCGGCGGGCGATCTCCGCGGCACTGTGGCCGGCATCACACCCGCGCATGATCTCAATACGCTCTGGACCACTAAGCCTGAATCCGTGGAAGGTCGGTCGTTGTTGATCGGCGTGTGAACAGCGAAAAT
>NZ_VYIK01000156.1:0-211 GCF_008709575.1 Mycobacterium sp.
CGATCATCTCGCGGCTCGTCGCCCGCGCGTGAGCGGCAATCGCGCTCGTCGAACGAGCGGCAGGCGGGTCGTGAGTACCGCGCCGGGCATCGCTGCCGGCTTGGTCACAGGTGCGGGCCTGATCGGGGCACTGGCCGCTCCCCCGCCGCCCGGTGTACCGGTCGGCGCGGTGAAGCTGGCCGGCGTGGATACGGCTGATTCCGCACTGGGC
>NZ_VYIK01000156.1:284-1370 GCF_008709575.1 Mycobacterium sp.
CTATGCGGATGTCGCCGACGCACTGTACTTGGCGCCATGCGGCTTTACCGGCACGACGCAGGTCGTGACCACCCCTAGTCCGATCCCACAGGATGGCGACCGAAGTACTCAACCACGGCCCGTCGGATCAGCTCCGACGCAGAAGAACCCTCCGCCCTCGCACGACGCACTAACTCCTCACGAATGGCATCAGGTAACCGCACCGTCGTCAACGGCGTCTCACCGGGCGCCGCAACATCCTTGCGCGGCCGGCCCTTTCGTAGAAACGCAGGATTGACGTCGGCGGAAAGAACTTCGTCCGAGGTGGGCGGGTGGGCCTCATAATCCGCGGCCATCTCCGCGTAGTCTTCGTCGGTAAATCGACGCTTGCGGCTCATGTCTATCCTTTCGCCTTCAGGTCCATTGGGGACCGTATTCGGGGTCGATCAGGTCGTCGAGACCCAGTGACTCGACTAGGCCGCGGTGGAGCATCATTGCGTGAAACACATCGGCCGCCAGTGGGTTAGCGAGGTCGGCAATGACCTCGATCCGCGGTTGGCCGGTCACTGCAGGCCCGATGAATAGCGGGTGCCGGGACAGCGAGCTTCGAGGACGATCGCAGCGCGGGAAAGGCCACCAGGGCACGGATCTCGGCGTCGAGGATCAGATGAGCACGGACGCTTGGCCTGATGCCGATCCGCACACTTGGAAAGTGTAATACACTTTAGCAAGAAAGTGTAATACATTTCTCCGCAAAACATAGTGACGGAACGCATGCGCTGCCGAGCTGACAGCGCCTGGACGTCGTTGTCACACTGTTGTCACGGTCGACTCCGCCCGGCGAGCCCGGTCACCAGCGGCGGTCGCCAAGGCCGCGTTGCGCCCAGGTGACGGATCAGGGGCTGTTGCGGACCCCGATCATCGGCTCGTCCAAAGCCGCGATTCGCGATGGAGATGATGCTCGCACGGGCACAGCAATCACGTCCCGGCGGGACAGGACTGATCTTTGTGTGTCTGAATCGCCCGCGATATAGGTTCTGAACTCCAGTTAGGTGGGGCGGGCGGGGCTCGAACCCGCGACCAACGGATTATGAGTCCGCGGCTCTA
>NZ_VYIK01000157.1 GCF_008709575.1 Mycobacterium sp.
CCTGATCGCGACGTGGGAATCGAAACTCGACGTTCAGGTTCCCGGTTGGAATATCCGACGGATGAGAACCAAATGGGGCACCTGCAACCGTCAGACGCGGCGCATCACCTTCAACGTAGAACTGGCCAAGAAACACCCAGATTGCCTGGAGTACATCGTCGTCCACGAGATCATGCACTACTTCGAACGCAACCATGGAGAGCGGTTCACCACGCTGATGGACAAGCACCTGCCGGATTGGCGGAGCCGACGAGAACAACTCAATCAGTCGCCCCTGGCCGAAGAGACCTGGGCATGACGGTGACAGCGGGTTAGCTTGGCCACAACCGCCGCTCCGTCCGGTCGGCCCATGGGCGAAGATAACCACGCTGCGACTGCTGCGGCCGATTCTCGACGTCGCCCACCGGGACGGCCGACCACTGCAACGCCGCGACCGGTTTCTCGGCGGGCACTCCCGAGCGGGAACAGCACCGCTACCTGACCGCGCAAGAAGTCCAGACTCTGGCCTGGCCATCGCCTACAGCGACCTCTACGCCGACGAGCTGGACCAGGTCGCCACCAACCTCGATCAGCTACACGCGACTGAGATCAACACACCGAAGACCGGACAAGAACCGGACGAATCAAACCGACAACCGAGTGCATAATCCGCGTCCGCGCAGGTCAACCCCGGTGGCCAGGGGCGGGATCGAACCGCCGACCTTCCGCTTTTCAGGCGGACGCTCATCCCGACTGAGCTACCTGGCCGGAAGGCACCGCGTGCCTCGATGCGATGGCGACCCTGACGGGACTCGAACCCGCGACCTCCGCCGTGACAGGGCGGCGCGCTAACCAACTGCGCCACAGGGCCTTGCTGTCGTGTTGTGTTGTACGCTTCCGCGTCTCCGCGTCGCGGTACCCCCTACGGGATTCGAACCCGCGTTACCGCCTTGAAAGGGCGGCGTCCTAGGCCGTCTAGACGAAGGGGGCCAGAACCGAATCTCTCCGGGGTACTCGCAACACCGTCGGTTGGGAGCCACGCCAGCTTAGGCCACCAGGGTCCCAATCCTCAAACGACCCCGTCGGCACGCACGCAGTATCCTGTGCCTCGCGCCCCTATAGCTCAGTTGGTAGAGCTACGGACTTTTAATCCGCAGGTCCCAGGTTCGAGTCCTGGTGGGGGCACCTGCCAGAGCACCGAGGGCCGCACGACCTCGGCTGATCCCCGCCGGCGGCATTGACGTCGTCGCACACTTCGGGTAATCCCGGTCCATGCGAGGAATGTCACGACGCTCGTTCGCGATGGTCGCAGCCGGGCTCGGCGCCGCGGGACTGGCGGCTGCCTGCGGCTCCAAACCGGCCCGGGCGCCCAGCAGCCCGGCGGCGCCGG
>NZ_VYIK01000158.1 GCF_008709575.1 Mycobacterium sp.
CAGGATAAGGCCTTTGCCTATTTCTACCCTGCCGACACGCTTACTGAAGGGCTAGAGGTCTCCTTGACCAAAACGGCCCGAAAGCTATGGTCTGACCATTTGAATATTTCGGATTGAGGAGTGCGGATGACGCTCGCATCAGGCATCCGCTGCCACCCCGACGTGGCCCGGGATTGGTCGAGCAAGACTCCTGTACCGCGAGCGGCAAAGTGGAGAAAGCCGCTCTGCGCCAACAGCTTCAGGGATGAGTCCTATTGGAGAACATTCGTGGGCTAGTTGTCAATATTCAAGGAGACCTGTTCACCGGTCAGACGGTTGTGATCACCGGCGGCGGCAGCGGGATCGCGCGATTCACCGCGCGCGAACTCGCCGCGCTAGGCGCCGACGTGGCAATCGTCGGGCGCAACGCCGACCAACCCAATGCCGTGCAAGCCGAGATCCGCTCCGACGGCGGGCGCGTTTCCGTCCATCGCCCGCGAAATTCCCCTGCAGCGCTTTGGAACCGAGGTAGAAGTCTCCGCGGCGGTGGCGTTCTAGCTGTAGCCGGCCGCCAGGTTCATCACCGGGACCTGCATCCGTGTCGACGGTGGAGCGCCGAACGCCAAGCCCGGATGGTGGAACTGCAACCCGCGCGACACAACACCCCGTTCGACGGGTTCCACCGCTCCGCACTGCCCACCATCCTTGGGACCAACCTGCCCAACTAGCTTTGAATGAAAGGTCCTGTGTTATGACAGCAAAGGTGTCTACGACAAGCGCGGTGAGGTCGCCTACATCACCCTCAACCGCCCAGAAATCAAGAACGCCATCGACATCGAATCCCACGAGCTGCTCTGTCACATATGGCGTGACTTCCGTGACGACCTAGAGCTTCGCGTCGCCGTGATCACTGCAGCCGGCGACGCGTTCACCGCCGGCGCTGACCTGAAAACCCATGCGCCCGAGTGGCAGACCTCGAACCGATGGTGGCGCGCGAACGGCTCGAGGACGGGCTGTGCCGGAACCCGGCGACCGCTATCGCGCATCACCAATCCCGTAGTCGCCGCGATCAATAGCTGGTGCGTCGGGCACGGGGTTGAGCTGGCGATGGCCGTGCGACATTCGGATCGCCTCGGAGCGCGCGCAGTTCGGCACCGTCGAGGTGCGTCGCAGAATGCATCCGGCCGACGGCGGCATCCCGTGTCTGGTCAACACCTGCGGTGTCGGAGTGGCGCTGGAGTTGCCGCTGACCGGGGAGCCGATCTCCGCCGAGCGGGCGCTGACCGCGAACATGGTTGCCCGAGTGGTGCCTAATGAGAACTAGCGGGTCAGTCATCGGGCAGACTCGCTACCGGTAGCGG
>NZ_VYIK01000159.1 GCF_008709575.1 Mycobacterium sp.
AATTCAAGATAGAATGTGACGGCGAAGTCGGATTTGTTCGGTCCGCCTATGACCCGATGACCGAGCGCGGCAGCGTCAACTTCCAGAAGGTGACCGCCACGCTCACCTTGCCGTGCGGTCTGCGGATCGGCCCCTGGGGAGGTGCCGAGCCGGGTTCGGGCGAAGCTCGCTACTTCCACTACGAGTGGTACGTGCCGATCGACGAGACTCATCACCGGTATCTCATTGCGTGGGGCAAGAGGGTGTCGTCGGCGGAAGAGGCGCTCGAGGCGGAACGCGACATTCGGACCCGCTGGTCGTATCTGGAGTACGAGGGGTTCAACGCCAGCGACATCCTCGCAAACGAAGGAACGCAGCGCGCCTACTCGGAGGAAGGGTACGCCTTTGGCGAAAAGGAAAACCTTTCCCGCATCGATGGTTACGTGCTGACGTGGCGCCGGATTGCGTCGAAACACAACCGCGGTCTGCAAAGGCGCTATGGGGGCAAGAAATAGCCCGACTAGAGCCTACGAAAGGTTGTCGGGACATGCCTGTGCCCGAGGCTGTGAGTGTGGGTCTCGGCGACGGCTATCGCGTGGTGCGGCTTGGGGCGACCCCGGTCGGCGGCCAGACCCACGATGGTCGGCGCGTGGTAGCGGGTGGAGGAGAAGGTCATCTCTGAGGGTCGCATCGGTGATCTGAGTCGACTGGAGCAGCTCCTCCGCCGGAGGAATTGCGATGCGGATCCCGATAGGCAGGAGGAGTTTTCGGGTGGCCTGGGAGGTGCTGTGTTCAGCGCATGAAGTTGTCGCTGACGAGATCAAGGAGTGCACACTGACGACCGGCGCTACGGTGATCGTCCTTCGGACGGCGTCGGGCGCGCTAAAAGTATTCCAAGGACGATGTCCCCACCAGCAGCGGTCGCTAGCCGATGCCGACATGTACTGCGGGGTGCTGACCTGCGCTGCCCACATGTGGGAGTTCGACGTGCAGACCGGTGAAGGCCTCAACGGAACGCTATCGCGGCTTGCCGAGTACCCGATACGGGTGGAGGGTGACGACGTGCTGGTCGACCCGACTGCAGTGCAACCGGTCAGATGGTGACCCGGCGGGCGGTCGCCTCGACCTGGCGGGGACCGGTGTCGGCGTCGTCCGGTCTTGGTCCTTCGTGACGAATTCCACCGTGGGAAAGCCCGGCGAGGCGGTGTCCCGCTAGCAGGTCACGCCGGGGCGGCTGAGTTCGAGGTACGGCGCCCGGCTAGCGCGCCCCGCTGAATCCGTGCTGGCGCCAGGCCTCGTAGACCGCGACCGCCGCCGCGTTGGCCAGGTTCAGCGACCGGCGCCCGGCCAGCATCGGA
>NZ_VYIK01000015.1:0-46553 GCF_008709575.1 Mycobacterium sp.
GGGCCTGGTCCTCTGTCGGGTCCAGCGTGAACCGAAACGCCTGCACACACCACCCGTCGGGCACCTCGAATCTGGCCATCAGGCCGCCTCCACGTCATCGGCTGCGGCAGCAGCCACGGCACGGCGAGCACGGTTGGCCGCCGCGCGTTTGCCATAGAGTCGGGCACACATCGAGGTCAGAATCTCTGTCATATCCCGCACCAGGTCATCGTCAACCTCGGCCGAGTCGACCACCAGCTCCCGGCCCTGGACGGCCAGTGCGGCTTCGCCGTACACCCAGCCGAACCGGCAGAACCGATCCCGATGCTCCATCACGATCCGCGTCACCGCCGGATCGCGTAACAGAGTAAGAAACTTGCGGCGATGCCCGTTAAGCGCAGAACCAACCCCGGTCACCACCTTGTCGACGGCGATCTGCTGGGTCGTGACCCACGCGGTCACCCGCGCCACCTGCCGATCCAGATCAGCTTTCTGATCTGCTGACGACACCCGCGCATACACCGCCGTCCGTCCACGCGGGGCCGTCTCGGCTACCGCATCGTTCACCAGGATTAGCCGACCCACTCGCTGCGCCGGGATAGGCAACAACCCGGCGCGAAACCAGCGATCCGCGCTCCCCCGCACCACACCGTTTCGCTCCGCCCACGTCGCCAGATTCATGCTTCTGTTCCTACAGCACACCACCGACAACTACCCACCACTCAACCCGCAACAGCTAGCAGCCCCAAGTGCCTCAACTGGCTACTGTCCAGTAACGTCGACTGGCGAGCGACGCAACCACGTGCTGAGATCCCAGGCGTCACGGGTGTGGCGTGCGACCATCGACGCAGTCGATGCCTGTTTCCAGTATCTGGTTCAGTGCCGAACAGGAGGGAGGTCACTGCGGTGGAGGTGCTAGTCACGGGGGGCGACACCGAGCTGGGCCGTGCCGTCGCTGCAGGATTTCGGGAGGACGGTCACATTGTGACTCTGGTGGGCGCACGCCGGGATGACCTCGAGGTGGCCGCCAAGGACCTCGACGTCGACGCGGTCGTCTGCGACAACACCGACCCGCAGAGCTTGGCCGACGTCACAGACCTGTTCCCGCATCACCTCGATGCGATCGTCAACGTGCCGGTGCTGCTCGAGGCCGCCGGCGACCCTCGCACCAGTACCCTCGCCGACCTGGCCGGCGCATGGCGTGCCACCCTGGACGCCACGGTGTTGTCGGCGGTGCTGACGGTGCAGGCCGTCGGGGACCACCTGCGGTCCGGCGGCTCGATCATCAGCGTGGTGCCGCAGTACCCGCGGCCGGGCAGCGTGGTCGCCGCGGCGAAAGCCGCGCTGGCGCAGTGGATCGCGGGCCAGGCGCGGGTGTTCGGCATCCGCGGTGTCACTATCAACGCGGTGGCCGTGGGACGTTCGGCGGAGCCGGGCTACGAGGGATTGACCAGCGTGCCGCCTCCGGTTTCGGCCGAAGTGGCCCGCATGTCGTTGTTCCTCACCACCGCTGCCGCTCGACACATCACCGGTCAGGTCTTGCACGTCAGCCACGGCGCGCCAACCCGGTTCGATTAAGAAGCCGGGCGGCGGTCGCCGGTAGAAGCGCTCTTCCCAACCGTCATCGCACCCGCTACTTCTGCCAGCCGCCGCTGCTGGGATCTCACCAGTGGGAACTCCCCTGCTGCCGCGAGCCCGGTGAATGCCTGTCTACCCCGCCAGGTCCACGGATGCACACGAGGCTATGACGCCGTCAAAAAGCTCAGCGGCCGCAGGCGGCACATCGTGGTGGACTCGATGGGGTTGCTGCTGGTCCTGGTCGTCACCGCAGCCTCGATGCAAGACCGAGACGGCGCGTTTCGGCTGCTGGCCGCGGTGCGGGAACGTTTCTCTGCTGGTCGATTGGGCCAAAACGGTCCTGACGCTTACCGTCCAAATCGACCAACGCCGCGACGACAACAGCGGCTTCACAGTGCTGCCACGCCGCTGGGTTGTGGTGCCCGCAGAACTGGTTTCACTGGGCGCTGAGGGTGCCGGCCGTCGGCGTGTCGCCGCCCGGAACGCACACTCGACGCTCGGTACGCACTCTCAAGACCCGGCCTACACTCCCGGTATCGTTCACGACCACGGCGGAGGTGCTGCGGCCGCTGCTTGCTACCTGGTCCGGCTGTGTGCTCTCGGCGTCGCTCCGAGTGATCGTGTGCGTGATCACAAGGATCGGCGTCGATGATGCCCGGTCGCGGCGACTACCGTGCGTGAGGAACGCAGTAGCCATCGAGGAGCAACCCAACCACATGAGTGCCCAACCCGAAGACACTGCAGCACCAGGACCGACGGGTCGCCATCGGGTCGTCGTGATCGGATCCGGATTCGGCGGCCTCAACGCGGTCAAGAAGCTCAAGCGGGCCGATGTCGACATCAAGCTGATCGCCCGCACCACCCATCACCTGTTCCAGCCGATGCTGTACCAGGTCGCGACCGGCATCGTCCCCGAGGGAGCCATCGCGCCCGCGACCCGCATCATCTTGCGCAAACAGCGCAACGTCCAGGTCTTGTTGGGTGACGTCACCTACATCGATCTGGCCGGGCGGTACGTCAAGTCGGAGCTGCTCGGTCACACCTACCAAACTCCCTACGACAGCTTGATCATCGCCGCAGGCGCCGGGCAGTCCTACTTCGGCAACGATCAATTCGCCGAGTTCGCGCCGGGGATGAAGTCCATCGACGACGCGCTGGAGCTGCGGGGCCGGATTCTGAGCGCCTTCGAGCAGGCCGAACGGTCCCGCGATCCCCATCGCCGGCAGAAGCTGCTGACCTTCACCGTTGTCGGTGCCGGTCCCACCGGTGTCGAGATGGCCGGGCAGATCGCCGAGCTGGCCGTGCACACGTTGAAGGGCGCGTTCCGGCAGATCGACCCGACTACGGCGCGCGTGCTCCTGCTCGACGCCGCCTCAGCGGTGCTGCCGTCGATGGGGGAAAAACTCGGCAAGAAAGCTCAGGCGCGACTGGAACAGCTGGGCGTAGAGATCCAACTCGGCGCGATGGTCACCGATGTCGACCGCGACGGCATCACGGTCAAAGACCGGGACGGCACCATCCGGCGTATCGAATCGGCGTGCAAGGTGTGGTCGGCGGGGGTGTCCGCGAGCCCGCTGGGCAGAGATCTGGCCCGCCAGTCGGGGGTCGAACTCGATCACGCGGGCCGGGTCAAGGTGCTTCCCGATCTGTCGATACCCGGCTATCCGAACGTGTTCGTGGTGGGCGACATGGCCGCCGTGGACGGCGTCCCGGGGGTGGCGCAGGGCGCGATCCAGGGCGGCAAGTATGCCGCCGGCACCATCAAGGCCGAAATCGAGGGCGCTGATCCGCGCGAGCGGGAGCCGTTCGAGTACTTCGACAAAGGGTCGATGGCCACGGTGTCGCGATTTTCCGCGGTGGCCAAGATCGGTCCGCTGGAGTTCAGTGGCGTGATCGCCTGGCTGGCGTGGTTGCTGCTGCACCTGGTGTATCTGATCGGTTTCAAGAACAAGATCACCACCGTGCTGTCCTGGACCGTGACGTTCCTGCGGGGTCAGCGCGGCCAGCTCACGATCACCGAGCAGCAGGCATTCGCCCGCACCCGGCTTGAGCAGTTGGCGGTGCTGGCGGCCGAGGCACGGCAGGACGGCGCCAAAGCGGCAAGTTAATCCCGCTTGGCCGGATCCTCCAGGTTCTGCAGCCGCACCTGACCGCGGGCCACCACCCGCTGGTCGTCGTCGGTGATGGTGACCAGCCACAGTTGCTGGCGCCGGCCGCGGTGCACCGGTTCGGCGACGCCGTAGACGGTGCCGCACCTGATCGCCCGCAAAAAGTCGGTGTTGTTGTTGACGCCGACGACGTTGCCGCCGCCATTGGCGGCCAGCCAGATATAGGCGGACGCGCTGGCCATGCTCTCGATCATTGAGCAATACACGCCGCCGTGCACGATCCCCTTGGGCTGCAACAGTTTCGGCTGAATGTCGAGCTGCGCGCGGGCCCCGTCGGGACCCAGCTCGGTGAACACCAGCCCGAGCTCGTTGTCGAACGGTGCTTCGAAATCCGATGGTAAGACCGAGCCTGGCGATGATTCCACGTCTTTGTGTCTACACCATCGGCGGGTTGATCCGGCGCACCGCCGGTCACCGTGGCCAGCTCCGGCACACGTCGGAGTAAGCTAGGGAAATTACGCAGGAGATGAGCGAAGATGGCTAAGCTGACGCGTCTGGGCGACCTCGAGCGCGCGGTGATGGATCATCTGTGGTCCGTGTCGCAACCGCAAACGGTTCGTCAGGTGCACGACGCCTTGGCGGCGCGGCGGGACCTGGCCTACACGACCGTGATGACCGTCCTGCAGAGGTTGGCCAAAAAGAACTTGGTGTCCCAGATCCGCGATGACCGGGCGCATCGTTATACCCCCGTGCACGGTCGCGACGAACTGGTCGCCAGGCTCATGGTCGATGCGCTTGACCAGGCAGCCGACACCGGCAGCCGCGAAGCGGCGCTGGTGCATTTCGTCGAACGCGTCGGCGCGGACGAGGCAGACGCACTGCGGCGGGCGCTGGCCGACTTGGAGTCCGGCGATCGCGGCCCGTCATCTGCTGGCGCGCGGGATCGGGTCTGAGGGACACTGTCGGCGTGTGTGCCCTGGCCTTCACCCTCGTAGCGATGTTGTTGGTCGGGCCGATACCGGCTCTGCTGGCGCGAGCAAGCTGGCCGCTGCGCGCGCCGCGCGCCGCCATGGTGCTCTGGCAAGCCGTCGCGCTGGCTGCGGTGCTGTCGGCCTTCAGCGCCGGGATCGCGATCGCCATCCGGCTGTTCGTGCCCGGCGCCGACGGCCGGCCCACCACCACGCTGGCCGCCGGCATCGAACGGTTCGGGTGGCCGCTGTGGGCGCTCGACGTCGGCGTACTGGCCCTTACCTTGCTGGTCGGCGCTCGGCTGGCGACGGCGGTGATCCGGGTCGCGGTCGCTACCCGCCGACGCCGGGCCCATCACCGCATGCTGGTGGACCTGCTCGGGGTCGCACCCGACTCGGTCCGGGCCGGGACCTGCGCCTGCACCCGGGAGCGCGATCTGCGCATCCTGGAGGTGGCGGAGCCACTGGCGTACTGCCTGCCCGGGGTCCGAAGCCGCGTCGTGGTCAGCGCGGGAGCGTTGGACTCGCTGAGCGAGACCGAGTTGGCCGCCATCCTCCGCCACGAGCGGGCGCACCTGCGCGCCCGGCACGACCTGGTGCTCGAGGCGTTCACTGCAGCGCATGCCGCCTTTCCCCGGTTTGTCCGCAGCGCAAACGCGCTGGACGCAGTCCAGCTGTTGGCCGAGCTGCTCGCCGACGATGCGGCGGTGCGCGCAGCCGGCCGCACTCCCCTGGCGCGGGCGTTGGTGACGTGCGCGTCGGGTCGAGCCCCGTCGGGCGCGCTGGCCGCCGGCGGCCCCAGCACCGTGTTGCGGGTGCGTCGGCTCGGCGGGCGGGGCAACAGCCGACTGGTGGCGGCCGCCGCCTATCTGGCCGCAGCCGCGGTGCTGGCGGTGCCCACCGTCGCACTGGCGGTGCCGTGGCTGACCGAACTGAACCGGCTGTTCAACAGCTGACCCGGTGCCGGTCAGCAGCGCAGCGTGTATGCCCGAAACGGGCTGTGTGACAGTGTTGGTGTCGACACGAGCGCGCAGAACCTGAGAGAGGCGAAATCTATGAACTCGTCGGAATCTAATGTTGCCGCCGGTGTGGCGCAGATCGGAGTCACCGGCCTGGCCGTGATGGGTTCCAACATTGCCCGCAACTTCGCCCGGCACGGCTATACCGTGGCGCTGCACAACCGAACGGTCGCCAAGACGGACGCTCTGCTGGCCCAACACGGCTCCGAGGGCAATTTCGTGCGCAGCGAAACCATCCCGGAGTTTCTGGCCGCGCTGGAGAAGCCGCGTCGCGTGCTGATCATGGTCCAGGCCGGCGATCCCACCGATGCCGTCATCAGCGAACTCGCCGACGCGATGGAACCCGGCGACATCATCATCGACGGCGGCAACGCCCTCTACACGGATACCATGCGCCGGGAGAAGGCTATGGCCCAACGCGGCCTGCACTTCGTCGGCACCGGCATCTCCGGCGGCGAAGAAGGGGCGCTTAACGGGCCGTCCATCATGCCGGGCGGACCGGCCGCGTCCTACCGGTGGGTGGGCCCGATGCTGGAAGAGATCTCCGCGCACGTCGACGGCGTGCCGTGTTGCACCCATATCGGCCCGGACGGATCCGGGCATTTCGTCAAGATGGTGCACAACGGTATCGAGTACTCGGATATGCAGCTCATCGGCGAGGCCTACCAGCTGTTGCGCGACGGATTGGGACTGGACGCGCCGCGGATCGCCGACGTCTTCGCCGAATGGAACACCGGCGACCTGGACAGCTACCTGATCGAGATCACCGCCGAGGTCCTGCGCCACGTGGACGCCGTGACGGGCAAACCGCTGGTCGACGTCATCCTCGATGAGGCCGAGCAGAAAGGCACCGGCCGCTGGACCGTCAAATCCGCGCTGGACCTCGGGGTGCCGGTTACCGGCATCGCCGAGGCGGTGTTCGCCCGCGCGTTATCCGGATCGGTGCGGCAGCGCAGAGCCGGCGCCGGGCTACCGCCGGGCCGGCTCGGTGAGCGCCCTGCCGATCCGGACACCTTCACCGAGGACATCCGCCGGGCGCTGTACGCCTCCAAGATCGTCGCGTATGCGCAGGGCTTCAACCAGATTCAGGCCGGCAGCGCCGAGTACGGCTGGAACATCAAGCCCGCAGACCTGGCGACGATCTGGCGGGGTGGCTGCATCATCCGGGCGAAGTTCCTCAACCGGATCAAGGAAGCATTTGACGCCGAACCGGGCCTGGCCAGCCTGCTGGCCGCACCGTATTTCCGTGCTGCCGTGGAATCCTCGATCGACAGCTGGCGACGGGTGGTGTCCGCCGCGGCCCGGCTGGGCATCCCCAGTCCCGGGTTCGCCTCCGCGCTCGCCTACTACGACGCGCTACGCACCCAACGGCTGCCCGCGGCGGCGCTGACCCAGGCCCAGCGGGACTTCTTCGGCGCGCACACCTACGGCCGGATCGACCGGCCGGGCAAGTTCCACACCCGGTGGGGTGGCGACCGCACCGAAGTTCCTGCCTAGGAGTCCCGGTTCGGGGATGTTGCGATACCGATGAGGTTTCTAGACGGGCACCGGCCCGGGTACGACCTGACCTACGACGACGTGTTCATCGTGCCGAACCGCTCGGACGTGGCCTCCCGCTTCGACGTCGACCTGTGCACCCGAGACGGCTCCGGCACCACCATTCCGGTGGTGGTGGCCAACATGACCGCGGTTGCCGGGCGCCGGATGGCCGAGACGGTGGCACGCCGGGGCGGGCTCGTGGTGCTGCCTCAGGACCTTCCGATCGCCGCAGTGCAACAAACGGTCGACTTCGTCAAAAGCCGCGACCTGGTCGCCGACACCCCGGTGATGTTGTCCCCCGACGATTCGGTATCGGATGCGTTGGCGCTGATCCACAAGCGGGCTCACGGCGCGGCGGTGCTGGTCGCCGAAGGCCGCCCGATCGGCCTGGTCACCGAAGCACGTTGCGCCGGAGTGGATCGGTTCACCCGGGTGCGCGATGTCGCGATCACCGACTTCGCCAGCGCACCGACGGGAACCGACCCCCGCACCGTGTTCGATTTGCTGGAAAACACCCCCGTCGACGTCGCTGTGCTCACCAATGCCGACGGCACCCTGGCCGGAGTGCTGACCCGTACCGGGGCGATCCGCGCCGGCATCTACACACCGGCGGTCGACTCAGCGGGGCGACTGCGGATCGGTGCTGCGATCGGGATCACCGGTGACGTAGCCGGCAAGGCGCAGGCGGTGGTCGGGGCCGGGGCCGACGTCCTGGTGATCGACACTGCGCACGGGCATCAGGTCAAAGCGCTGGAGGCTATCGAGGCGGTGTCGTCGCTGGGTCTGGGTGTACCGCTGGTGGCCGGCAATGTGGTGTCGGCCGCAGGTGCCAGGGACCTTCTGCGCGCAGGCGCGACCATCGTCAAGGTCGGGGTGGGTCCCGGCGCGATGTGCACCACCCGGATGATGACCGGTGTGGGGCGCCCGCAATTCTCTGCAGTGCTCGAATGTGCGCAGGCGGCCAGCGAACTCGGCGGACACGTGTGGGCGGACGGCGGGGTGCGCCATCCCCGCGATGTGGCACTGGCGCTGGCGGCCGGGGCATCCAATGTGATGATCGGTTCATGGTTCGCCGGCACCTACGAGTCGCCCGGTGACCTCATGCGTGACCGCGACGACCGGCCCTACAAGGAAAGCTACGGGATGGCGTCCAAGCGGGCGGTAGTCGCCCGCACCGCGAGCGACGGCGCTTATGAGCGCGCCCGCAAGGCGTTGTTCGAGGAGGGGATCTCCACCGCGCGCATGGGGCTGGACCCCGACCGCGGCGGGGTCGAGGACCTGATCGACCACATCACCTCCGGGGTGCGCAGCACCTGCACCTACGTCGGCGCCTCGACCCTGGCGGAGTTGCATGAGCGGGCGGTGGTCGGTGTGCAGTCCGCAGCGGGATTCGCCGAAGGCCATCCGCTGCCGTTCGGGTGGTGACTACGGTTACTGCAGCCCCGATGAATCTTGCGACCACACTGCTCAGCCTGCTGGCCATCGTGGTGCTCACCGCGGGCACCGCGGTGTTCGTCGCCGCCGAGTTCTCCTTGACCACCCTCGAGCGCAGCAGTGTGGAAGCCAACGCCCGCGCCGGCTTCCGCCGTGACCGCTACATCCGGCGCGCCCAACACACTCTGTCGTTTCAGCTGTCGGGTGCCCAACTGGGGATCTCGATCACCACGTTGGTTATCGGCTATCTCACTGAACCGTTGGTCGCCGAGCTGCCCTACCCGGGGATGGATGCGCTGGGCGTCCCCGGGCGTATCGCCGACGGTGTCGTCGCGTTCCTGGCCGTGGCGGTGGTCACCTCGCTGTCGATGGTGTTCGGCGAGCTGGTCCCCAAATATCTTGCGGTGGCCCGCCCGCTGGCCACCGCACGGGCCGTCGCCGGGGTGCAGTTGTTGTTCGCGCTGGTGATGACGCCGGTGATCAAGCTGACCAACGGCGCGGCGAACTGGATTTTGCGTCGACTGGGAATCGAGCCGGCCCAGGAGCTGCGGTCGGCGCGCTCGCCGGCCGAGCTCGTGTCGCTGGTGCGCACCTCGGCGCGCAGCGGTGCACTGGACCCGACCACTGCCGCTCTGGTGCACCGCTCCTTGCAATTCGGCACGCTGACGGCCGCAGAGCTGATGACTCCGCGATCGAAAATCGTTGCGCTGCAGAGCGACGACACCGTCGCCGACCTGGTCGCGACGGCCGGCGCCACCGGGTTTTCCCGGTTCCCGATCGTTGACGGCGACCTCGATCAGACGGTGGGCATCGTGCACGTCAAGCGGGTCTTCACGGTGCCGCCCGGCGAGCGGGAACGCACCCGGCTGCGCACGGTCGCGCAACCGGTCGCGGTGGTGCCGTCCACCTTGGACGGCGACGCCGTGATGGCCCGGATCCGCGCCAGCGAGCTGCAGACCGCGCTGGTCGTCGACGAATACGGCGGTACCGCCGGCATCGTCACTGTCGAGGACCTGATCGAAGAGCTCGTCGGCGACGTCCGCGACGAACACGACGACGCCACGCCGCACGTCGTGGCCGCCGGCACCGGGTGGCGGGTATCGGGACTGTTGCGGATCGACGAAGTGGCCGCCGCAACCGGTTATCGTGCCCCTCAGGGCCACTACGAGACGATCGGCGGGCTGGTGCTGCACGAGCTCGGCCACATTCCGGTGGCGGGCGAGGCCGTGGAACTGGCCGCGTTTGAGCCCGACGAACGGCCGGGCACCGCAGCGCGGTGGCGGGCCAAGGTGGTGCGGATGGACGGCCGGCGCATCGACCTGCTTGAGCTGACCAGGCTGCCGACCGGGCCCGGCGGGCCCCGATGATGGCCGACACGCTGGCGGTGCTGGCCACCCTGGTGCTGGTGGCCGCCAATGCGTTCTTCGTCAGTGCCGAGTTCGCGCTGATCTCGGTGCGCCGTGACCGGCTCGAGGCGCTGGCCCAGCAGGGCCGATCACGCGCGGTGGTCGTGATCCGGGCGGGTGAGCAGCTGCCGTTGATGTTCGCCGGCGCGCAGCTCGGCGTCACCGTGTCGTCGATCCTGCTCGGGCGGGTCGGCCAGCCCGCGGTCGCCGATCTGCTGCGGCCGCTGGCCGACCTGGCCGGTGTGCACCGTGCGCTGCTGCACACGGTGTCGTTCCTGGGCGCACTGGCGGTCGTGGTGACCCTGCACATGCTGCTCGGCGAGATGGTGCCGAAGAACATCGCGATCGCCGGCCCGGAGACGGCCGCGATGCTGCTGATACCGCCTTACCTGAGGTATGTGCGGGCCGCGCGCCCGTTTATCGTGTTGTACAACTGGTGTGCCACCGGGTTACTGCGGCTGTTCGGGGTGCCGCTGCGCGACGAGCTCGACGTCACCGTCTCGACCGTCGAGCTGTCCGAGATGATCGCCGAATCGCTGTCGGAAGGTCTGCTGGACCCCGAGGAACACACCCGGCTCACCCGGGCGCTGCAGATCCGCACCCGGGTGGTGGCCGACGTCGCCGTGCCGATCGGCCACATCCGCACGGTGCCGGTGACGGCGGCGGGCGCGGGCCCGACGGTCGCCGCGGTCGAGCAGGCGCTCGCCGACACCGGGTACTCCCGGTTTCCGGTCACCGACGCCGACGGGCGGTTCGTCGGTTACCTGCACATCAAGGATCTGCTGTCGCTGGGCCCGCAAGCCGTGATCGACCCGGCGGCCGTGCGCCCACTGCCGGAGGTTCCCGAGTCGATGCCGTCCGTGGAGGCGCTGTCTCGGCTGCGCCGCAGCAAGAGTCACCTGGCCCTGGTGACTTCCGAGAACGGCCGGGTGGTGGGAATGGTGGCGCTGGAGGATCTGCTGCAAGACCTCATCGGCACCGCCGGCGATCGGACACACCGTGGCTGAGCAGGCGACGCCGACGGTCCTCGACGAACCCGCCTGGTTGGGGCGCGCGCTGGCGCATCAGCGGCGCATCGAGACGTTTCTGCGTGATCACCGCGCCGACCGGCCGCATCCGGTGTGGGACTTCCTGTTCAGCTACTACAGCGCGCGCCCGGGACAGCTGCGCTGCTGGCATCCCGGGTTCGGTGTGGTGCTGACCGGCGGCGCCGCGGTCCGCCGGTATCGCGGTCGGCGTGGTTACACGGTCAGCGGCGACGGTGTCACCGTCAGCAGTGCCTACCTGCGCAGCCGGCGGGACACCGTGCTGTTCGTCGCCCGGCTGCTGCGCTCGACCGCCGCCCGGCCGGCCCGACTGAACTGCTTCGGATTGCACGAGTGGGCGATGGTCTACCGCAGCGGCGCCCTGCGCCACGACCGCGTGCCGCTGCGGCTGGGCGCGGCCGGTACCGACGCCGTCGTCGACGCCGAGACCCTGCGGTGCACCCACTTCGACGCGTTCCGCTTCTTCAGCGATCCCGCACGGCAGCGGAACTCCACGCAGCTCAGCCGTGCCACGCAGGTCGCCAGCGAGCAGCCAGGCTGCCTGCACGCCAACATGGACCTCTACAAGTGGTGCTACAAGCTGAGCCCGCTGATCGCCTCCGAGCTGCTGCTCGACTGTCTGGAATTGGCCGCAGCGGCCCGCGAAATCGACATGCGGGCCAGCCCGTATGATCTCAGCGACTACGGATACTCGCCCATCGCTGTGGAGAACAGCGCGGGACGTGCCGAGTATGTGCGTTGCCAGAGTGCGATCGGGCAGCGCGCAGCGCCGCTGAGGGCGGCGCTGCTGGACCGCTGTGACCTGCTGTTGCGGCTTGCCGATTGCGGGTAGTCGCCCTATCGGCCGGTAAGCTGAGTTCATTGCCCAACCAGGGAGGTAGGATGACGGACCGCGTGTCGGTGGGGAACCTGCGCGTCGCCGCTGTGCTGTATGACTTCATCAACAGCGAGGCGCTGCCCGGCACCGATATCGACCCGGACAGCTTCTGGGCCGGTTTCGACAAGATCGTCGCCGACCTGACTCCGCGGAACCAGGATTTGCTCGCCCGGCGCGACGAGCTGCAGGCCCAGATCGACAAATGGCATCGCCACCGCGTGATCGAACCCCACGATCCCGAGGCTTACCGTCGGTTCCTCACCGACATCGGTTACCTACTGCCCGAACCCGGCGACTTCACCATCACCACCTCAAATGTCGATCCGGAGATCACCACGACGGCCGGCCCGCAGCTGGTGGTCCCGGTCACCAACGCCAGGTTCGCGCTCAACGCCGCCAACGCCCGCTGGGGCTCGTTCTACGACGCGCTGTACGGCACCGACGTGATCCCCGAAAGCGACGGCGCCGAGAGAGGCGCCGGCTACAACCCGGTGCGCGGCGAGAAGGTGATCGCCTACGTCCGCAAATTCCTCGACGAGGCGGTGCCGCTGTCGTCGGGCTCCTACGCCGACGTCACCGGCTTCACCGTCGACGACGGCCAGTTGTTGGTCACCGTGCGGGGCGACGACCTGGCGCGCGGACTGGCCAACCCCGGCCAGTTCGCCGGCTACACCGGCGCGCCCGAGTCGCCGACGTCGGTGCTGTTGAGCAACCATGGACTGCACATCGAAATCCTGATCGACCCGGAGTCGCCGGTCGGCAAGACCGACCCGGCCGGCATCAAGGACGTGGTGCTCGAGTCGGCGGTGACCACGATCATCGACTTCGAGGACTCGGTGGCCGCCGTCGACGCCGAGGACAAAGTACTCGGCTACCGCAACTGGCTGGGTTTGAACAAGGGCGATCTGGCAGCCGAGGTGGACAAGGGCGGCGCCACGTTCACCCGAACCCTCAACCGCGACCGCCACTACACCGCGCCCGACGGGGGCGAGCTCGTCATGCCCGGTCGCAGCCTGATGTTCGTCCGCAATGTCGGTCATCTGATGACCAACGACGCGATCGTGCGGAGCGATGGCGACGCAGCAGAGGCGGTGTTCGAGGGCATCATGGATGCGCTGATCACCGGCTTGTGCGCGATTCACGGGCTGAAAACCGGGGACGCCAACGGGCCGCTGATAAACAGCCGCACCGGCTCCATCTACATCGTCAAGCCCAAGATGCACGGGCCGGAGGAGGTCGCGTTCACCTGCGAGCTGTTCAGCCGGGTCGAAGATGTGCTCGGACTGCCGCAGACCACCCTCAAGGTCGGCGTGATGGACGAGGAACGTCGCACCACCGTCAACCTGAAGGCCTGCATCAAGGCGGCCGCCGACCGGATCGTGTTCATCAACACCGGTTTTCTGGACCGGACCGGCGACGAGATCCACACCTCGATGGAGGCCGGCCCGATGGTCCGCAAGGGCGCCATGAAGACCCAGCCGTGGATCCTGGCTTACGAGGACCACAACGTCGACACCGGGCTGGCCGCCGGATTCGCCGGCCGCGCCCAGATCGGCAAGGGCATGTGGACGATGACCGATCTGATGGCTGAGATGGTTGAACAGAAAATCGCCCAGCCGCGTGCCGGCGCCAGCACCGCCTGGGTGCCCTCGCCCACAGCGGCAACCCTGCACGCCATGCACTACCACCAGGTCGACGTGATGGCGGTGCAGAAGAAGCTTGCGGGCAACCAGCGCACCACGATCGACCAGCTGTTGAGCATTCCGCTGGCCACCCGGGAACTGGCCTGGGCGCCCGAGGAGATCCGCGAGGAGATCGACAACAACTGCCAATCCATCCTCGGATATGTGGTGCGCTGGATCGATCAGGGCGTCGGCTGCTCGAAGGTGCCCGACATCCACAACGTCGCGTTGATGGAAGACCGGGCGACCCTGCGGATCAGCAGCCAGTTGCTGGCCAACTGGTTGCGGCACGGCGTGATCACCGCCGACGACGTGCGGGCCGGTCTGCAGCGCATGGCACCGATCGTCGACCAGCAAAACGCCGGGGATCCGGCGTACCGGCCGATGGCGCCCCACTTCGACGACAGCATCGCATTCCTGGCCGCGCAGGAGCTGATCCTGTCCGGTGGGCAACAGCCGAACGGCTACACGGAGCCGATCCTGCACCGGCGCCGCCGCGAGTTCAAAGCCCGGGAATCGGACGCGGCCGACGACTAGGCGAGGTGCGGTGGGCAGGAAACACCCGATGGCCCGGATAACCCGCTGGGGGACGCACCGGAATGGGTAAGCACAGCATTCCAGAGCCCGACAAGTTCGCCGGGGACGCGGGATACGGCGACGACGCTGCCCGGTGGCGCGGTGGTCACCGCGGCGACGGCGGACGGCGCGGCGTCAGCGTCGGCGTGATCGCGGCCCTGGTCGGGGTCGTCGTGGTGGTGTCCACAGTGATTCTGTGGCGGTTCTTCGGTGACGCGTTGTCCCACCGCTTCCGGACCGCTGCCGGGCGTTGCGTCGGTGACACCGAAACGGTCGCCGTTGTCGCCGACCCGTCCATCGCCGAGCCGGTGCGACGCTTCGCCGAACGCTACAACGCATCGGCGGCCCCGGTCGGCGACCGGTGCGTGGCGGTCAGCGTCACCGCAGCGGACTCCGACGCCGTCGTCAGCGGTCTCCTCGCAGAATGGCCGACCGACCTGGGTGCGCGACCGGCGCTGTGGATCCCGGCCAGTTCGGTGTCGGAGGCGCGGCTGTCAGCCGCGGCCGGGCGGGCGATGATCAGCGACAGCCGCTCGCTGGTCATCTCGCCGGTGGTGTTGGCGGTGCGTCCCGAGCTCCAGCACGCCCTGGCCGGCCAGACGTGGGCGACGCTGCCCGGGCTGCAAAGCACACCTGACGGGTTGGCCGGTGTGGGGCTGCCGGCCTGGGGTTCGCTGCGACTGGCCCTGCCGCTGCAACACAACAGCGACGCCGCGCTGTTGATGGCCGAGGCGGTGGCGGCCGCCTCGGCGCCGCCCGGCGCACCGCCGACAGCGGGGGTCGGCGCGGTACGCACCCTGGTCGATAACCGGCCACAGCTGGCCGGCGACTCGCTGGACGAGGCAATGCGGGTGCTGCTGCAACCCGGCGATGCGGCGGGAATCCCGGTACACGCCGTCGTCACCACCGAACAGCAGCTGTTCCGGCGCGGCCAGTCCCCCGATGTCGCCGCCGCGCTGCGTTCCTGGTTGCCGCCCGGGCCGGCCGCGGTCGCGGACTACCCGACGGTGCTGCTGGGCGGGTCGTGGTTGTCCCCGGAGCAGGTGACGGCGGCCAGCGCATTCTCCCGGTACATCCACCGGCGCGACCAACTCGCCGACCTGGCCAAGGAGGGTTTCCGGGCCCCGGGCGTCAACCCGCCGAGCAGCAAGGTCACCTCTTTCCCGGCGCTGCCGTCGACGCTGTCGGTCGGCGACGAGGCGATGCGCGCCACTCTGGCGGCCACCTTGACCACGCCGTCACACGGCCCGGCCGCCATCATCATGCTGGACCAGTCGCTGACCACCGACGAGGGCGGCAAAACCCGCTTGGCCAATGTGGTTGCCGCGCTTGAGGACCGCATCCGGGCGTTGCCGCCCAGTTCGGTGATCGGGCTGTGGACATTCGACGGCAAAGAGGGCCGCTCCGAGGTGCCGCCCGGACCGCTGGATGATTCGGTCGACGGCACGCCCCGGTCGGCGGCGCTGATCGCGGCGCTGGACCGGCAGTATTCCTCGGCGGGCGGCGCGGTGTCGTTCACCACGCTGCGGCTGGTGTACCAGGCGGCGCTGGCCGATTTCCGGCCCGACCGACCGAATTCGGTGCTGGTGATCACCGCCGGGCCGCATACCGATCACACCCTCGACGGCCCCGGACTGCAGGACTATATCCGGGGGGCCGTCGATCCCGCCAAGCCGGTGGCGGTCAACGTCCTCGATTTCGGTGCCGACCCCGACCGGGCAACCTGGGAAGCCGTCGCCCAACTGTCCGGCGGGCGCTACCAGAACCTGGCCACGTCAGCCTCGCCCGCGCTGGCGACCGCGGTGACCACGTTTTTGAGCTGATCGGACGTCGCCGGGATCACGCATAGGCCTGCACCGGCGGGCAGGAACAGACCAGATGACGGTCGCCGTAGGCGTTGTCGACGCGGCGCACCGGCGGCCAGACCTTGGGCCGGAAGTCGCGACCGAGTGGGTAGGCGGCCTGTTCGCGGGTGTAGGGATGTTCCCATTTGTCGACCAGCAGGGACGCCGCGGTGTGCGGGGCGCCGCGCAGCGGGTTGTCGTCAACGGGCCAACGCCCGGCGGCCACGTTGTCGATCTCGGCGCGGATCGCGATCATCGCTTGGCAGAAAGCCTCCAGTTCGGCCAGGCTTTCACTCTCGGTAGGCTCCACCATCAGCGTGCCCGCTACCGGAAAGCTCATCGTCGGCGCGTGAAAACCGTAGTCTGCCAGGCGTTTTGCGACATCTTCGACGGTCACTCCACTCGCCTTGGTCAGCGGCCGCAGATCCAGGATGCATTCGTGGGCGACCATGCCGTTGGCGCCGGTGTAGAGCACCGGGAAGTACTCGTCGAGCCGCCGGGCCAGGTAATTGGCCGCCGCGATCGCGGTCAGCGACGCCGACCGCAACCCGTGGGCGCCCATCATCCGGATGTAGGCCCAGCTGATCGGCAGGATCGACGCCGACCCGTAGGGCGCCGATGCCACCGGCGGGGCCGACGGCAGTTCCGGCGCGTACGGGTGCCCCGGCAGAAACGGGGCCAGATGCGCGCGAGCCACCACCGGCCCGACCCCCGGGCCGCCGCCACCGTGCGGGATGCAAAACGTCTTGTGCAGGTTCAGGTGAGAGATGTCACCGCCGAACTTGCCGGGCCGGGCCAGGCCGATCAGCGCGTTGAGATTGGCCCCGTCGACATACACCTGCCCGCCGGCATCGTGCACCGCCGCGCAGATCTCGGCGATATCGTGCTCGTACACCCCATGGGTGGACGGGTAGGTGACCATCAGGGTCGACAGCCGGTCGGCATGTGCGGCGAGCTTGCCGCGCAGGTCGTCGAGGTCGACATTGCCTTCTTGGCCGGGATCGTCCCGGCAGCTCACCACGACCACCCGCATCCCGGCCAGCGCCGCCGACGCGGCGTTGGTGCCGTGCGCGCTGGAAGGGATCAGGCAGACGTCGCGGTGCGGTTCGCCCCGACTGGCGTGATAGGCGCGAATCGCCGACAGGCCCGCGTATTCACCTTGCGAGCCCGCGTTGGGCTGCAGCGACACCGCGTCGTAGCCGCTGAGCTCAGCCAGCCAAGTGCCCAGCTGGTCCATCAGCAGGCGCAGCCCCGGGGTGTCGGCGGCCGGGGCGAACGGATGCAGACGGGCGAACTCCGGCCAGGTGATCGGTTCCATCTCGGTGGCGGCGTTGAGCTTCATGGTGCACGACCCGAGCGGAATCATGCTGCGGTCCAACGCCACGTCCTTGTCCGCCAACTCCCGGAGATACCGCATCATCGCGGTCTCGCTGCGGTACCGGGTGAACGCCGGATGGGTCAGAAAGCCCGAGGTGCGGGTCGCGATATCGGTGTAGCCGGGCTCGGCGGCGTGGACTCCGAAAGCGTCGAGCACCGCGGCCACGTGCTCGTCGGTGGTGGTCTCGTCGCACGACACCGACACGTGGTCAGCGTCCACCCGCCACAGGTTGATGCCGCGGGCCTTCGCCGCTGCAATGACGGAATCGGCGCGGCCCGGCACCCGCGCCAGCACGGTGTCGAAGAAGGTGTCGTGCACCAGCGCGTCGCCCAGGGCGGCGGCGATCCGCTCGGCGTGGCCGTGCACCCGGCGCGCGATGCCGACCAGTCCGGCGGCGCCGTGGTAGCTGGCGTACATCGCCGCCATCACCGCGAGCAGCACCTGCGCGGTGCAGATGTTGCTGGTTGCCTTGTCGCGGCGGATGTGCTGCTCGCGGGTCTGCAACGCCAACCGGTAGGCCGGAGTGCCGTCGCTGTCGACGGACACTCCGACCAGCCGGCCCGGCAGCTGCCGCGCGTACTGGGCGCGTGCCGCCAGATATCCTGCGTGCGGGCCGCCGAAACCCATCGGGACGCCGAAACGTTGGGTCGTGCCGAACCCGACGTCGGCACCGATCTCTCCGGGCGGTGTGATCAGGGTCAGCGCCAGCAGATCCGCACCGACGGCGACCAGCGCCCCGCGGTCATGGGCCTGGTCCACCAACCTGGTCCAATCGGTGATCCGGCCGCTGGCACCGGGCAGCTGGGTGATGACGCCGAAGAATTCGCCGTCGGGAAGCCCGTCGCGCAGGTCGGCGGTGACGATCTCGATGCCCAGCGGCGCGGCCCGGGCAGCCAGCACGGCGGACGTCTGGCCGAACAGATCGACGTCGACGGCCAGCCGGCTGGTGGTGCTGCTGCGCGCCGCGCGGTGCATCAGCGTCATCGCCTCGGCGGCCGCGGTGCCCTCGTCGAGCATCGAGGCGTTGGCGATGTCCAGCCCGGTGAGGTCGGTGATCATCGTCTGGAAGTTCAGCAGCGCTTCCAGGCGGCCCTGGCTGATCTCCGGCTGATACGGCGTGTAGGCGGTGTACCAGGCCGGATTCTGCATGATGTTGCGCCGCAGCACCGGCGGAGTGAAAGTGTCGTAGTAGCCCTGGCCGATCATCGACACCGCGACCGTGTTGGCGTCTGCCATCGCCCGCAGCTCGGCCAGCGCCTGGGCCTCGCTGACCGGCGGGGGCAGCCGGTCCAGGCCGGCAGCGGCACCGGAGTCGGTCAACGCGTCGAGGATGCCGGCGGGCAGCGCCTTGGCCGCGAGGTCGTCGAGCGAATCGACGCCGATGACGGCGAGCATGGTCGCGATCGCGTCGGCGTCGAACCCGATGTGGCGATCGGCGAAACGCGGTTGGGTGGGGTCGGACACGGCGGGCTCCTGATGCGGGCGCAGGACCAATAATGTAGGTCCTCTCCCTCTGTCACCACCCGCACCCGGGCGCCTGAGAGTTTCAGCGGCCCGTGCGCCGGGCGCCTTTCCCCGTCGGCGGACGACCGGCCGGTAGCGCCGACGCCACTTTCCAGAGGCATCGTTATCTGGTGCGGTCCGGGTGCCTGAGAGGTTGACGGAGAGGTGTTGCTCCTTCGGCGCCCGCGGCTGGCCGCCGCGGAACTCTCCCGCACGAGAGCGATGCAGTACCGAGTCTACCCAGCCGCCGCCAGTCTGCGCGTGGGCCACCGCCACGCCGCGGTATGCGGGCGACTACGCACGTGCGCAACCGTGGGCGGCGGGTCAGCCGATCTTGAGGTCGCGGTGTTTGCGTCGCGAGGCCAGCTCGTCCTCCGGGGCCGCGATCGATTCCCCGCCGTCGGCCCGCTCGCCGGGGAAATCAGCGATGACGCCGGTCAGCTCACGCATTGCTCCGGACACGGCGATGCCGAACACGCCTTGGCCTCCTTGTAGCAGGTCGACCACCTCTTCGGCGGAGGTGCACTCGTACACCGTGGTGCCGTCGGAGAACAACGTGATGTTGGCCAGATCCTGCACGCCGCGCCGACGCAGGTGCTCGACGGCGACCCGGATGTTGTGCAGCGAGATGCCGGTGTCCAAAAGCCGCTTGACGATCTTGAGGACCAAGATGTCCTTGAACGAGTACAGCCGCTGGCTGCCGGATCCGGCCGCACTGCGGATCGACGGCACCACCAGCGATGTGCGCGCCCAGTAGTCGAGCTGCCGGTAGGTGATGCCGGCGATCTGACACGCGCTCGGGCCGCGGTAGCCGACCAGCTCGTCGGGCACCGAGTCGTCCGGGAACAGGCCGCCCTGCACCGGCTCGCCCAAGGCCCCGGCGAGGGGATCAGGACTGGTGGCGGCACCATCTTCGATGGCGGGACCGGAGTCGAGCTCCAACTGGTCCTGACGCGGTGGATCGCCCACGGGTGCTTCCTCTCGCCGATCGCGCTCGTTGTGTGACTGCCTGGCAGCCGCGTTTGCTCAAGGCCGAGTGCTTGTGAGCATACGCTTTTCGACACGCTGTCGTGCTGGTAGAACTAATCGGGTCGCGATCAAAGTATGGCTGCCGCTGCGATCACTCCACGCTTTCCGGTGGGCGTGTCGAGGGGAAAGCAGCAGATGAGACGCATCCGTGATCTCCCCGTGGGCGGGGCGTCAGGTCGCCTTGAAGTCGTCGGGCGACACGCTGTCCAAGAACTCCTTGAACTTCTCCACCTCGTCTTCGCGGGCCGCGCCGGCGGATTCCTCGTCGTTTTCGTCGGGAATCAGCAGACCGGCCTCGGCCAGCACGGCCTCCTCCACGTAGATCGGCACACCGACTCGCAGCGCGATGGCCACCGAATCCGACGGGCGGGCCGACACCGTGATATTGCGGTCGAAGATCAGGTCGGCATAAAAGGTGCCTTCCTGAAGGTCGACGATCCGCACCTCTTTGAGCGAATGGCCAAGCGCGGCAATCAGATCCCTGATCAGGTCGTGCGTCAGGGGCCGCGGCGGCTCGACGCCCTGCTGCTCCAGGGCGATCGCGGCCGCCTCGGACTGGCCGATCCAGATCGGCAGATACCGATCACCGTTGGCCTCGCGCAGCAAAAGCACCGGTTGGTTCTGGGGCTGCTCGACGCGGATGCCGACGACGCGAACTTCACCCATCTGTTACTGCCCTCCGCACATGGTGCTGTGTGAACCTGCGGCTTGCCCCGGCGGATGGTGCAAACACCAATCCGCCGAACACAAGCTGTCGTTCGCAGTCTAGTCCTTTAGCGGTGCAAAGCGTCGTGCACTGCGGACTTGATCAACGAGGTGTGCAGTGTGATCGCCAACGCGGCGACCTCCCGCGCCAGGTCGTCGGCGCGGTCGCGCGCGCCGGCTTTACCGCCTTTGACGACGGGCCCGGCTATCTGCGCGATCAGGTCGCATTGCCGATCGGCTGCCGAGCGGAACGCCCGCAGGTGGCGCGGTTCGACACCGTAGCGGGACAGTGCCCGCGCGCATTGCAGGATGACCACTGCGTGTTCGTCGAAAAACCCACCTGGCCCGGGGGTGATCACCCCGGCCTTGAGCAGTCCCCTCAGCAGCTCCTCGTCGACCCCGGACCGCTCCAGCAGATCCTCTCGGCTCAACCGGGCGCGGTGGAGTCCCGCCGCTGTCGGATCCGAGCCGACGCCGGCCTGCGCACCGCCGGCCACGGAGACCAATCTCGGCACGGCCCAGGGCGATCCGGACAACGGCAGTTCACCGTCGGGCTGGGCATCCAGTTGCGCCTTGATCACTTTCAGCGGCAGGTAGTGATCGCGCTGCGCGGTCAGGATGAAGCGCAGCCGGGCGCAGTCGTAGGCGGTGAACCTCCGATACCCGGATGCGGCGCGTTGCGGCGTGACCAGGCCTTCGGCCTCCAGGAATCGAATTTTGGAGATGGTGACGTCCGGGAACTCGTCCCGGAGCTGCTCGAGGACTGCTCCGATCGACATCCCGGTCGGCCCGGGCGTCTCGGGTGCGGTCACTAGCTTTCCGGCCTCCCTCCGTCACCGGGCTTGGGGCCGGTCAAAAACACCAGGCGGAACTTGCCGATCTGGACTTCGTCGCCGTTGGCCAGCACCGCGGAATCGACCGGCTCGCGGTTGACGTACGTGCCGTTGAGGCTGCCCACGTCGACGACGTGGAATTCGTCGCCCTCCAATCGGAACTCGGCGTGCCGACGGCTCACCGTGACGTCGTCGAGGAAAATGTCGCTGTCGGGATGTCGGCCGGCCGAGGTGATGGGCTGATCGAGCAGGAAGCGGGAGCCGGCGTTGGGACCGCGCTTGACGACCAGTAAGGCCGATCCGGCCGGCAGTCCCTCGACACCGGAAACGGCGCTTTCACCGCCCGCTTGCGCGGGTGCTTCCAATTCGTTGAGGAAATCGGCGCGGAATACCGAGGTGGTCTCCACGGTGACTTCGTCGGAGGTCTGGTCGTCGTTTTCCGTCACCCGCTGCTCCTTACTGGCCGCTGTGGCGTTATCTGTTGAGGGATCTGTGTAGGGTCTGTCCAGGCCTGCTCGGTCGGCTCCTCGCCGGGTCCGTGCCGGCTCGATCGTCGACGTGTCGACCGTACCGCGCCCAGGTTCCCCATGGGTCCCCCACCGCCGGATCGGCGGCCGCCATCTGATTGCCCGGCTCGGCCACCGTGTTCATTCGGTCAGGGTGCCGCGGTAGGCCTGGGAATCGAGCAGTGCCGCCAAGCCTGCTGCCAGGGTGTCCGGGTCGGCCCGGATGTCCAGTAGCCAGCCGGCCCCGTAGGGGTCGGTGTTCACCAGTTGTGGACTGGCCTCCAGGTCGGTGTTGACCGCAGCCACCTCCCCCGAGATCGGGGCGTACAGGTCCGACACCGATTTGGTCGACTCCACCTCGCCGAAGGCATCGCCGGCGCTCAGCCGGGTACCCGGGTCGGGCAATTGCACAAAGACGACGTCGCCGAGCGCCGCCTGCGCGAAGTCGGTGATCCCCACCCGAACGGTGTCGTCGGCGCTACGGCGGACCCACTCGTGTTCAGCGGTGTAAAGCAGGTCGGAGGGGATTTCGCTCACGGTGTTCCTGTTCTTTCTCGGTATTCGCTTAAGGCACTCACCTGCGGCACTTACTTGACGGGGTGAGCGTATTGGCCCGGTTTCGGTTGTCGCAAGGCGGTGATGTCCACCCGATCGTGTTGCTGGATGGTGACGGTGCCGCCGACACGTTTGACACTGTCGACGGCGCCACCGGGAATGTTCATCGCGGCGGCTAGTGTGGGCGGATCACCGATCGCGATAACCGAATACGGCGGCGAAAGAGTTTTCCCGTCGATGGTCAGCGCACCCGGAGCGCCGAGCACCCAGGTGTCCACGCCGACCCGTACCGCTTGCCGGTCGTCGCGGATCTCGATGGCCTCGGCGCCCGCGGCCCGCAACTCGTTGATCACGTCGAGCAGTGCCTCGGGGCCCACGCCCGGACCCGAGTCGCCGATAGTGACGGTGACGCCGGGGCCGGTGGCACCGACAGTGCCGACCAGGATGGACAGCGCCGCGAGCCTGGCCTGCGCGTTCTGGATGGCGGCCTGGTCGTTGCTGCCGGAGACCTGCAACGACGTCAGGGTGCGCTGCAGTTCGGCCACCTCGGTGTTGAGGGCCGCCTCTCGTTGCCGCAGCGAATCCAGCAGGACCAGCAGGTCGGCGGGCCGGGCCGTGTCCAGCGCGTCGCCGGATTCGTTCTGGCGCACCTGGGTGACGATCGCCACACCCAGCAACACGCAGAGCAGGATCGCCAGCAGGCCGAACATCCTGCGGCCCCGTCGCAGCAGACCGGCCAGCCCACGCGGCTGCAGCTCGCCGATGTCGGGGGGGCGCAGATGCGGCGGCAGCTCATGCCGACCCTGCCGCGCGGTGTCGTGGGCGCGGTGCCCGATGTCGTCGTTCACGTCATTCCTTCACCGGTCCGGCTCCTCACCACCAATCAGGCTCACCGGTCAGGCTCCAAAAAGCCGCCGCCGCAGCGCCGCAGCATTGCCGAAGATACGAATACCCAGCACCACGATGATCGCCGTCGACAACTGCGTGCCGACACCGAGTTGATCACCGACATAGACGATCAGCGCGGCGACCAAGACGTTGAACACGAACGACACCACGAAGACCTTCGGGTCGAAGATCCGTTCCAGGTAGGCGCGCAACCCCCCGAACACCGAATCCAGCGCGGCGACCACAGCGATGGGCAGGTAGGGCTGGATAGCCTCGGGCACGCCGGGATGAAACACCAGTCCCAGAATTATGCCGACAACCAGGGCCGCAACGCCGATCATCGGCGCCGGTCTTTCGCTGCGTGGATTGTCGTCACGGGGATCTTATCTCCTTGGCGAATGTGACCTCTCGGATCGTTCCGGCGGGCAGCGTGAGCCCGTCGCGGCTCGTTACGCTGACGCCGATACCGTAGGACGTCTGCAGCAACCGCAGCCGGCGCAAGCCGGGGCTGCGATCGAACACATCCCCCATCGCGCCCGCCGGTCCGACCGCAAGGATCGTGTAGGGGCTGCTGACCGGAGTATTGTCCACCAGAATCGCCCCGCCCGCCTGCCGGATGGTGACGGTCGGGCCGATCCGGACCCCGCCCACCGATATCGCCTCGGCGCCGCCGGCCCACAACGAGTTCACGACGAGTTGCAGGTCACGGTCGAGAATGATCTGCCGGCTGCCCGCCACCCGTTGCTTGGACACGTCGGAGAGGTTGGGGCCCACCCCCGGGTCGGTCACCACCACAACCAGGCCCGGGCCGGCAACCGGGCTGCTGGCTGCGGCCAGACCGAGGGCGTCCAGGCCCGCGAGTAGCCGCCGGCCCGCGGCGTCGTCGGCGAGCACGCGCCGCTGAACCTGGTCGACTTGCCCCGCCAGCGTGTTACGACGTGACGCCAACTGCGCGGTGGACGCCTCGGCGGCGCGCACGCTGCGCAGCAGCGTCTGGCGGGCGGCGGTCACACCGGGCGCGACCAGACGGGCCTGGGCAACCGCGGCAGCGAACACCAGGGCCACCAGTCCCGCGGCCACCGCCTGCCACACCCAGTTGGCAACCCGGGTCCACCCGGTAGGCTGATCCCGGCCGCGATGACGCGCGGCGGCCGCCGCGTAGCCGGGGTCGAGATGCTCCGCGAGCAGGGAACGCAGCAGCGACGGCACCGCAATGACCTGGGGCCCGCCCGCCTCGTGCTGGTTGCGGCCGGCCTCCGGGTCGTAGCCGCCCAGCGCCTGGTCAGGCATTATCTGTTCCCCGGCCTGTTCGTCCCGGCGGGTCGGCGCTGCGGGTGCCGACCGGGGGCATGCGGCGTAACACCGCTGCCAGCTGAACCGCGTACAGCACGAACGCCCACAGGTACATATAGAGGCCCCAGAGCAAAAACGCCCAACCGCAGTCCAGCACCACCCGACTCCACAACGCGTGCCCCTGACCCAACAACATCAGCGGAAACGCCGCCATCAGAGCGAACGTCGCGGCCTTGCCGACATAAGTCACCGGCAGCGCCGCCAATCCGCGACTGCGCAGCACCGGCAGCATGGCGGCCAACAACACATCCCGGACCAACAGCGTAGCGACAATCCACCACGGCACGATGTCCCGCAGCCCGAAAGCGACGGGCACGGTGACCATGTAGAGACGATCGACCGCCGGATCGAGTAACGCGCCGAGCCTTGACGCCTGGTTCCACAGCCGCGCGATCTTGCCGTCCGCCCAATCGGACCCGCCGCTGAACAGCAGAATCGCCACCGCCCATGCATCGGCGCGGGCAACCAGCAGCAGATAGACGAACACCGGGATCAGCACCAGGCGGATCCCGCTCAACACGTTGGGCGCTGTCAACACCCGGTCGTGTGCCGGCGCCGGGTTCATCAGGGGCGACATTACCGCTGTACCTGTCGACGGCAGGATCAGCCCGGGAAACCCGACAACGTCAGGTCAACGAAAGTGAAACCGTTGCGAAAAATCTGGCCGAGTGTCGCAACGGTTTCACTTTCGGTTCGGCCAGGCGGTGCGACAAGCGCGGATCCCACCCGTGGGTTGTCGATGTCGTCCACCGCTACTCCACGACGCTCTCACCGGAGCTCTCACCGGAAGATCCCGGGCAGGCTCAGCACCGACATCGTGTCGTCGGCCAACGGATTGTCGTGCACCATGTAGGTCCACGTCGACGTCGGCCGCGCCAGTTTGGACAGGTCCACACCCGGCTCGTCTTCGACGGCCGGGGACGTTTCGAATGTCTGCTGGGCCGCTTCGATCGCGTCGGCGGCCAGTGAGGCGAACCCGTCGACGGCCATCCGATGGAACTCATCGAGCGGATTCTGCCGGCCCAGGGCCCGCAGATGGATGCTCTCGCGAATATCGGCCAGGTATGCCAGGTGATCAGCCCAACCGCGGTCGAGGTGGTAGAGCATGATCAACCGGCAGATCGTCGTCAGTTGCTCGTCGGACAGTTGGGCGGCGAGTTCCCGGTAGCGCTGCGGTGCGAGCTGGGCGAGCTCCTCGCGCGCCGTTGCGGAGCTCAACAGTGCGTTTCGCCGTTCGACGATGATCGCCCGCTGCTGGGCGATCAACTGGTTGTAGCGCCAGGTGTTGGCGTGCACGTCCAGCATGCGGCCTTCGGCCACCCGCTGAGCATGATCGAGCAACCCGGCCGCCTTGCCGCTGACGATCCGGCCGTCCGCGTCGGTGGCCGTCGGCAGCTTGGCCGATTCCAGGTTGGCCACGACAACGTCGTCTTCCCAACTGGCGAAAAACACCGTCGAGCCGGGATCGCCCTGGCGGCCGGCCCGCCCGCGCAACTGGTTGTCCAGCCGTGCGGTGTTGTGGCGGCCAGTGCCGATGACGTGCAACCCGCCCAGCTCCACGACTGCGTCCCGGTCCGCCTCGTCGGAGCCGCCGAGCCGGATATCGGTGCCGCGACCGGCCATTTGCGTCGATACCGTGACCGCGCCGAGCTTGCCGGCCTCGGCGATAACCCGCGCCTCCTCAGCGTCGTTTTTGGCGTTGAGCACCACGGCGGGCACTCCGCGTCGCCGCAGCCGTTCGTGCAAATACTCCGATTCGGCCACATCGCGGGTACCGATCAGCACCGGTTGTCCGGTCTCGTGCACCTCGATGATGTGCGCGACGATCGCGTCATTCTTGGCGGCGGCGGTTATGTAGACCCGGTCGGGCTCGTCCTCGCGGATATTCGGAGTGTTCGGCGGAATCGGCGAGACACCGAGCTTGTAGAACTGCCGCAGCTGCTCGCCGGCGGCCAGCGCGGTGCCGGTCATGCCGCACACCGTGGGATAGCGGTTGACCAAAGCCTGCACGGTGATGGTGTCGAGCACCTCACCGGTCTCGGTGGTGGCGATGCCCTCCTTGGCCTCGACGGCGGCCTGCAGACCGTCCGGCCAGCGCTGGAGCTGGGCGACGCGCCCGCGCGAGGCGTTGATCAGCTGCACCGCGTCATCGCGCACGATGTAATGCACGTCCCGGTGCAGCAGCACCTGGGCGTGCAAGGCGACATTGACCTCGGTGAGCGTGGTGCCGACGTGTTCCTCGGAGTACAGATCGATACCGCCGAGCGCCTTTTCCACCTTGGCCGCGCCGGCCTCGGTGAGATGGACGTTGCGGCCCTCGGCGTCGGTTTCGTAGTCGTGGCCGGCGGTCAGCTCGCCGACCAGCTCGACGATCTCGCGCCGCGGGGTCTCCCGGTGTGTGGTTCCGGCCAGCACCAGCGGCACCAGCGCCTCGTCGACCAGCACCGAGTCGGCCTCGTCGATCAGCGCCACGTCCGGGTTGGGCGACACCAGGTCGGCGACGTCGGTGACCAACTGGTCGCGTAGCACGTCGAAGCCGATCTCGTTGACCGAACCGTAGGTGACGTTGCACCGGTAGGCCGCGCGGCGTTGCTCGGCCGTCGATTCCGCGGTGACGAATCCGACCGTGAGACCCAGCGCCTCCAGCAACGGGCCCATCCATTCGGCGTCGCGGCGAGCCAGGTAGTCGTTGATCGTGATGACGTGCACACGACGGCCGGCAAGCGCGTATCCGGCGGCTGCGATGGCCCCGGACAGCGTCTTGCCCTCGCCGGTGGCCATCTCGACCACGTCACCGGCGAGCATGCGCAGCGCGCCGAGCAGCTGCACGTCGAACGGTCGCAGCCCGGTGGCGCGTTCGGCGGCTTCCCGGGCGATGGCCAGGAACTGCGGGATGTCGCCGGAATCGGCGAGGTCACGCAGGTTGAGCAGCCCTGCCGCCTTGGCCAGCTGCTCGTCGTCGAGACCCGCGGCTTTCTCGGCGTACTCCGCCGAGGCGGTGACGTCGGTGAGCGAACGGCGTTGGTTCTTCTCGGTGCTTGCCCCCAAAAGGCGCCAGAACCGGCTGCTCAGGCGCCCCGGCCGCGCGCTTTGGGTAGTCAAGCTCGTGGTCCTCGCGATAGTCCTTGCGGTATCTGACACAGCACAACCGTACGCGGATTCGGTGGCCCTGCCCGGCGGGAGTGCCCGTGTCGCGTCACCCCAGGTTGGACCGGCGTGGATAGGCCACCGCGGGGTCGGTGAGCACGTTGACCACGGCGGGCAGGCCGCTATCGAACGCACGCTCCAGCGCCGGCCGCAATTCGGCGGGTGTGCACACCAGCTCACCGTGCCCGCCGAGGACCCGCGCCACCTTGTCATAGCGGGTGCCCGGCCGCAGGTCGGCCACCACCGAGTAGCCGTAGAGCGCTTCCATCGGGTGCTTTTCCAAGGCCCAGATGCCGTTGTTGCCGACCACTGAGACCACCGGGACGCCGTGCCGCGCCAGGGTGTCCCACTCCATGCCGGAAAATCCGAATGCGCCGTCGCCCTGTAGCAGCACCACCTGGCGGGAGGGCCGGGCCAGCTTGGCGGCCAGCGCGTAGCCCGGGCCCGAGCCCAGGCAGCCGAACGGACCGGGATCAAGCCAGGCGCCGGGCACATAGCTGTCGATGACCCGTCCCGCGTAGGAGCCGAAATCGCCCGCGTCGACGACGATGATCGCGTCGCGGTCGAGCAGCGGCACCAGCTCCGCATACAGCCGCATCGGGTGCAGCGGGGCCCGGTCGTCGGCCAGTTCGTCGCGTTCGAGCGCACGCGCTGCGGTCTCGGCCGCCCGCAGCTCGGCGATCCACTCGCGGCGCCCCAAGTGCCCGCTCGCGCCGAGCGCCGCCAGGGTCGCCGAGAGGTCGCCGTAGAGTCCGGCAGCGATCGGCCTGGGGTGCTGGCGGTCCGGCGCGGTGCGGTCGGCCACGATCAGCCGGGTCTGTTCGCCGAACACCGCGCCGAAGCCCAGCCGGAAATCCATCGGCACCCCGACGACCAGCGCGACATCGGCGCCTGCCAGGGCTGTTGAGCGGGCCCGCGAAAACGCCAATTCGTGGTCGGCTGGAACCGTTCCGCGGGCCATCCCGTTCATCAGCACCGGAATCTGCTGCTGTTCGGCCAGTGCGAGCAGTGCCTTCTCGGCGTGCGCCCACCACACATTCGTGCCTGCCATGATCACCGGCCGCTGCGCTGCGGCCAGCAGGGCCACCGCCCGGTCCAGCTCGTCGCCGTCGGCCGGTTCCAGTGCCGGCGGGTCGGTCAATGCACCAGGGCGGGTGTCGTCGTCGGCGATCGAGAACACGTGATCGAGGGGGAAATCGACAAACGCGACCCCCGACGGTGCGGCAACCGTGGCGCGCAGCGCGTCGTCGACCAGCCCGCACACCGCGGCGGCGGATTGCGCGGTGGCGGCGAAGCGCGCCAGCGGTGCCACCACGGGCACGTGGTCGATCTCCTGCAGCGACCCCATCCCCCAACGCCCGGCCGGGGCCCGGCCCCCCAGCACCAGCAGCGGCGAGCCATTCTGCTGCGCGGCCGCCATGGCGCTGATCCCGTTGGTGACACCGGGACCGGCCGTCAACGCGGCCACGCCGGGCACGCGTGTCACCTTCGACCAGCCTTCGGCGGCGAAGGCCGCGGTCTGTTCGTGGCGGGTGTCGACCAGTCGCAGACCCTCGCTGCGGCAGCCGTCGTAGAGGGAAAACAGGTGACCGCCGGACAACGTGAAGACCGTGTCGACGCCACTGGCCTTCAGTCGGCGTGCGATCAACCGCCCCGCATGCAGAGTCGTCGCGGCGCCGATGCTCATTCCCGCGAGCTTAACGGCGGCCGCTGACGCGCCGTCGCCCGGTGCGGCGTGTCGCCGCCCCCGGGCCCGGCCACGATTCCGGTAACTTCGCGCGCAGGACTTCCGTTCGAGGTGCCCGCGGGGCAGCCTCACGGCACAAGGAGACGTCGACGTGGGCAGCGATTTGACACCGTTCAAACCATCGATCAACTGGGCCGATGCCCTGCCCGACTCGTTGTGGTGGTGCGCCAGAGCCTGGGTGATCAGTGTCGTGTGCGTTCTTGCGGTGCTGGTGCTGGTCCGCTACACCACCCGGTGGGGCCGCCAGTACTGGCGGATCACCCGTGGTTATTTCGTCGGCCCGCACTCGGTACCGGTCTGGCTCATGCTCGGTGTGCTGCTGTTCTCGGTAGTCGTCTCGGTGCGGCTCAGCGTGCTGTTCAGCTACCAGGGCAAAGACATGTACAACGGGCTGCAGAAGGCGTTCGAGGGAGTGGGCGCCCATGACGAAGCGGTCCGGCAATCGGGGATCCATGGCTTTTGGATGTCGCTGGGCATCTTCTGCATCATGGCCGTCATCTTCATCGCCCGGGTGATGGTCGACATTTACCTGACTCAGCGGTTCATCATCGCGTGGCGGGTCTGGCTCACCGAACACCTGACCGCCGACTGGCTCGCCGGCCAGGCCTACTACCGGTCCCGCTTCATCGACAACGCGATCGACAACCCCGATCAGCGGATCCAGCAAGACATCGACATCTTCACCACCGGTGCGGGCGGGACCACCAACGTGCCGTCTATCAGCACCTCGGACACGTTGCTGTTCGGCGCCGTCAATGCGGTGATTTCGGTGATCTCCTTCACGGCGATCCTGTGGAACCTCTCCGGGGACCTGAACGTGCTCGGCGTGGCAATCCCGCGCGCGATGTTCTGGATCGTCATCGTCTATGTGTTGGCGGCGACGATCATCACCTTCTGGATCGGGCACCCGCTGATCCGGCTCAGCTTCGAAAACGAGCGGCTCAACGCCGTTTTCCGGTACGCGCTGGTGCGGCTGCGCGACACCGCCGAGGCCGTGGGGTTCTACCGGGGTGAGCGCGCCGAGCAGACGCAGTTGTGGGCACGGTTCACGCCGATCATCGACAACTACCGCCGTTGGGTCCGACGCACCATCGGCTACCTGGGGTGGAACGCGTCGGTCAGCCAGACGATCGTCCCACTGCCGTGGCTGTTGCAGGCGCCCCGATTGTTCGCCGGCAAAATCGACCTGGGGGACGTCGGCCAGACGGCGACCTCGTTCGGCAACATCGAGTCGTCGCTGTCGTTCTTCCGCAACAACTACGACGCGTTCGCCGCGTTCCGCGCGGCGATCCTGCGCTTGCACGGGCTGGTTGACTCCAACGCCCGCGGCCGGGAACTGCCCGAGATCCTGGTGCGCCCCAGCGTCGACGACTCGGTCGAGCTCGCCGGCGTCGAGGTGCGCACCCCGACGGGCGAGCAGCTGATCGATCCGCTGGATCTGCGCCTGGACCGGGGCGAGTCGATGGTGATCGTCGGCCCGTCCGGCAGCGGCAAGACCACGCTGTTGCGCAGTCTCGCACAGTTGTGGCCCTTTGCTTCCGGTACGCTGACCCGGCCTGCCGGCGACACCGACACGATGTTCCTGTCGCAGCTGCCCTATGTCCCGCTGGGCGATCTGCGAACGGTGGTGGCCTACCCGAATTCCCCGCGCGACCTGTCTGACGAGGCGCTGCGCGACGCACTGACCAAAGTTGCGCTGGCTCCGCTCGCGGGGCGCCTCGACGAGGAACAAGACTGGGCCAAGGTGCTCTCCCCCGGAGAGCAGCAGCGCATCGCGTTCGCCCGGATCCTGCTGACCAAACCCAAGGCGGTCTTCCTCGACGAGTCGACATCGGCACTCGACGAGGGCCTGGAGTTCGCGCTCTACGAGCTGCTGCGCACCGAACTCCCGGATTGCGTGGTGGTCAGCGTGAGCCATCGCCACACCGTCGAACAGCACCACGAGCGCCTGCTGGAGCTGCTGGGGGCGGGCGCATGGCGGCTCGGCCCGGTCGAGGTGGGGCCTCGACTGTAGATCCGCAGCCCGGCGACCGTCATGCGCGCCGAGGGTGAAGCTATTGTGAACGCTCGGCTGATTTTTCGCGGTAGTTTCACGCCCGGCGGCTGCGCGCGGCCTTCGCCGCGTGCGTTCCGGCCCGCCGCCCGAAGAACGAACCTTCCCCCAGCTGAGTGCCGCTGGCGTATCCCTTGCCGTCCTGGGCGATGTTGGACGCACAGGCTCCCACCGCGTAGAGGCCCTCGATCGCGGTGCCGTCGTCACGCAGCACCTGGCCGTCTACCGAGGTGGCCAGCCCGCCGAGGGTAAATCCTGCGTACATCGCCTTGCCCAGCGACAAATCGAACGCCCCCCATGGCCCTTGATCCTGCGGTGCCAGGAATTCCGGCTGCTTGTGGAAATCGGGGTCTTCGCCCCGGGCGGCGAACTCGTTGTAGCGCTTGAGGGTCGCGGCCAAATTCCCCGCCGGTATGCGCAGCGCGGCTTCCATCTCCCCGACGGTTTCCCAGCCGTCGATCAAGGGCACCAGCGGCATCTGCGGCTGCTGCAGATGCGCCTCGTCGACAATCAGGAACGCGACGCTGTCCGGCTGGTCCATCACGAAGCCCGAGGTGCGCGAATGGTATGAATCCTCGGCGACGAACCGGTGCCCGAATTTGTTGACGATGATTCCGGTGAGCAGAATCGAGGGCGGGTACACCGGCGCGGTGATGAAGACCTGATCCATGTGCTGGGTGGCGCCACCGGCGGAGACCCCCAGCCGGATGCCCAGCCCGTCGTCGTAGGTGTTGCCCAGCACGAACGGCTTCTCCGCGAGTTTCGGTGTGTAGGTCGCGACCATCTCGGGATTCATCACGAAACCGCCCGCGGCGATGATCACCGAGCCGGCCCGGATCGCTCCGGCATCGGCGAAGTGCTTCCACCTCACCCCGGTCACGGCTCCCGACGCGTCGACGACCAACCCGGTCGCGCCGGTTTCGTAGCGGACCTGCACACCGAGGTCTTCAGCGCGTTTGACCAACAGGTCGATCACCAGCTTGGCGCCTTTGGTGTCGCCGGGCACCGGCACCTTGTGCCCGCGCGGGGCCGGCACCGCCTGTTCGGAAAACGGCCACACTTTCTCATTTCCGGTGTACATCAACCCTTCGGTGTTGGGTTGGATCACGGCCTTTTCCGGGTAGTAGCTGCGCTCGAACTGGAACCCGAGATCTTCCAGCCAGGTGAAGTGTTCCACGCTGCCGTCGCAGTAGGCGCGAATTTTGACGTGGTCGGGTTGACGGGCCACCGCGACGAGGTATTTGTACATCTCCTCGGCCGAATCGGGATGCCCGGTCGCCTTTTGAACCGCGGTGCCACCGCCGAGATAGAAGTGCCCGCCGGCCATCGCGCTGGTGCCACCGGCCGCCGCGGCGCGTTCGAGCACCAGCACCCGCGCACCGGCCGCCGCCGCGCTGACCGCAGCGCAGCCGCCGGCGATACCGAACCCGATCACGACGACGTCGACGTCGTCCGACCACGACCCGATGGTGTGCATCCCGACTGGTTCCGGCGTCCGGGTGTTCAGCGCTGCTCCTTCTGTGATGGTCCGGTAGGGCACGTCGGCCTGCGAGGCCGACACGGACGTGGCGTCCCGAGGTCCCATGGTGCACCGATATCGTCGGTCTCGACACCGACATGCGGCAATCCCGGCCCGAATCTTGCAGGAATTCGAGGTGATGGCGTCGGCGTCAGTGTTGTGTGAGCAGGCCGACCAGCAGGCGTATCTGGCTGTCGAACACGGTTTGGGGATCACTGAGCGTGTCGGGGCCGTAGTGGCCGAATACCTCGAGGCTGATCGCGCCGACCACTCCGGCCCAGATCGTGAAGCAGGCACTCATGACGTGGTCGTCACCGGGGAAACCGAATTCACGGCGAATCCGGTCGTAGTCTGTCGAGACCGGTGGCGCCGCGACGTCATGGGTCAACCTGATGTCGCCGGTCTCGATTCCGGCGGCGACGGCGTCGAACAGCGCGCCGATCACCCGCGTGCCGGGTCCGGTCGTTCGGTCCGCCGGGGCGTGGTAACCGGGCACGGGGCTGCCGTACAGCAGTGCCCAGCGGGCCGGATTCGCCAGAGCCCACGCCCGGGCAGCATGCGCGATCGCAACGACGTCGTCGCTCCAGACGACGGCCTGTGGGGCCCGGGTGACGGCATCGGCGAGGTCACAGTAACCGTCGACCAGCAGCAGGGTCAGCAACTCGTCGCGGCTGGACACGTACCGGTACACCGCCGACGACACCATGCCCAGGTCGCGGGCGATCGCGCGGAGCGACAGCCCGGCCGCCCCGCGGTCAACCAGGTGCTGCCGGCCGAGCTCGAGGATCTGCGCCTCGATGCGCGCACGCGTTGCGTGGCGTGTGCCCATCTGGCCAAGTCTGGCACCCAAGAGATCAGTGCTCTTGCTTTTTCGGCTGCACCGTGCCAGGGTCATGTCCAACGAGAGCGCCGCTCTCTTTGTGTCGGCCTTGGGCCGGAAGGATGTGCGATGTCGATGCGCTATGACCGGCCCGGCCGGGTTGCCCGCGTCGGTACTGCGGTCGGTCGCGGGCTCGCCGAAGCCGGGGTCAGCATCGCCGGGACCCGGGCACTTCGCGTCCGCGGCCGCACCAGCGGGAAACGTCGCGGTGTGGTGGTCAACGTGTTGACCGTCGAGGGCGTCGATTACCTGGTGTCACCGCGGGGCCGCACCCAGTGGGTGCGCAACGTCCGAGCCGCCGGTGTCGTCGAGGTCGGCCCGCGCTGGCGCAGCCGGCGCCGGCGCGCGACCGAGGTGGCCGACGCTGCCAAGCCCGATCTGCTGCGGCGCTACCTGGACCGGTGGTATTGGCAGGTCAAGGGGCACGTTGCGGGCCTTGCTCCGGATTGCGGCGAGCCAGAGTTGCGCGCCGCCGCGCCGGCTATCCCGATTTTCGCCCTCACGGATGCCGGCCGACCCGATCACGAGGCCGGGGCGGCGCCGGGGCTTGCCCCCTGAACGTCCTCGGCCACCTGCTGCGCGATCGCCTGCCACGACACCGCGGTACGGAAATCGCCCCAAATGCTGTTGAACAAGCCCACGATCGCGGCACGGCCAGGGCCGTTGACCACATACACCGGTCCGCCGGAATCGCCTTTTTCGCTCGTGAAACCGTGACCTATGGTGAACCAGCCGTTGTTGACACTCGCGATAGTTCCGCAGCTTTCGCCGGTGACGATGCCGAAATGACAGACCGGCTCGCCCGGTCGGGCGACCACACCCGGGATCGATTCCAGCACGCGCCCGCCGGGCAGCACGTTGTTGGGCGTGACGTCGTCGGCCAGCACGATCGACTCGTAATCGGCGACAAACTGATCGGCGGCCACCGGGGCGCCGTCGGCGGTATTGGCCCGAAACGTCGCGGAAGTGCCGATCACGTGGTCGTCCTCGTCGGTCACGGGCCCGTCACCGTGGCAATGACCGGCGGTGAACGCTACCCGTCGTACGGGGTCGACATACCCCAACGTGCACAGATGACCCGCTTGGTGAATTTCCATACCGGGAAACACCACCACCTGATCAGCCTTGGCCGTCGGGCCCATCCCAGCGGCCAGTACGGTGGCGCCGACCGTCGTGGCGAACATGCACAATGCTGGGCGGGCCACCGGTCACTCCGATCGGTCAGGGCCGGCGTGGCGCCGGCCGGCTGATGCAGTCAGCGGTTCAAGCTTCGCAGACGAAGACCGCGAGATGATCAGCGCCTGCCCCGGTCGGACCGGATCAGAGTTGCTGATGGCGCCGTCGTCGGCTCCGGCGTCCGGCTATCAGCGCCCAGGCCCCGTGTTGGAGTCCGGTTCGGCTCGCCCAACCAGTCCGTGCTCACTGCGCCGATGTCAGAGCTTCGCGGCGGCCGGTCGTGCGAGGTTCCCAGCCGGGTGGTCCGAAAACGTAGCCCAGTCGGTCGCGCAGCCGTGTCGCCGAGCGCAGATCGCGGACGATCGCCAGGTATTCGTGAGTTTGCAGCAGCCAGATGTTGAACGTGTCGACCTGCTTGGTCAGCCCGTAATGCGGGCGGAATATCTCGGGTTGGAAGGTGCCCAACAGCCGGTCCCAGACGATGAAAATCCCGCCGTAGTTCTTGTCCAGGTATTGCGGATCCATCCCATGATGCACCCGGTGATGTGATGGCGTATTCAAGACGAACTCGAATGGCCGCGGGAGCTTGTCGATCCGCTCGGTGTGCACCCAGAACTGGTAGATCAGGTTGATCGAGAAGCTCACGAACACCATCCACGGCGGAATTCCCAATAGGGGCAACGGAACCCACATCAGAATCTCGCCGCTGTTGTTCCACTTCTGGCGCAGCGCGGTGGCGAGATTGAAGTACTGGCTGGAGTGGTGTGCCTGATGGGTGGCCCAGATCAGCCGCACTCGATGGGCGATGCGGTGGTAGCCGTAGTACAACAGGTCGATACCGAGGATCGCGATGACCCACGTGTACCACTGGGTGGCGGGCAGATGCCATGGCGCCAGATAGGCGTAGATCGCGGCATAGCCGAGCAACGCCGGGAACTTCCAGCCGGCGGTGGTGACCACCGAGACCAGCCCCATCGAGATACTCGCCCATGCGTCGCGGGTGAGGTAGGCACCCGATGCCGGCCGCCCCGATCCCTGGATGCGGTCGAGCTTACGTGCCGCTGTCCATTCGATGGCGAGCAGCAGCAGGAAGAACGGGATAGCGAACAACACCGGGTCACGCATCTGCGCCGGTAGCATGGAGAGGAAATCCGCGACGGCATTCACACCGAAACTTTATGACGGGCCGGCTGTAGCACCCAAGCACGGCGGCCGTGTCGGCGGGACCACTAGCCCGGCCGCGCCACCGGTGGCATCGGTTCGTCCTGATCGCCGGCATACCAGTGCACCGTCTGAACGCCTTCCTGCAGGGACAGTTCCGCGACCAGCTGTTCAAGCCGGGTTGGCGCGTGTCCGTCGCTCAGGAGGTACGCGGTCAACGCGAGGCTGTCCTCGCCCGCCCGCTCGGTGTGGATTCCGCGCAGCACGAAGTCGTTGCTCCGGGTGCGCTGCACGATCTGGGCGCGGGCATACTTTTCCGATTTGGGGCGGCACACCAGCTGCAGCTGGTACGGCTGGTCGTCCTCGTCCTCTTCCACCACGTTGTCGCGGTCGATCAAGCGGCCGATCGGCCGGCCCAGCAAATGGATCATGATGACCGCAGCGGTGCCGATCAGCGCGAACATCAAGTCCCCGCCGGCGGCCAGCACGCCGACCGCCGCCGAGCACCACAGCGACGCCGCGGTGTTGAGCCCTCGGACGTTGAATCCCTCCCGCAGGATGACTCCTCCGCCGAGAAATCCGACTCCGGACACCACATAGGACGCAACCCGGGTAGGGCTGGTGTCGTTGGCGGCGACCGAGTAGAGAACGAACAACGTCGCTCCGGTCGCCACCAGCGCATTAGTACGCAGACCGGCTCGCCGCGCCTGCCACTGTCGCTCGATCCCGATGAGCGCACCACACCCGAGCCCGACGCCCAGGCGCAGGACGAAATCAGCGATGCTCAGCGTCTGCATAGCCTGCTCCCGGTCTCGTCACGATGTCGGTTCCAGTGTGGCCGAGTCCGACGACGACGGAGAAACCAGGGATGTCCGCGTCGGTGCAGGTTGTGGCGGAGGCTTTCGCGCACCAACCAGGTGGCGTGACGTTGCGGCACCCCGCGACGATCGGATCGAGAAATCAGCCCAATCGCCCGCCATCTCTACGCGGTTCGCATCGAACCCGCGGCGCGCATCCCCTCAGTGTCCTGCGCCGCCGGCCACCGCGGCCTGCAGCGACCCGGCGCCGCCGAAAGCGCTGTCGTCATCACCACCGTCGAGATGTTCGGGGCAATAGTTGTCCGCCGCGATCACGGCGAACTTGGCGGCGCCGACGAGGGTGAATCCCGGGTTGGATTTCTCCACTTGCCGGACAGCGGCGACGCCGGGAGTACCGGCATCCATCAACCCGCACACCGCCCGCCCGACCGCAACGGCTTCGGGTGCGGTGTGGTAGGTGATGCCGGCTTGCCGGAGAGCGGCGAGGAAGTCGTCGTCGCTGCCGGCGGCGGGATCCGCAGCCGCGGCTGCGGCGAGCGCGATCGCCGCGGCCAGCGCGGCTCCCGCGACGGGTGTCGAGGCCAGTGCTGTGATCTTCACGATTGATTCCTCCGCATGATTTGACGCCGAATACCGGGGGACGGCCAGCCGCCGTCAGGCATTGCCGAGTTGAATGGCTTTAACCGCCAGCAGGATCGCTCCGACGACGAGGTAGCCGCGCAGCACCACCATGCCCAACCGAGTTCCGACCGACCAGGTGGCCGGCTCCAGCAGAGCCAGGGGCGGCATCCGCCAGCTGCCCCGCTCCCCCTTTCTGAACTGGCGGAACAGCTGCTCGGGCATCGTTGCTTTGGGCTGCCGGCGGGCGAACCACCACAACGTGATTCCGATGATCGCGGCGCAGCCGGCGCACCCGGCGGCGAAGTCGTCGGCGACGGAGACGATGTCGAGATGGGGGAACACGGTGGTCGCCATCAGGATTCCCGACAGCAGCAGCAACGCGCCGACGATGATGCCGGCCACGACGTTGAGCCATGGCCGATTCGCCCAGGGACCCAGGACTTCCCGGTCGTTGCACAGCAGGAGCAAAAAGACGGTGGCACTGGGCAGCAACAGCCCCGCCAGGGCCTGGACGCCGGTGGTGATCAACCCCAGCGGCGCACCGGGGAAAAGCACCACTGCAGCAGCGATCACCACCATCGCCGTGTAGGACAGGTAGAACGGTTTGACCTCGGCGAAGCCGCGGTTGAGCGAATGTTTGAGGCCGAAAACGTCGCCGAACGCGTAGCTGGTGGCCAGGGTCACCGTCGCGGCGCCGATGATGGAGGCGTCGAGCAACACGATTGCGAACACCGAACCGAGGACCGGGTTGTGTTGACCCAGTAGATGTGCGAGCACGCCCGCGTCGATGAAGCGCCCCCGGCTGTGGGTGACTCGAGCGGCCCAGTCGCCGGTCATCATCAAGGCCGCCGCCCCGATCACCACGACGAACGCTCCCAACGTGGTGTCCAACCGTTCGTAGCCGATGAAGCGCGGCGTGATGCGCTTGTCGACGATGTTGGACTGCTGAAAGAACAGCTGCCAGGGCGCCACCGTGGTCCCGACCATGGCGATGACCAACAGCAACGCATCCGAGGTGACGCCGCCGGCTACACCGGGGGTGACGAAAGCCTTGCTCGCCTGCGCCCAATCCGGATGCGACATCAACACCATGGGAATTTGCAGCAGCGTGATCGCCACGAACATCAGCATCGCGCGTTCCCAGCGGCGGAAGCTGCCGGTGGTCATGATGGCGATCAACGCGATGGCGGCGAATGGGACGACGACGTAGCGGGAGATGCCCAGGTAGTCGGCTGCCAGCGTGATCCCGATGAATTCGGTGATCAGTGTCAAAAAGTTCAGCAGGAACAAGTCGCCGACGGAGAAGGCGCCCCAGCCGCGACCGAAGCGTTCGTTGATCAGCCGGGCGTGTCCGACTCCGGTGACCGTGCCGAGCCGAACCACCATCTCCTGGTTGACGATCAGCACCGGGATCAACAGCAACAACACCCACAGCAGCGAATAGCCGTAGTTTTGGCCGGCCTGCACGTAGGTGGCCACCCCGCCGGCGTCGTTATCGCCGACCATGACGATCAAACCAGGGCCCGCAATCGCCATCAGAGCACCGATTCGGACCTTCAGTGTTCGGGGAAAATCATTGTGGCCAATGCTGATTCGACCGAAAGCTCCTTCGATGTGACCAGTGTCGGCATGGTCCAGCAGCGCGGTGTGCAGCGATGCCGGCGCTGTAGTGCCGACAGTCGTGGGGTCGACCGCGGTCATCGCAGGTCATCTCCTTGATCGACGCCAGACATCGGCTGGCCGATCAGCGAAACCGGTTCGGGCACGGCGCCTGGTCCGGCTGCCCGTCGGCGCCAGTCGTCGGGGATGACAGCTTTGAGAACGTCGTCGATGGTGACGACGCCCAACAGGCGGTCCTCGTCGTCGACGACCGGGACGGTGCGTAGACCGTTGTCGGCTATCAGCACCGCGACGTCGGCCAGATCGGCATCCGGACTTACCCGGATTGGATCCGAATCCATCAGTGCTGCAACCATGTCTGTGGGGCGTGACTGCAACAACGTCACCACCGGCGCCACACCGGCGAGCCGCCCGGTGTGGTCGAGGACATGAATCTGTGCCAGTGCGGCCGGCTGCACCGTCACCGCCGTGCCGACGACGGTGAGCGCCTCGCGCACAGTAGCACCGGGACCGCACGACACGACGTCGACGGTCATCGTCTCCCCGGCACTGCCGGGATTGAAACCGAGCAGGTTCAGCATTGAGAGACAGGCTTGCCCGGGCATCAGGTCGATAACCCGCCGGCGGCGGAACGGGCGCAGGTCGATGAGCGTGTCGGCGGCGTCGTCGGCGCGCATTCGGCCGAGCAGCGCAGCGACCTCGTCGTCGGACATGTCGTCGAGAAGGCCGAGGCTTTGCCGCGCTTCTGCGCTGTCGGTTCCGGCGAGCAGATCGGCGATGTGCCCGGGATCAAGCGCGGCGACCCGCCCGGACACGCGCCGCAAAGCCAACGACTGACCGTGTCCGGTCAATGGTTCGAAGGCCTTCCAGTCGCGAGCGGCCTGGCCGCAGGGCGTCTTCAGCAACGCGAACAACCGGGGCGGACGCCGGCTGTCCAACCGCGCCAACACCCACTCGCCTGCGCGTTTTTCAAGTTCGATGTCGTAGACGCGCACCAATTCCCCTGCGGCCACGTCGATCAGCCGGTCTCCGAGGACATCGGACTGCAGCAGCACTTCACCGGGACGACGTTCGAATCGGGGCAAGTCGAATTGACTGCGCCTCAGCGTTACCCAGTCCGGGCCAAGCCGATTGATGGATCTGCTCCCGGCGAACACCCGGTGGCCACCGACCGCGGTCACCACACCGGTCACCAGCGGGTAGGTATGTGCGCCGCGCAGCCGAACGACGATGTCCTCGACACGGCCTACCGCCTCACCGGACGGGGTCAGAACGGGGCGACGCAACACCTGCGACACGTGGATCAACGCTGTGCTGGTGCCGGTGAATTCCGGCGTGGCAACGGGCTTGCTCATGATGAGTCCCTTCTTGGCGGACCAGGTGCGCCGGATATTCGGGGCCGGCCTAGGCCCAGCTGGAGCCGACGGCGGAGTCGGTGGACGCCATGTTGTTGCCGGCGGTCTGCACCTTCTGGCCGTGGGCGTTGGCCTGTTCGTAGATCACCTGGAAATTGCGACCCAACGCGGTGATGAACTCCTGGCAGGCGGCCGAGCCCGCACCGCCCCAGAAGTCACCGGCGGCCAGCACGTCACGGATGATTGCCTGGTGCTCGGCCTCCAACGCCGCAGCCTGGGCGCGGATCGTCGCACCGTGCGCGTCGACGTCGGCGAACTGGTAGTTGATCGACATGATCTTCTCCTAGCTGCTCAGGATCTGCTGGGAGGCTTGTTCTTGGGCTTCGTAGTTGGCCGCGTCGCGGATCAGCCCGTCGCGCACCCCGTGCAGCATGTTGACGATGTTGCGGAACGCCTGGTTCATCTGGCCCATCGTGTCGTAGGAGGTCGACTGCGCGGTGCCGCTCCAGCCGGCCCCGGCGATGTTGACCGAGGACGCCCACATCTTGCGGGCTTCGTCCTCGACGGTCTGGGCGTGCATGTCGAACCGGCCCGCCATGTCGCGCATGGCGTTCGGGTCGGTCATAAAACGAGTGGCCATCAAACACTCCTTTGATCGGTAAGACTTCGTCTCGCCAGGACATGGTCAAAGACGTTGGACTGGTGGAGAAAAGCTATTGGTCGGACTGTCTAAATCCACCTGATGTGCCCAGAACCTCGGCCGACCCCCTTTCCTTTTTCTGAGCCTTCTTAGCCGGTCGCGACCGCGTTGGCGGCCTCGGTCGCTGCATATGAACCCGCGCTGGTACCCAATGTGTTGACGAACATTTCGTGAATCGCAGCAGCGTGGGCGCTTATTGATTGATACAGGTGAGCGTGAGCGACGAACTGTGCGGTAATCAGCGCCGAAACCTCGTCGGCTGCAGGGGGCAGGATCGCCGTCGTTGGAGTCGCCGCTGCCGCGTTTTGTGAGTTGACCCCAGAGCCGATGGCACTCAACGCACCAGCCGCCATCGATAAAGCTTCCGGGTGAGTCGTGACAAACATGCTTGCACTCCATTCTCCAAGGGGATGGTTCTGACTGCTGCATGCGGAGCAACGGTAGAGTAGCTAGCGCCAGATGTGATCCGGGTCTCAAAATGAGAAACGCGGATTTCGGGGACGCGGGCACGGCTAGGAAGCTGGGCAAATTTCTTCTGACAGCGAGGTGCCTAGCGAAATCTGGCTATCAGTGGCGCCGGTGGTGAGATACGGCACGACGCCCGGCATCAGGAGCCCGATGCGGGGTTGAGCAGGTGGTTATGTCAATTATCAAGTGGGGCAACCAATTATCAAGTGGGGCAACGTCGACCGGCGGCCAGTCGGTGACCGGCGTCGAGATCCGACGTGAGGTCCGGCGATACCGGAAAGCGCCCGTCAACGCCGCGGGCGGCCCCGCCTGGGCCGTCCCTGTCGTGCAGGGTGATCGGAGTGCAGCACCGGCAGTTCTGCCCGGGGTTTGCCGTGGCCGCCGGTGAAGGCAATTGGGTTCATTTCCAAACAGTTTCGTGATCCTGATCGATGCCACCGCATGGCTTGGCGGCCGGATGGTGCGCAGGCCCGGTGGCTGTCAAGCCCACCTGGCGAAACTCTTCCCTAGACTGTGCCGGTGCGCCTCGTGTTCGCCGGCACTCCCGAGCCGGCACTGCCCGCGCTGCGGAGGCTCGTCGATTCGCCCCGTCACGAGGTGGTCGCGGTGCTCACCCGGCCCGACGCCGTCTCGGGGCGCCGCGGCCGGCCGCAACCGTCGCCGGTGGCCCGGTTCGCCCTGGAGCACGGGATTCCGGTGCTGCGGCCGCCGCGGCCCAACAGCCCCGAGTTCGTCGCCGAGCTCACCCGGTGGGCGCCCGACTGCTGCCCGGTAGTGGCCTACGGCGCGCTGCTCGGCGAGGAGTTGCTGGCGGTGCCCAGGTACGGGTGGGTGAACTTGCACTTCTCGCTGCTGCCGGCCTGGCGTGGCGCCGCCCCGGTGCAGGCCGCTATCGCCGCCGGCGACACGGTCACCGGGGCGAGCACCTTCCAGATCGAACCGGGCCTGGACTGCGGCCCGGTCTACGGCGTGGTCACCGAGGAGATCCGGCCGACCGACACCGCCGGCGATTTGCTCGACCGGCTGGCGGAGTCGGGTGCGGCGTTGCTGGCCACCACCCTGGACGGCATCGCCGACGGCGTGCTCACCCCGGTGCCGCAGCCGGCCGACGGGGTCAGTCTCGCCCCCAAGCTCACCGTGGACGCGGCCCGGGTGCGCTGGGACCTACCGGCGCAGGTGGTCGAGCGGCGCATCCGCGCGGTCACCCCGAACCCGGGGGCCTGGACGCTGATCGGTGACCGGCGGGTCAAACTCGGTCCGGTGTCGATCGACGTCGAGGGTCCGGATACGTTGTCACCCGGCCAGATTCGCGTGGATCGTCAGCACGTGTGGATCGGCACCGGCTCGCAGCCGGTGCGACTGGGCCAAATCCAGGCGCCGGGAAAGAGATCGATGGACGCGGTCGACTGGGCCCGCGGCGCCCGGCTGGATCCGGCGTCGCGCGCCTCATGACCCAGCGTCGGGAAAAACGGCGGCGCAGGCCGCTGGACCCGGCGCGGCGAGTAGCGTTCGACGTGCTGCGCGCGGTCAGCGAGCGGGACGCCTACGCCAACCTGACGCTGCCGGCACTGCTGCGCGAACGCGGGATCACGGGCCGTGACGCCGCTTTCGCCACCGAGCTCACCTACGGCACCTGCCGCACCCGCGGCCTGCTCGACGTGGTGATCGGCGCGGCGGCCGAACGCCCGCCGGACGCGATCGACCCGGTGCTGCTCGACCTGCTGCGGCTGGGCAGCTACCAACTGCTGCGCACCCGGGTCGACGCGCACGCCGCCGTGTCCACCGCCGTCGAACAGGCGGCGATCGAATTCGATTCGGCGCGTGCGGGTTTCGTCAACGGCGTGCTGAGGACGATCAGCGCCCGCGACGAGCACTCCTGGGTCGAGGAGCTGGCCCCGGACCCGGCAGTCGACGCGATAGGCCACGCCGCGTTCGTGCATGCCCACCCGCGTTGGATCGCACAGGCATTCGCCGACGCGCTGGGCGCGGCCGCCGGGGAGCTGGAGGCGGTGCTGGCCAGCGACGACGAACGCCCGCGGGTGCATCTGGCCGCCCGTCCCGACCGGATGACCGCCGCAGCGCTGGCCGAGGCGGTGCACGGCAGCCCAGGCCGGTATTCGCCGTACGCGGTGTACTTGCCGGCCGGCGATCCGGGCAGGCTGCCGGCGCTGCGCGACGGCCTGGCGCTGGTCTGCGACGAGGGCAGCCAACTGGTGGCCCGCGCGCTGACGTTGGCGCCGTTGGCTCACGACGCCGGGCGCTGGCTGGACCTGTGCGCGGGGCCGGGCGGCAAGACGGCGTTGCTGGCCGCGCTGGGCGCCGACCGCGGAGCGCGAGTCACCGCGGTGGAGCCGTCGGCACACCGGGCCCAGCTGGTGGCGGCCAACACCGGCGGGCTGCCGGTGGACGTGTTGACGCTCGACGGGCGACGGACCGGGCTGCAGCCGGGCTTCGACCGTGTGCTGGTCGACGTGCCGTGCAGCGGCCTGGGCGCGCTGCGCCGTCGGCCCGAGGCGCGCTGGCGGCGCCGGCCCGCCGACCTGCCGGCGCTGACCGCCCTGCAACGCGAATTGCTCAGCGCGGCCATCGCGTTGACCCGGCCCGGCGGCGTGGTGCTGTATGCGACCTGCTCGCCGCATCTGGCCGAGACGGTCGGCATCGTCGCCGATGCGCTGCGCCGTCATCCGGTTGCCGCGCTGGACGCCCGGCCATGGTTCGAGCCGGCCGGGGAGCTGGGCGAGGGCCCCTACGTCCAGCTGTGGCCGCACCGGCACGGCACCGACGCCATGTTCGCCGCGGCGCTCGAAGTCCGGTCACAGTAGGCTCGTTTCATGTCCGCGACCACCGAGCGGCCGATGATAGCTCCGTCGATCCTGGCCGCCGATTTCTCCCGGCTGGCCGAGGAAGCCGCGGCGGTCGAGGGCGCCGACTGGCTGCACGTCGACGTGATGGACGGTCATTTCGTGCCGAACCTGACCATCGGCCTGCCGGTCGTGCAAAGCTTGCTGGCCGCCAGCGACCTGCCGATGGATTGCCATCTGATGATCGAGGACCCAGACCGCTGGGCGCCGCCGTACGCCGAGGCTGGTGCCTACAACGTCAGCTTCCATGCCGAGGCGACCGACAACCCGGTCGCGGTCGCCCGCGACATCCGCGCCGCCGGCGCCAAGGCTGGCCTGGGCATCAAACCCGGCACTCCGTTGGAGCCCTATCTGGACATCCTCAAACACTTCGACACGTTACTGGTCATGTCGGTCGAGCCCGGGTTCGGCGGCCAGGAATTCATCCCGGAGGTACTGGGCAAGGTCCGCGCCATCCGCACCAAGATCGACTCCGGCGACTTGACGATCCTGGTCGAGATCGACGGCGGTATCAACGCCGACACCATCGAGGCGGCCGCCGAGGCCGGCGTCGACTGCTTCGTGGCCGGCTCGGCCGTCTACGGCGCCCGCGACCCGGCCGGCGCGGTCGAGGAGCTGCGGCGCCGGGCGGCCGCCGCGTCCACCCGCCTGCGCCTATGAGCCCGCTGAGCCCATGAGCATTCCCGCCGCGGTGGACTACGACGCCGCCATGCGGCTGGCTGTCGAGCACGCCGAACTGGTCAAGGGCACGACCTACCCCAATCCGCCGGTGGGTGCGGTGATCCTGGACCGGGAGGGGCGCGTCGTCGGCGTGGGCGGCACCGGACCGGCCGGCAGCGGGCACGCCGAGGTGGTGGCGCTGCGGCGGGCGGGCACCCTGGCCGCGGGCGGCACCGCGGTGGTGACCCTCGAGCCGTGCAACCACCACGGCAAAACCCCGCCGTGCGTCGACGCTCTGCTCGATGCCGGCGTCGCGGCGGTGGTCTACGCCGTCGCCGACCCGAACCCGATCGCGGCCGGCGGCGCGTCACGCCTGACGGCCGCCGGCGTGCAGGTCATCACGGGGGTGCAGGCCGATCTGGTGGCCGCCGGGCCGCTGCGCGAATGGCTGCACAAGCAACGCACCGGGGTCCCGCATGTGACGTGGAAATACGCCGCCAGCATGGACGGGCGCAGCGCGGCCGCCGACGGCTCGAGCCGCTGGATCACCGGCGAAGCCGCCCGCGCCGACGTGCACCGCCGCCGCGCGACCGTCGACGCGATCGTCGTGGGCACCGGCACCGTGCTCCGCGACGATCCCGCGCTGACCGCCCGGCGAGCCGACGGCAGCCTGGCGGATCGCCAGCCGCTGCGCGTGGTGGTGGGAAAACGCGAAATCCCGGCCGAGGCCAAGGTGCTCAACGACGACGCGCCCACGATGCTGATCCGCACCCACGACCCGGCCGAGGTGCTCAAGGCGCTGTCGGATCGCACCGACGTGCTGCTGGAGGGCGGGCCGAGGCTGGCCGGGGCGTTCCTGCGGGCCGGCGCGGTCGACCGCATCCTGGCCTACATCGCGCCGATGCTGCTGGGCGGGCCGGTCACCGCGGTCGACGACGTCGCGGTGCCCAGCATCGCGCAG
>NZ_VYIK01000015.1:46560-61051 GCF_008709575.1 Mycobacterium sp.
GCTGCTGGGCGGGCCGGTCACCGCGGTCGACGACGTCGCGGTGCCCAGCATCGCGCAGGCGCTGCGCTGGCGGTTCGACGGCGTCGAGCGGATCGGACCGGACGTGCTGCTCAGCATGGTGCCGCGCTGACCGCTGGCGCTCAGCGCCCGACCGGCTCCTTTTCTGCCGTCACCGGCTCGTCGGCGTGCACGGGGCGCCCGCCGAGCAGCAGACCCAGCAGAGCCCCGGCCACGCACACGTATGCGGTCACGGTGAAGATCCCGCCGTACATCTCGGCGAACGCCTCCCGGGCCATTTGCGCCCGGCTGGCCAGCTGTTCGGCCAGGCTGGCGTGGCTGGGCAGCGCCGCCATCTTGTGCGCCAAGATCTGATCGAAGCGGTAGAACCCCCAGGCGCTCAGTGCGGCCACGCCGATCAGCATGCCGGTCATCCGGGCCACCACCACCAACGCGGCGGCGATCCCGTGCTGGGCCGCCGGCACCACGCGCAGACTCGCCGAGGACAGCGGCCCGATCACCAGACCCAGCCCCAGCCCGGTGACCGCCAGATCGGTGGCCATCTTGGGCAGCGTGAGGATGCCGAAGACGCTGTCGGTCGCGGTGGCCACGTCGAGTCGCCACTGCGAAATGAGCCAGTAGCCGCCGGCGGCGATCAGCAAGCCCACGAGGGTCATGGCACGGTCGCCGATCGTGGTGGCGATCCACCCGCCGAGCACCGCCCCGACCGGCAGCGCGACGAGGAAGTGCAGCAGCATCAACGCGGCGGCGTCCTGGCTCTTGCCGAGCACACCCTGGCCGAACAGCTCCACGTCGACCAGCGTCACCATCAGCGCCGCCCCCGAGGCCGCCGATGCCCCCAGTGCGGCCAGGAACGGGCGGAAGCGTACCCCGGCGGGTTCGATGAGCCGGGTGCGGGCGAACCTTTCCCACAGCGCGAACACGGCGGCGGCGGCGATCGCGCCGAGCACCAGCGGCCAGCCGTAGCCGGGCAGCACCTGCTTACCGTTCGGCTCGGGGTTGTAGAGCCCGAAGACGGCCAGGCCCAGGGCGGTCGCCAGCAGCACGCCGCCGACCAGGTCGATTTTTTCCGGCTCGGCGGCGCGGTCGTGCGACGGCAGGCTGACCTGGATCATCAGCATCGCAGCCGCGGCCAGCGGCACATTGATCCAGAACACGTCCTGCCAGCGGCCGGTCAGCCACACGATGCAGATCCCGTAGAGCGGGCCCAGCACGCTGCCGAGTTCCTGGGAGGCGCCGATGCCGCCGAGCACCCCGGCGCGGTTGCGCTGCGACCACAGGTCGGCGCCCAGCGCCAGCGTGACCGGCAGCAGCGCGCCGGCGGCCACTCCCTGGATGAAGCGGCCGACCACCAGCATGCCGACATCGCCGGACAGCGCGGTGACCACCGAGCCGGCGGCGAACACGGCCAGGCTGGCCTGCAACACCAGCTTGCGGCCGAACCGGTCCGAGGTCCGGCCCAGCAGCGGCATCGCCGCGATATAGCCGAACAGGTAGCAGGTGATGACCGGGGTGATCTGCTGGATCTTGTTGATCGGGATGTGGACGGTGTGGATGATGTCGCGCATGATCGTGACCACGACATAGGTGTCGAGGGAACCCAGCAGCACGGCCAGGCTGCCCGCGCTGATCGCAACGCCGCGAGCGACCCGCATCAGCCGGTCACCGACGGCTTGGTGACCGTTACCGGCTCGTTCCAGTTCGACAGCGTCATCTGGATGGAGTTGTCCGCGCTCGGGCTCAGCTTCGCCTGCACGAGCTCGTGGTTGCCGTTTTCCTGGATCCACACCGTGATCGGCATCGGCTGGTCGGCCTTGAGCTGCGGAGCGAGCTGGTTGACGGTGTCGGCCGGGACTTTTCCGCTGATCCGGATGGTGTCTTGGCCGTTGAGGGTTTCGCGGGACTCGGCCTTGGGGTCGGACAGGTGAGCCAGCACGTTGGCCAGCCCGGTGTCGGGATTCAGGATCGACGCCGGGTCGTAGATGTCGGCGGCGGGCCCGAAGTCGCTCCACAGGTCGCCGGTCAGGGCCGCGTAGAGGCGACCGCCGTAAACGACGAACTGGGCGTCGACGTCCGAACCGCCCATGGAGAGCTTGGCGTTGCCCTTGGCGGCGGTGCTGGGCTTGGTGGTGAGATCGCCGGTCAGCGTCTTGACCGGCAGCTTCTTGATCTTTCCGGTCGTCGAGAGCACCAGGTGCACGCTGGTGACATCCTTGGTGGCCTGGCTGCACTGCCTGACCAGATTGGCCGCGTCGGGCAGCGGTGCGGCGGTTTTCTTCGACGCCGAGCAGCCGACGACCAGCCCGGCGGCGAGGCTGACGGCGGCGAGAACGGCGAAGAGTCGGCGAGGCGTCGGCATACTGAGCATCGTAGAGGGTGGTGCGGGCGGCGCCGGGGACCCTGAGGCCGGCGCGGGCGTCGTGTGGTCAGGTTCACCAGCAGTAACCTGAAGTGGTGTTCACCGGGATCGTCGAGGAATTGGGCGAGGTGGTCGGCCGTGACGACCTGGGCGACTCGGCGCGCTTGACCATCCGCGGCCCGCTCGTCACCGCCGATGCCGGCCGCGGCGACTCGATCGCCGTCAACGGGGTGTGCCTGACCGTGGTGGAGGTGCTGCCCGGCGGTCGGTTCACCGCCGACGTCATGGGCGAGACGCTGGGTCGGTCCAGTCTGAGCGGACTTGTTGCCGGCAGCCCGGTCAACCTGGAGCGCGCCGCCGCGCTGGGCAGCCGGCTCGGCGGGCACCTCGTGCAAGGCCACGTCGACGGCACCGGGCACATCCTGGCCCGCACCCCGGCCCAACATTGGGACGTCGTGCGGATCGAATTGCCCGCGTCGCTGGCCCGCTACGTGGTGGAGAAGGGATCGATCACCGTCGACGGTGTTTCGCTGACCGTCTCCGGGCTCGGCACCCAACCCCGGGACTGGTTCGAGGTATCGCTGATCCCGACCACCCGGGAGCTGACCACCCTGGGCCGTGCCCCGGTGGGCACACCGGTCAACCTCGAGGTCGACGTCATCGCCAAGTACGTCGAACGACTGGTCACCGCGACCTAGTTGTGCCAACCGCATGGTCCCGCCACATCCAGGAAGGGAGTCTGGTGATGAGACGCGCGCTGGCAGCCTTTTGGGTGCTCGCCGCGGTGTTGCCGGCGGCACCGGCTCACGCCGACGAGTGCCATCCCGATCCGGCGGAGCGGGCCTACCTCGCCGAGGTGGCCGAGGGGGATGTGCCGGTCAAGCCGCCCAACGGAGCACTGCAGGTCGGGCACCGGGCCTGCCGGGATCTGAGAGCCGGAATGTCACCGGAGGAGGTGATCGCCACGGATTTCGGGGTGTTCGGCGGCGCGTGGGGCCAGACCATCATCGATGCCGCCCAGCACCACCTGTGCCCGGACACGCTCCCACCGGGTGGCTGAGGAGTGACGACCCGCACGCGTCACGGGCCCGCCGGCACCTGCGCCGGGTAGGTCATACTGAGATCAGCAGCCCGGATGGGTTCCGGGGAGACCAGGTGGGAGCGATGACGAGGTTGGACTCCGTCGAGCGGGCGGTTGCCGACATCGCGGCCGGCAAGGCCGTGGTCGTCATCGACGACGAAGACCGGGAAAACGAGGGCGACCTGATCTTCGCCGCCGAGAAGGCCACCCCGGAGCTCGTGGCGTTCATGGTGCGCTACACCTCCGGCTACCTGTGTGTGCCGCTGGACGGCGCGATCTGCGACCGGCTGGGCCTGCTGCCGATGTACGCGGTGAACCAGGACAAGCACGGCACCGCCTACACCGTCACCGTCGACGCCAAATATGGTGTGGGAACGGGTATTTCGGCCTCAGACCGGGCCACCACGATGCGGCTGCTGGCCAACCCGGCCAGTGTCGCCGACGATTTCACCCGGCCGGGCCATGTGGTTCCGTTGCGCGCCAAGGACGGTGGCGTGCTGCGTCGGCCCGGGCACACCGAGGCCGCTGTCGACCTGGCCCGGATGGCGGGCTTGCAGCCGGCCGGCGCGATTTGCGAGGTCGTCAGCCAAAAAGACGAGGGCGCGATGGCGCAGACCGACGAGCTGCGCGTCTTCGCCGACGAACACGGTCTGGCGCTCATCGCGATCGCCGACCTGATCGAGTACCGGCGCAAGCACGAAAAGCACGTCGAGCGGGTGGCCGAGGCGCGGATCCCCACCCGGCACGGGGAGTTCCGGGCGGTCGGCTACACCAGCATCTACGAGGACGTCGAACACGTGGCGCTGGTCCGCGGCGAGATCGCCGGACCGAACTACGACGGCCACGACGTGCTGGTGCGGGTGCACTCGGAGTGCCTGACCGGTGACGTGTTCGGCTCGCGCCGCTGTGACTGCGGCCCGCAGCTGGACGCCGCGCTGGCGATGGTCGCGCGGGAGGGCCGCGGCGTCGTGCTCTACATGCGCGGCCACGAGGGCCGCGGCATCGGTTTGATGCACAAACTGCAGGCCTACCAGTTGCAGGACGCCGGCGCCGACACCGTCGAAGCCAACCTCAAGCTGGGGCTGCCCGCCGATGCGCGCGATTACGGCATCGGCGCGCAGATTCTCGTCGATCTCGGGGTGCGGTCGATGCGGCTGCTGACCAACAATCCCGCCAAGCGGGTCGGCCTGGACGGCTACGGACTGCACATCATCGAGCGGCTGCCGCTGCCGGTGCGGGCCAACGCGGAAAACATCCGGTATCTGATGACCAAACGGGACCGGATGGGCCACGACCTGGCCGGCCTGGACGACTACCACGAATCGGTCCAGCTGCCGGGCGAGTTCGGGGGAGCCCTGTGAACTCCGGGGGGCGCGGGTGAGCGGTGGCGCCGGTGTGCCGGAGATGCCGGCGCTCGACGCGTCGGGAGTCAAACTGGCGATCGTGGCCAGCACCTGGCACACCCGGATCTGTGACGCGCTGCTGGCCGGAGCCCGCGCGGTGGCCACCGACTGGGGAGTGGACAACCCTACGGTGGTCCGCGTGCTCGGAGCGATCGAAATCCCGGTGGTGGCCCAGGAGCTGGCCCGCGAGCACGACGCCGTCGTCGCGCTGGGAGTGGTGATCCGCGGCGAGACACCGCATTTCGACTATGTCTGCGACGCGGTGACCCAGGGCCTGACCCGGGTGTCGCTGGACGCCGCCACACCGGTCGCCAATGGAGTGCTGACCACCAACACCGAAGAGCAGGCGCTGGACCGGGCCGGCCTGGCGACGTCGTCGGAGGACAAGGGCGCTCAGGCGACGGCGGCCGCGCTGTCCACCGCGCTGACGCTGCGTCAGCTGCGCGCGACGCCGTGACCGGGCCCGCGTGGGACGCCGAAGTGCGCCCGCACCTGACGCCGTACTTCGTCTATGCGGCGGCGTTCGTGATCGCGGCGGCCCACATCGCGGTGGGCCTGCTGCTCAAGATCAAGTCCAGCGGGGTGATCTTCCAGACCGCCGACCAGGTGGCGATGGCCGCGCTGGGCGTGGTGATCGCCGGCTGCGTGCTGCTGTTGGCCCGGCCGCGGCTGCGGGTGGGGGCCGCGGGGCTCTCGGTGCGCAACCTGTTCGGCGACCGGCTGGTGCCCTGGTCGGAAGTGGTCGGCGTGTCGTTTCCGGCCGGCGCGCGCTGGGCGCGCGTCGATTTGGCCGACGACGAGTACATCCCGCTGATGGCGATCCAGGCCGTCGACAAGGGCCGTGCGGTGGACGCTATGAACACCGTGCGGGCGCTGATGACGCGTTACCGGCAAGACCCCCCGCCGAACGTGACGCCAGCGTGACATCGGCCGCTGAACGTGACAGCAGCGTCACGGTGGCCGGGCAGCCGGTATGCGCCATGGGGGCCGGCGGACGGCACTAGCCTGAAGGGGTGCCCGATCCCGCCACGTACCGCCCCCCGTCCGGGTCCATCCCGGCCGGGCCCGGCGTCTACCGGTTCTGCGACGAGCACGGGCGAGTCCTCTACGTGGGCAAGGCCAAGAGTCTGCGCAGTCGACTGACGTCGTACTTCGCCGACGTCGCCGGCCTGCATCCGCGGACCCGGCAGATGGTGACCACCGCCGCCAAGGTCGAGTGGACGGTGGTCAGCACCGAAGTCGAAGCGCTGCAGCTGGAATACAACTGGATCAAGGAGTTCGATCCGCGGTTCAACGTCCGCTACCGCGACGACAAGTCCTATCCGGTGCTGGCGGTCACCCTGGGCGAGGAGTTTCCCCGGCTCATGGTCTACCGCGGTCCCCGGCGCAAGGGGGTGCGCTACTTCGGCCCGTACTCGCATGCCTGGGCCATCCGCGAAACCCTGGACCTGCTCACCCGGGTATTTCCGGCGCGTACCTGCTCGCCCGGGGTATTCAAGCGGCACAAGCAGATCGAGCGGCCGTGTCTGCTCGGCTACATCGACAAATGCTCGGCACCGTGCATCGGGCGGGTCAGCGCGGAACAGCATCGGCGAATCGTGGTCGATTTCTGCGACTTTCTGTCGGGCAAGACCGATCGGTATGCCCGCAGCCTGGAGCGGCAGATGAACGCCGCCGCGGAAAACCTCGACTTCGAACGGGCCGCACGGCTGCGCGACGACCTGTCGGCGTTGAAGCGGGCCCTGGAGAAACAGACCGTGGTGCTCGGTGACGGCACCGACGCCGATGTGGTGGCATTCTGCGACGACGAGCTGGAAGTCTCGGTGCAGGTGTTCCACGTCCGCGGTGGGCGGGTGCGAGGCCAGCGCGGCTGGATCGTCGAAAAGCCCGGTGAGCCCGGCGATTCCGGTGAGGAGCGGCTGGTCGAGCAGTTCCTCACCCAGTTCTACGCCGAACAGGCCGAACTCTTGCGCGCCGCCGGCGAAGCGATCAGCCCGGTGCCCCGCGAGGTGCTGGTGCCCTGCCTGCCGCCGAACGCCGACGAGCTGGCCAGCTGGCTGTCGGGGCTGCGCGGCGCACGGGTCGCGCTGCGGGTGCCGCGCCGCGGCGACAAGCGGGCGCTGGCCGAGACGGTGCACCGCAACGCCCAAGAGGCCCTGCAGCAGCACAAGCTCAAGCGTGCCGGTGACTTCACCGCCCGATCGGCTGCGCTGCAGAATATTCAGGAAGCCATCGGCCTGGCCGAGGCGCCGCTGCGGATCGAATGCGTGGATATCAGCCATGTCGGGGGCACCGACGTGGTGGGTTCGCTGGTGGTGTTCGAAGACGGGCTGCCGCGCAAGTCGGACTACCGCCACTTCGCGATCCGCGAGGCAGCCGGCGACGGGCGCTCCGACGACGTCGCCTCGATCGCCGAAGTGACCCGACGCCGGTTCACCCGTCATCTGCAGGACCGGCAGGACCCGAATATGCCGGCCGCCGAGGGCCGGTCGCGAAAATTCGCCTACCCGCCGAACCTCTACGTCGTCGACGGCGGCGCCCCTCAGGTCAACGCAGCCGGTGCCGTGCTCGACGAACTCGGCATCACCGACGTCGCGGTGATCGGACTGGCCAAGCGGCTCGAAGAGGTGTGGGTGCCGGCCGAACCCGAACCGATCATCATGCCGCGCAACAGCGAGGGCCTGTACCTGCTGCAGCGGGTGCGTGACGAGGCTCACCGGTTTGCCGTCAGCTACCACCGCAGCAAACGTTCCAAGCGGATGACGGCGTCGGCGCTGGACGTGGTGCCCGGGTTGGGCGAGCAGCGCCGCAAGGCGCTGGTCACCCACTTCGGATCGCTCGCCCGCCTCAAGGAGGCCACCGTCGAGGAGGTCACCGCGGTCCCGGGAATCGGTGCGGCGACCGCGCGGGCGGTGCTCGAGGCGCTCCGCGGCGACACCGGTTCCCCCACTGGTACCGACACCGGCCGGGTCGCCGAACGGGCGTCGGGATGACCGGCGAAAACACCGGGTTGGCCAGCCCGCCCGGTGAGGGCGCCGGCGCGACCGGTATCGACGTCGTGTTGGTGACCGGGCTGTCCGGGGCCGGCCGCGGCACCGCGGCCAAGGTACTCGAGGATCTCGGCTGGTATGTCGCCGACAACCTGCCGCCCCAGTTGATCACCCGGATGGTCGACATCGGGCTGGCGGCCGGATCCCGGATCACCCAACTGGCGGTGGTGATGGACGTGCGATCACGCGGGTTCACCGGCGACCTGGACTGGGTGCGCACCGACCTGGCCACCCGCAACATCACCCCGCGGGTGCTGTTCATGGAAGCCTCCGACGACACGCTGGTGCGCCGCTACGAGCAGAATCGGCGCAGCCATCCGCTGCAGGGCAACCAAACCCTGGCCGAGGGAATCGTCGCCGAGCGAGAGATGCTGGCCCCCGTGCGGGCAACCGCCGACCTGATCATCGACACCTCGGAGCTGTCGGTGCGGGCGTTGCGGGAGACCATCGAACGCGCATTCGGCGGCGAGGCCGTCGCACACACCAGCGTCACCGTGGAGTCGTTCGGCTTCAAATACGGCCTGCCGATGGACGCCGACATGGTGATGGACGTGCGCTTCCTGCCCAATCCGCACTGGGTCGACGAGTTGCGCCCGCACACCGGCCAGCATCCCGCGGTTCGCGACTACGTCCTGGGCCGGACCGGCGCGGCAGAGTTCCTCGCCACCTACCATCAGTTGCTGTCCCTGGTTCTCGACGGCTACCGCAGGGAGGGGAAGCGCTACATGACGCTGGCGATCGGCTGCACCGGCGGCAAGCATCGCAGCGTCGTCATCGCCGAGGCGCTGACGCAGCTGCTGCAGCGGGACGCACACCTGTCGGTGCGGGTGCGCCACCGGGACCTGGGACGGGAATGAGCGCGGGCGCCTTCCCCAGCATCGTCGCCCTGGGCGGCGGACACGGCCTGTACGCGACGTTGTCGGCGGCCCGGCGGCTGACGCCGCACGTCGTCGCCGTCGTCACAGTGGCCGACGACGGCGGCTCGTCTGGCCGGCTACGCAACGAACTCGACGTCGTGCCGCCCGGTGATCTGCGAATGGCGTTGGCCGCGTTGGCCTCCGACAGCCCGCATGGTCGGCTGTGGGCGACCATCCTGCAGCATCGGTTCGGCGGGAGCGGCGCACTGGCCGGGCATCCCATCGGCAACCTGCTGCTGGCCGGGCTTTCCGAGGTGTTCGACGATCCGGTGGCCGCGCTCGACGAACTCGGCCGCATCCTGGGGGTGCGCGGCCGGGTGTTGCCGATGTGCCCGATCGCGCTGCAGATCGAGGCCGACGTGTCCGGGCTGGAGGCCGATCCGCGCATATTCCGGCTGATCCGCGGCCAAGTGGCCATCGCGACCACGGTCGGCAAGGTCCGCCGGGTGCGCCTGCTGCCCGGCGACCCGCCGGCGACCCCCCAGGCTGTCGACGCGATCATGGGCGCCGACCTCGTGGTGCTGGGTCCGGGGTCGTGGTTCACCAGTGTGATTCCGCACCTGCTGGTGCCGGAGCTGGCCGCGGCGCTGAAGGCGACCACGGCGCGCCGGGCGCTGGTGCTCAACCTGGTTGCCGAGCCGGGGGAGACAGCCGGCTTCTCCGTCGAACGCCACCTGCACGTGCTCGCGCAGCACGCCCCGGACTTCACCGTGCACGACGTCATCATCGACGCCGAACGGGTGCCCGGCGAGCGAGAGCGCGAACAATTGCGCCGCACCGCAACGCTACTGCAGGCGCAGGTGCACTTCGCCGACGTGTCCCGCCCTGGTACACCTTTACATGACCCGGGGAAGCTGGCCGCCGCACTGGACGGGGTCGCTGTGCGCGGCAGTGCTCCCGACGCCGTGACGACGACTTCCGAAGGTGAGCCTCGACGGGGACCGGGTGACAACGAACCGAAAGGTGACGACCCGTGGCAATGACGGCCGAAGTCAAAGACGAGTTGGCCCGGTTGGTGGTGAATTCGGTGAGCGCGCGGCGCGCCGAGGTCACCTCGCTGCTGCGGTTCGCCGGGGGGCTGCACATCGTCGCAGGGCGGGTCGTCATCGAGGCCGAGCTGGACATGGGCAGTGTCGCGCGGCGGCTGCGCCAGGAGATCTTCGAGTTGTACGGCTACAACCCCGTTGTGCATGTGTTGGCCGCCAGCGGGATCCGCAAGAACACGCGCTACGTGCTGCGGGTCGCCAACGAAGGCGAGGCGCTGGCCCGCCAGACCGGGCTGCTCGACCTGCGCGGACGCCCGGTTCGGGGCCTGCCCGCCCAGGTGGTCGGCGGCAGCGTCGTCGACGCGGAGGCGGCCTGGCGGGGCGCGTTTCTGGCGCGCGGCTCGCTGACCGAGCCGGGTCGCGCGTCGGCGCTGGAAGTCAACTGCCCGGGTCCGGAGGCGGGGTTGGCGCTGGTCGGTGCGGCCCGCCGGCTCGGGGTCAGCGCGAAGGCCCGCGAAGTGCGCGGCGTGGACCGGGTCGTGGTGCGCGACGGCGAGGCAATCGGTGCGCTGCTGACCCGGATGGGCGCCCCGGAAACCCGGCTGGTCTGGGAGGAGCGCCGACTGCGCCGCGAGGTGCGGGCCACCGCCAACCGGCTGGCCAACTTCGACGACGCCAACCTGCGCCGGTCGGCGCGCGCGGCGCTGGCCGCCGCGGCCCGGGTCGAGCGCGCGTTGGAGATCCTCGGCGACGCCGTGCCCGACCACCTGGCCGCGGCGGGCAAGCTGCGGGTCGAGCACCGGCAGGCTTCGCTGGAGGAGCTCGGCCGCCTGGCCGATCCGCCGATGACCAAAGACGCCGTGGCGGGCCGTATCCGACGTTTGCTGTCGATGGCCGACCGCAAGGCGAAACGCGACGGTGTCCCCGACACCGAATCGGCGGTGACCCCGGATCTGCTCGAAGAGACCTGACTCAATTCTTGGGCGCAAGCCTCGCCATTTATTTGGTTAGATTTATCCCTGGTCAGCGACTTGCCCTGAACAACGTCTATGGCGAAGCTAGACAGTGGCCGCTGCCCTGCCGCGATGATCGGGATGCCCTGCGTTACGCGTAACGACTGCATGTTAGGCGTAACATGGCCGCTATGCGGAACCGAGTCGCGGAATATCGACACCGAATGAAGGCGCGCGGGTACAAGGAAGTCCGCTACTGGGTTCCCGACGTCACTAGCGCCGAGTTCGTCGAACGACTCCGCGCAGAATCCATGGCGCTCAACGCGTCAGACCGGCGCGACGCTACCGCCGACTTCCTCGACGACATTCAGGCCGACACGATCGATGCGCGGTGACGCCCGAGCCGAAGCGTGGTGACTTGTGGACGCTCGCCGGTGGAGGCGGCAGCCTGACCAGTAAGCCGCGGCCCGCTCTCGTCATCACCAGCGACGTCTTCTCAGGTTTGGATTTCGTGACCGTACTCCTGGTCACAACCGATCAGACCGAGGGCTTTACTCGCATCCCTATTCCGGCCAGCAAGCAGACGGGCCTCGCCGAGCCGTCGATGATCCAAGCCGAAAAGATCGTGACCATTCATCGGCGGAACCTGCAGCAACGGTGCGGATACGTCACGCCGACCGTGCTCGCGAAGGTGCGCGAGGTCGTGACCGCCTATCTCGGTTTCGGGGGCTGAACCATCCTCCCGAGGTCGCCGACGACGGTATAAACGCTCCGAAACTATGAACCCGACCCCCTTCGTCATTCTCGGCCAGCAGTACCTGGCGGATCCGTCACGTTCGGCCGGTGCCGTCAACCCGGTATACGCCTACGCCCATGTCCCGTTCGCTTATACCGGTGACGCCACCGCCGCGATCGTCGACCAGATCGAGCGGTTCGCACCGGGATTCCGCGATCGCGTCATCGCGATGGTCAGCACGTCGACGGCCGAGCTGACGACCTACAACGCCAACTACATCGGCGGCGAGATCATCGGCGGCGCCAACGACCGGCTGCAGATGCTGTTCCGGCCGAGGGTCGCGATCGACCCCTACGTCACCGGAGTGCCCGGGGTCTATCTGTGCTCGCAGTCCACGCCGCCGGGTGCGGGCGTGCACGGGCTGTGCGGCTATCACGCCGCCCGGTCCGCGCTGCGCCGGCTGCGCTGAACGCTCAGCCGAGCACCGGGCACCGCTATGGTGGCGGAAATGATATACGGATTTGTCGCTGCCCGCAGTCAGGTTGTCGGCGTGGTTAGGAGTTGACCCGCGCCGTGGCGGCAACGGTTATCAGCGCCCGGATCGACATGGCCGGCATTAGCGCGCCGCGGAGCAGCCGGCCATCGCCGGGTGCCCGAGTCCCACCATGACCGGGCTCGGCCCGATCTGGGCGCTGTTCACCGTCGTCTCCACGCTGGTCGGCGGGGTGGTCGGCATGCGGTTGCGCACTCGCCTGACGGGAGTGATGGCGTTCAGCGGTGGGGTGGTGCTGGGCGTGGCGTTGTTCGGCCTCGGGCCGGAGGCGGTCGACCGGTTGGGGTCGGCGGCGGCGGGGCGCACGGTGGGGGTGGCCATGGGCATCGGGTTCGTGGGGTTTCTGGTGCTCAGTCGGCTCGTGGTGCTCCATCACCGCGACGACCCGGACGAGGCGTCCCGGCATCGGCCGGTGGGGACTCTTGAGGCGTTGGCGTTGTCCGTGCACAGCCTGCTCGACGGTTTCGGGATCGGCGCCGGATTCGCGTTGTCGCCCCAGGTGGGGGCCTTCGTGCTGGTCGCAGTGGTCAGCCATGATTTCGCCGACGGGATGAACACCGTGGTCTTCGTGCTGTCCCAGGGCGGCGATGTCCGACAGGCGCGGCGGTGGCTGCTGATCGACGCCGTCGCTCCGGAGATCGGGGCGCTCGTCGGCGCGGCGGTCCCGCTGGCTGCGCACACCTACGGCATCGGTGTGGCGATCTATGCGGGGATCTTTCTCATGATCGGCACGGGGGAGCTGCTGCCCGCCGCGCACAGCGAACCCTCACCGCTCCGCTTGTCGCTGACCGCAGCCGGGGCGCTGTTGATCTTCCTCATCACCGGGCTGTTGCCGGGTTGATTGCATCGGGGTTGTCCAGCCGAAGATGCAACGGTTGTGGTCTACTCGAGCATTGGGCCGTCACCTCCGCAGGCGCAAGGAGCTCGATGACCAGCCGTAGACCACTGTGGTTCAGTGCTGCAGCGTTGGCGATCGCCACGGCGACCGCAGCGGGGGTGTCACTGGTGACGGCGGGGCTGCCGAGCGGGACGACAACAGTGCGGGCGCCGCTGAGGTTGGTGGACGGCGAGACCGTGGGTCTCATCATGGGCGGCAGCGGCATGCCGATACCGTCGACGGACTTCATCGACGAGGTGCTGGCGCGCTACGATCCCACGACTCCCATCTTTCCGGGGCAACCCGTGTTTCCGGTCGACACCGTGATACCGGTGTTCACCCCGGAGGGCTTGTATCCGGCCACCGGTGTCAAAAGCCTGGAGTTCGACACCTCGGTGGCGCAGGGGGTCACCATCTTGAACAGCGACATCACCACCGAAATCGCCGAAGGGAACAAGGTCGTCGTCGGGGGCGGTTCGCAGAGCGCCACCATCGAGTCACTGGAAATGCGTGATCTGCTGGCCCTGCCCGCCGACGAGCGCCCCACCGGCGATCAGCTCTCCTTCATCGCGCTGGTCGACGTCAGCGCCCCGAACGGCGGCATCCTCGAACGTTTCGACGACCCGAACCTGCCGACGCTGACCGTCCCCAGTTTCGGGATCACGTTTTCCGGCGCGACCCCGGCGGACACCCCGTGGGACACCGTCATCTACGACCAGGAGTACGACGGCTTCTCCGATTTTCCGCGCTACCCGATCGATCTGCTGTCCGACCTCAACGCCGCCCTGGGCATCTACTATGTGCACGGCACGCTGGTCGATTTCACCGACGCCAAGATCGCCGACGCGGTCCGGTTGCCGGTGTCCGCCGATTACACCGGCCACACCGAATACTTCATGCTTCCCACCGCGGACTTGCCGTTGCTGGACCCGCTTCGCAGCGTCCCGGTCATCGGCAATCCCCTGGCCGATTTGCTGCAGCCCGACCTCGAGGTGCTGGTGAACCTGGGCTACGGCAGCATCACCGAGGGTTGGAACCCCGGCCCGGCGAACGTGCCGACCCCGTTCACCGACTCATTGTTTCCCACCAACATCAACCCGGTCGACGTGCTCGCGGCGCTGGCTGCCGGAGCGCAGCAGGGGGTCAGCGCCTTCGACGCCGACCTGTCCCACCTGTCGTTGCCCGCCGTGGCGGCGGCGCTCACCAGCAGCGTGGACGGCGCGTCGAATTCGCTGCCCAGTCTGCTCGACCTCGCCAACGACCTGTCCTTGGCGATCGCCGGCGTGTACACCCCGTTGCTGCCGGTGGCGGATACCCTCAACGCCCTGCTGACCACCCTGCCGGCGTATGACACCGCGCTGTTCGTGCAGGAACTCAGCTCGGGAAATCTCGTCGACGCCGTCGGAATGCCGATCGCGGCCGACTTCGGGCTGGTGCCGGTGTTGCTCCTTTTCGGGCTCGCCGGCGTCAGCTGACATCCATCCCGACACGGTCCGGAGTGCCTAACCTCGATTTTTCACATGGCCTGGCGGGGTTGCTCGGAGCCGGTTGCTGGCCG
>NZ_VYIK01000160.1 GCF_008709575.1 Mycobacterium sp.
ACTTGTACGTCGTGCCCGATCAAACCCCGGTGCCTGGTCCACCTCGCGACAGACTGTTGACCGGCGCTCAAGATGAGGATGATGGCGGCGTTGACGGTGAGGATGTGTGGGCGTGAAATGACCCCGCCGGTTGGTGTCCGGCGGGGTCGGTGCTGTTCGGGGTGTCGGGGTGGTGTTCAGTCTGCCGTGACTTCGGCGATGGCCGCGCGGGTGGAGGATTCGTCGACGATGGCTTTGTTGGTGCCAAACGCGGCGACGAGAGCTTGCAGGGCGAGGTTGTTGACGGCGCGGGGGTAACCGCGGCTGGTCTGATGGATTAGGGCGACTGCGTCGTCGGAGAACAGGGTGTCGTCGCGTCCGGCCAGCGCCAGGTGGTGGCGCAGGTAGCTGGCGGTCTCCTTGTCGGTCATGGGTGGCATCGCGTAACGCAGCCCGATGCGCTGGTCGAGCGCGGCCAGCACGCCGAGTTTCATCCGCCGCCGCAGGGTGGGCTGGCCGACGAGCAGACAGGCAAACGGGCTCGAGGAGTCGAGATCATGGTTGGTGAGCAGGCGGATGGCCTCCAATTCGTCGTGGCCCAACAGGTGGGCCTCCTCGACTACGACGGTGGCTGTACGGCCCCGCTCGGCGTGTTCGGCGGCCAGCGCGTCGGCGGCCTGGGGAGCCAGGGTGGCGTGATGGGTCAGGGGCTGGCCACCGAGGGAGGCGACGATGCGGTGGTGGATGCCGCGTACCCCGACGGTGGGGTCGGGCAGGTAGATGATGCTGTGGCGGCTGCGGTCCAAGCCGGCCAGCGCGGCACGCACGGCCACGGTCTTGCCAGCACCAACTTCTCCGGTGATCACGCCGATACGGCGTTCGGCGATGCACCAGCCGATGCGGGCGACCGCTTCGTTGTGGGCGGCATGGCGGTGCAGCATGGCGGGGGCCAGGTCGCGGCCGAAGGGCATCCGGGAGAAACCGAAGTAGGAGATCAGTTCCATCATCGGATTTGCGCCTCCTGGCCGGTAAGCAGGTCAAGCTGGCCGGGGATCTGTCCGGTAGCGGTGGTAAGCGCGGCATAGTTGACGCCGCGGGCCAGTTCGGCGGCATGGGCGGTCTCGATCAACTGTGCGTAGTCGATGCCGCTGGGTTTGGGTGGTGCGGTGGGAGTTTCGGGTTTGGCCTTGGGGTGCGAATGGCGCCCGATGTGGTGCGGGATCGCCAGCCCCATCGGCACGCCGGTCAGGCGGACCTCGATGCGGGTCAAGTCGAACGGGTCGAACACGTGGTTTGCGTCTGACTTCGCCGCAGAGATGGGCTTGGAAAATTATCCAATGCTGG
>NZ_VYIK01000161.1:0-294 GCF_008709575.1 Mycobacterium sp.
ATCCGCACCTCGGTCGGCACACCGGCGGCCGCCAGCCTGTCGGCGGCCAACCGCGCGTCGTGCAGCAGCACCTCCGACCCAGACACGTGGATCAATGTCCGCGGCAGGCCGGCTTCGATGTGGTCCAGGGGCTCGTAGAGCGTTTCCGGTTTGCCGCCGACGATGTGGCGTGCGGAGGCGCTGGCAACCAGCGCGACCAGCGCGTCCAACGCCTTAGCCGGAAACATCGCGTCGGTCCTGATGTTGGGATGGGTCTGCTTGGGTTGCATTGCCAGCGGCAGCAACGGCGAGATC
>NZ_VYIK01000161.1:304-1323 GCF_008709575.1 Mycobacterium sp.
AGCGCCGCCGGCTCTTCGTCGTCCTGCTGCAGCCGCTGCGCCAGTGCCAATGCAAGGTAGCCGCCTGCCGAGTCACCCGCCAACACGATCTGCTCGGGCTCGTATCCGCGCAGCCGCAGCCAGCGGTATGCGTCGTGACAGTCGTCGAGGGCCATGCCGACCGAGTGCTTGGGGATCAGCCGATAGTTGACCACTAGCACCGGTGAGTCGGCGTATCTCGAGATCGCATTGACCACCCTGCTGTGCGAGTTCGCCCCACAGGTCAAAAACGCGCCGCCGTGCAAGTACAGCACCACCCGCCGCTTGACATCCGCGGGCAGCACCCCGGAGGCGCGCACCAGCTGCGCGCTGGCGTGAGGCAAACTCACTGTCGTCCGGACGGTGCCGGGGGCGGGAATCAAGACCCGGCAGGCGAAGTCGACGATGCCAAAGGGCCAGGGCAGATGGGGGATATAGCTGCCTACGGCCAGGGCGGGCCTAATCGTCAGCCGCGACGTCAGCGCCACCATCCGGCCAGCGATGCTGGGGCCGGTCTCGACGACCTCGACGCGAACACCGTCGCTAACTGGAAACCCACGGGCGTTCAGCACGCGAGCTGCGCTCACACGCAAGCCATCACGCTCGGCCGCGTAGAGCCCCATTACAACGCCTGTCTTTCGTGAAACACCCTCCGCTGCACGACTTTAGACCGGGAATCCGTTGTCGCTCAGCGCGGGCATCTCGTTGACTTCTACGCCATCCTCTCCGACGTAGCCATCGCAGGCTTCCCCCCAAAGAGCGCACTTTGCTCTCCACTTGGGGGCATGCCCCGGAAACGACGCTGCCTCCGAACCGAACTGGTCAAGTACGGCGAGTTAAGCCGGTGACGTTCGTCGAGCGCCTTAGGTTCGAAGCCTGCGTGATCGAGCTCTTCCTCGTCCAATTCATTTCCGCGACATCGCTCAGTCGTGTTGGGGTTGAGCACACCATGTTGGCGTTTACCGATGCGGAAAGGGTCATATCTGGATTATCGTTACGTA
>NZ_VYIK01000162.1 GCF_008709575.1 Mycobacterium sp.
GTGGTGCGTCGATGTGTCGACGGTGATCGGGATCCGGCGCACCGTCAAGGACGCCGCGTTGGCGGCGTTGGCGCGCACGCCGGGGCGGCCTGCTACACAGCGGGATTGGCAGTTGGAGGCGGCGCGAGCAGAGATCGCCCAGCTGACCCAGGCCATCAAGGCGCAGGCGATCGAGTTAGCGATCGTGCGGGGAAAAGCCGGTTGGGGCTAAGCGGGCCGGTGCCGGCGCGGGTCCCCGCCGAGGTCAAAGAGCTGGTCTTGAAAACCGTCGACGACGCGGTCGCCGCCGGGTTCGCCCACACCTGGGCGTGTGCGCTATGGCAGGTCTCTGACTCTCGGGTGCATCGCTGGCGGGCAAGGCGCCGCGACACCGGCACCCTGGTCGACGCCGCCCCCGGTGGGCACCCGGTGCATTCTTTGCTGCCCGAGGAGGTGGCTGCGATCCTCGATCTGGTCGAACGCTGGGGTCCGGTCGACCGCAGCCACCGCAAGTTGGCCCACCGTGGCTCCTACGAGCAGCTGGTGTGGGTGTCGCCGTCGAGTTTGCGCCGCGTGTTAATCGCCCACGGGATTACTCTGCCTGAGCCCCTGGCGCGCACCCGATCGGAGCGCAAGCCCTGGCCAGACTGGCTGGTTTGGGAACCCAACCGGATCTGGATCTGGGACGTCACGCATTTCACCCGAGCTCGCCGGGTGTGCTTTGCGATCATCGACATGGTCAGCCGAAAGTGGATCGACACTTTGGTTTCCGTCGAGGAGACCGCCACCCAGGTGCAGGTGGTTTTCGAACGCGCACTGGAGGTTGAAGGGTTGCTGGAGTTGCTCACCGACGAGCGGCTCGACCTCGACCCCGACGACCCGCGCCGTCCGATCCTGCTCGCCGTCAGCGACAACGGGGCGCCGATGACCGCCCACGACACCCGCGCGTTTATGGCGCTGATGGCCATTGCCCAGCACCATGGACGCCCCGGAGTGCCCCAGGATCAAGCGTGGATCGAGTCGTTTTTTGGCCACATCAAAGGCGAGTGGCCGCATCTGGAAACCATCACCGACCCCGCCGTCCTGGAAGCCGAACTGGCAAGAGTACGAACCGAATACAATACGGTTCGGCTCCACGAGTCGATCGGATATGTCACCCCCGACGACGAACACAGCGGTCGCGGTGAGGCCATCCGCCAAGCCCGCCGCGACGGACTCGAGCGTGCCCGGCAACGCCGCCTCGACTACCATCGCCACACCAACACCCCCACCGGGGAGACGTCATGCATTGGGTAATTTTTGGAGCCGCCTCTGCGGTTAAGTCAGAAACACCTCA
>NZ_VYIK01000163.1:0-295 GCF_008709575.1 Mycobacterium sp.
GGCGTCATCGGCCGCTAGTCAGTCTGAAAGCCCTCTGCCCGTTGTGGTTTCGTCTGTAGTCAACGGGATATGCAGCAGCGGGTCGACCGGCGTACCCAAGGTGATTCTCAATTTGGCGCAGACGGTCTGGACGCCAGAACTCAGCATGCCGTTCATGGCCGCCTGGACACAGGTACCACAACCGCAGACGATTCTGGTTCCTGGGCCGATGTACCATTTCAATGGCTTCGTCACCCTCACCAATCTACTGGGCGGCGACCGTTTGGTGGTGCTCGAAAGGTTCGACGCGGCAATG
>NZ_VYIK01000163.1:414-1315 GCF_008709575.1 Mycobacterium sp.
TTGCATACCTGGTTCGACCTGCTCAGTCCCGAACAGATCCTGATGGCCTACGGGATGACCGAGAACCTCGGCCTCACCGCATTGCGCGGCGACGAATGGTTGGCCCATCCAGGCAGTGTCGGTCGCGGTTTTAGAGGAACGGAAATCCGGATTCTCGACGCGCAGGGGCGACCGCTCGGCCCCGGCGAACTTGGCGACATCTACCTGCGGGCACCGATGAGCAGCGGATATCGCTATCTGGGCGGGGCGCCTCCGCTGCCGTCAACACCCGATGGATTTCGCTCCGCCGGCGATATCGGCCACCTCGACGCCGACGGTTACCTTTACATCGCCGACCGCCGTGCCGACATGATCGTCACTGGTGGCGCCAATGTCTTTCCCGCCGAGGTGGAGTGCGCGCTCGCCGACCACGAGGGGATCGCCGACGTCGTCATCATCGGACTCGCCGATCCGCAGTGGGGTCGCCGGGTGCATGCAGTGGTCCAACGCGCGGAGTCGGGAGCGCCGCTGACCGAAGAACAGGTGATCGGCTACGCGAAGAGCCGGCTTGCCCCGTACAAGGTTCCCAAGACGGTCGAGTTCGTCGACCAGATCCCCCGCACAGCAGCAACCAAGATTAACCGCTCGGCGATGATCCAAGCCCGGGGCGGGTGAGCGCCCCCGCGCGAGGACGACGTCGTCGCTGATGCCGGGGCCCGGGCTGGGGCTTCCGCTCACATGTGAAGGTGGGTTGCCGGCAGGAAGCGTGGACTCTCCCGGGTTTCGTGCACGTTCCGCTACGTGTGACCGGTGTGCTGCCTGATCGGTCACGACCGGCTGGCCGGGGTGGACTGTTTCGCCACCGACATGCCGTATCTGACCAACACCGTGACGTTGGACCCGACGGTCAAGAACTTCAACG
>NZ_VYIK01000164.1:0-562 GCF_008709575.1 Mycobacterium sp.
CGATCGCCAACCCGAGGCCGAGGCCCTCTACCGCACCACCGGGTATAACCGGCTGGACGAGCCGCTGCCCAGCTGGGGAGCGTTTCATCCGATCGCGTTCGAGAAATGGTTCCCATGACCGGTGCCGCGCGCGAGACCGGTCAGAAGGGGGGTGGGTCGTTGCAGGCGGCGAAGCGTGCTTCGTTGATGGCACGCTCGTGGGCTATGCGGGCGGCGTGCTCGTCGGCCCTGGCGCGCCGGCGGGTGGGCATCATCAGTCCCCGGTTGGTGCCCGGCGTCGGCAGCGACAACAGCTCCAGCGGTGCGGTGGGGACGGCCAGCTGTGGAAAGAACAGTGCGCCGCCGGGTTCGGTGCTGTAGGTGTGGCCGCTGGGCGACGTCCACTCCACCGTGCGAGAAGCTGACGATCCGCCCAGCCACCGATACCGGTGTAGAACGTTTTCACCAAATGGTGAAAACGGCAGAGCAGCTTGAGATTGCTGGCAAGTCGGTAATCTGCCCGCATTCCATTACGGGATGATTTCTGCACGTGCTTGACTTCGAGTTTCGTCCTGCCAAGAGC
>NZ_VYIK01000164.1:716-1312 GCF_008709575.1 Mycobacterium sp.
GTCTCACCGCGCACGTCGTGTGACGGCCGACTCGTGTTCTGTCGGGGCTTGTCCATCGGGAAGGCCCTCGTCTGCGCGGTCGCCATCCGGCCCACCAATACGGGTCACCTCACCTGTCCCAAACTCCATTAGAAGCTTTCACCAGCCACTGTGCTGATCAGCCACCGTCGATACGACACACGAATCGGACCTTCCAGGGATGGGTGGGGCCAACCGGAAACGGGATCGTGTGATCGATGTCGCACACTTCGGCGGGCTGGTCGCATCCGGGGAACCGACACGTTAAATCCCGCAACCGGACGAATTCCGCCAGCGCCGCCGACGGCCGATACCCCGGTTCCGGATCGGTTGACGGCTTGAGCAACGGCTTGAGCTTCGCCGTAACGGCCAGCCCGCGCAACGCGGTGACCGGCAGGGGCCCGAATCCGGGAAGGTAACCCGGCGTGTCCGCATCGCCCTCGAGCGTGGCCTGCTCGGCCAGCACATGAATCACGACGTCGGTGCCCGGCCGCCGTTGAGCTGACGAGCAATCCGGCAGCCCGCACTGGCAGCGCATCTCGTCAAGCCCAGCAGCCAACGCACCCAGCGCATCGGCC
>NZ_VYIK01000165.1 GCF_008709575.1 Mycobacterium sp.
TTGCCCAGACTGTGCAGACCCTCGAAGACCACCACATCTACGTGCTGCTCGGCGGCGCCGACGAGGACTCCTACAGCGCCACGTTCATGGGCGAAGGTGCGCCGGAGTGGGCGACGGAAACCGGCGGTCTGCCCAACATCAACTTCGGCTTCCCGTACAACAACCTGATCGACCCCGCCAACCTCGGCGCGTGGTCTGCGTTCTTCGCCAACGCCGACGCGCCCAACGGGATCGGGCTGGAAAACGAGTACGCGCAGATGTGGGAATACGTCGCCAACTACTTCAACGGCAACCCCGACATCGTCGGCTACGAGATCATGGACGAACCGTGGGCGGGCCTGTCGTGGCCGCTGACTGTGCTGGGCAGCCCGGCCTTCGGCGCGCAACAGCTGACCCCGTTCTTCGACCAGGTGACGGCGGCGATGCGGGCCGTCGACCCGACCACCCCGGTGTATACCGAACCCAACCTGCTCTACGAACTGGGGTTGACTCCCATCACGCAGGGCACGGTGGACTACCCCCACGTGGTCTTCGGGTTCGAGGATTACTGCGTCCTGGGTATTTTCGGCATCACCGCCGGTTGCGGGGCGCTCACCGACGCCGTCGCGAACAGGGCGGTGGCCTACGCCGACGCCCACAACATCCCGGCACTTTTGGAAGAGTTCGGCGCCGGGGATAACCAGACCATCAACGCCGAGGGCGTGCATGCCGCCGACCAGAACCTGATCGGTTGGTCTTACTGGACGTTCACCGGCCAAGGCGACATCACGACCACCTCGTCGCCCTCGAGTTTGGAATCGCTGGTGTACAACCCCAGCCAGCCGCCGGTGGGCGCCAATGTGAACACCGCAACCCTGGACACGTTGGCTGAGCCGTATCCGCAGACGGTGTCGGGTACCCCGAATTCGTTTTCGTTTGACGATGGGGTTTTCCGGTTCAGTTATTCGGTTGAGAAGCCGGATGGGGTGGGCAGTTTCCCGGTGGGCTCGCAGACCACCATCGCGGTGCCGGCAATCGACTTCCCGCACGGGTATGAGGTCGCTGTGACGGGGGGGCAGGTGGTGTCGGCGCCGGATGCCCCGCAGTTGGTGATCGTCTCCACCGGTAGCGCGCACACCGTGGAGGTGACGGTGAGCCCGGCGGGTGTGGCTGATGGGGCGGCGCCGACGGTGTCGGGGTCGTCGGTGTCGGGGGTGGTGGGCTGGTTTGACCGCGAGGTGTATGCCCCGCTGCACGCCGGTTTGGAGGATTGGATTTCTGACACGAAAATAACGGTGACCACAAGCTGGTGAGGGCAGGTAGGGGTGAC
>NZ_VYIK01000166.1 GCF_008709575.1 Mycobacterium sp.
GCGCGCACTATCCAGGACGTGCTTTTGGCCGGCCTGCGACCGCGCTGACGACAATGACTCGAGAGCCACGCCCGACATACTGGACGCCGTGCGCTCCCGGCCGCACCCCACGGCCCAGGACACAATGCCGACGGCTCATCTGCCGTCACCGGACTTCCTCGCCGGCCAAAGTAACGTAGACCTCCCCCCTCACGACAGTGACCTGATAGCTGGAGCGGTGTGCCTCCCGCTTTCCGGACTACGGAACGAATAAGGTCCGTTCCGGAAAGGATGAATGGAATTGGCAAAGAAATACCAGAATTTTTCACCCGAATTTCGGGAGGAGATCGCCAAACTCGTGGTGGAAGGACACCAGTCCATTGCGCAGGTCGCACGTGAATACGGCCTGAATGACAGGACGGTCGGCAACTGGGTGCGGAAATACCGGGAAGAGCACGCCGCCGATGAACCACCACTGGAATTGTCGGAGCGGGCCCACTTGCGTGAGCTGGAACGCCGAAACCGAGAAATGGAGATGGAACTGGCGTTTCTAAAAAAAGCGGCAGCGTACTTCGCGAGGGAGCAGCGGTGAGCGAGAAATACGCGTTCATCGCCGCGGAGCACGCCGAGCACCAGGTCGCCGGTGCGGCCGATGCTCCCACCGTCACCCAGATGCTGGCCTGGCTGGGCGTGTCGAAGTCGGGCTACTACGACTGGCTTTCCCGCCCACTCAGCGACACCCAGGCGCGCCGAGATGAGCTCGCGCTTAAGGTCACGGCGCTGTTTGACTGCTTCGGCGGCACCTACGGGTATCGGCGCATCCACGCCGAGCTGATTCGCGCCGGCGAGCAAGTCGGTCCCGAACTGGTGCGCAAGCTGATGCGACAGATGAACCTTGTTGCGGTGCAACCGAAACCGTATAAGCGGACCACCATCCCCGGCGAACCCGAACAGCCGGTAGCCGACCTGGTATGCCGCGATTTCACCGCCGAGAAGCCCGGTACGAAGCTGGTCGGCGACATCACCTACATCCCCACCTGGGAGGGCTGGCTTTATTTGGCCACCGTCATTGACTGCTTTAACCGCGAGGTGATCGGGTATGCGATGGCCGAGCATATGCGCACCGAGCTGGTCACCGATGCCCTGGGTATGGCTGCGCGCAACCATACGCTCGAAGCGGGCTGCATTATGCATTCCGACCGCGGGACGCAATACACCTCGGCCGAGTATTCCGCCAAACTCGACGAGCTTGGATTGAGCCATTCCCTGGGGCTCTTGTGACGTTGTAGTGGGTTCGTGACCTGGGGATTTGGGGCGCAACG
>NZ_VYIK01000167.1 GCF_008709575.1 Mycobacterium sp.
TCTCGCGGGCCCCGACCTGCTCGATTATGGGCACTGATTCTCCTTGCGTCGTCTCGTCAGGTGCGCACTTAGCCTAGCCTGAGTTTCCGGGCTATTTCGATCTTGAAGTTTGACTGGTTCGGCCGATAGTGGCTGACCTGCGGCGACATGCCGCGCAGGTGGTTGACTTCGGGCCGGGATGCGTATTACCTAAATGAGTGCCATCGGTGATCAGCAAGAAGATCGGTGGGAAGACGTACTACTATCTGGCGACCTCGGCGCGGGTGGATGGGCGACCGCGGATCGTGGAGCAGCGGTACCTGGGTACCGCTGCCGAGATCGAGCGGGCGGTCGATGGCGCCACGGTGATGCCCTCGCGGACAAGGCATCTGGGGTTCGGCGACCTCGCCGCGGCGTGGTCGGTGATCGACCGGCTCGGGGTGATCGGCGCCATCGACGAGGTCCTGGGGGCGCGACGATCGGATGCGGGCGCCTCGGTGGGCACCTACCTGGCGTTGGCCGCGGTGAACCGGGTGGTGGCGCCGCGCTCGAAGCTGGCCTTCGCCGACTGGTGGACACGCACCGCCGGGGATCGGCTGGTCAAGCTGGCGGCCGGCGCGCTGGATCATCGCCGGTTCTGGGACGCGATGGACGCGGTCGACGTCGACCGGCTCGACGAGATCGAGGCACGTATCGCCGCGCGGGTGATCACCGAGTACGGGCTCGACACCTCATCAATGGCGCTGGACATGACCAACTTCGCCACCTACATCGACTCGACCAACGACAAGGCGCCGATCGCGCAGCGGGGCAAGGCGAAACAGAAACGCTCGGACCTACGGCTGGTCGGACTCGGCCTGGTCGTCACCCGCGACGGCGGCATCCCGCTGCTGTCCCGCGCCTACCCGGGCAACAAGCCCGACGTGACCCAGTTCGCCGCGATGATCAGCGAACTCGCCGCCCGGCACCGCGCACTGGGCGCTGATCCCGGCGAGCTGACCATCGTCTTTGACGCCGGACAAAACAGTGAACCGAACTTCACCGCCCTGACCGACGCGCGGCTGCACTACGTGGGGTCGCTGCCGCCCTCGGATCACCCCGACCTGCTGGCCATCCCACGATCGGCGTACCGGCCGGTCGCCGGATTCGACGGCGTGAGCGCCCACGAGGTCGCGGTGAGCGCGCTCGGGCTCCAACACCGCGGGGTATTGACCCATTCGGCCGAGCTGCACGCCGGCCAGGTCCGCGGGTTGGATCAGACCCTGGCCAAAGCCCAAGCCACGCTGACCACGATCGCCGAGGTCCTCGCC
>NZ_VYIK01000168.1 GCF_008709575.1 Mycobacterium sp.
ACTACGGGCGCCATTCGGGCGATCAATGGTCGGTGGACCAACTGCTGGAAGTCCACCGTCTGCTTCGCGGAACGGGGACAGCGTGACTCATAGCGGGTTGATCGCCGAAGTCGCCGCGCGCGCCGGCGCTAATGCCAAGGAAAGTCGAATCACCTACGGTCAGTAGTCAACCCGGGTGCAGCGGGGATGTCGAGTTCGGTCTGCGCGTAGTGGTTGAAGTAGTTGGTGAACAGGTTCGCCATCACGTGCGCGAAGAGCTCGGACAGGTTCTCGACGGTCCACCCCGCCTCCAGCGCGTCCTGCCAGGTGTCGTTGTCAACTTCGCCCACTGCGCTGGCGATCTGGCGCGCCACCGCCAGAAGTGCGTGCAGTTTCGTTTCTTCCGTGATCGGGGTGCCGTCGCGCAGGGCGACGGTCTCCTTTAGGGACCACCCCGCCAATTGACCGGCGATGGTGTGCGCGGACTGGCAGTACGCGCAATCGTTAACCGCGCCGACTGCGAGTGCGATCGCTTCTCGGGTGCGCGCGTCGAAGCTGCCATGGGCGGCGATGGCCGCTTGCATCGCGGTGTAGGTACCCAGGACCACCGGGGCATGCGCCATTGCACCGTGGATGTTGAGCACCGCGCCGAACCGTTGCTGCAGTTTCTGCAGAATCTCGCCTGCGCCCGCAGGCGCATCGTCGATGCAGTGTACGGGGATACGGGGCATTGGGCACGCTTCCTTGCCTGGGACGGTTACCAGTTCAGCCTCGTGCGTTCGATGGCGCGCTCCGCGCGAAATGTCAGTATGCCGACACAATTGACGTCCTCGGCGCGGAAAACTGTCAGCTCGACGACACAGGCGCCACCGGATCCTCGATGTCGTGGTGAGCTGGCTCTGCCCGATGCCGACGGTCGGAAACGACGGTCGGCGACAGCGTTGTTCGGCTGACAGTGCAACGCGGTTTTCACGACCAGGCACGGTTGAGTGCAGGGATCGCCGAGAGGGGCGAAATGAACACGCAAATAATGACCAGGGGTGCACTGGCCGGTGCGGTTGGCGGGATGGCGATGGCCATGTCGTCGATGCGATTGCTGCGGGTCACGCACTCGGGAAATCGGCAACCGGCGTGGGCGCTCATGCAGTAGTCGTGTGGCGGATCGTGGATGCCGAACGGACCCTCAGGCACAGCTGACCGGCACAGCGGAAGGGGCATGCTATGACGACCACCAGATTGTATGTGCCAGCGATGAGTTGCGACACGTGCAGGCGTGCGATCGAGACCGCGGTCGCACCGCTGGCCGG
>NZ_VYIK01000169.1 GCF_008709575.1 Mycobacterium sp.
CATCGCCCGGCGGCGGCGCAAGGTGGCGGCGGGGCACGCGCGGGCGGGGTGCTGGGGCGCGCAGCCCAGGCCGATGCTGAACTCGGGCGCGGTGCATTACGAAGTTGGCGCCAACATCGACGCCACCGCCTTCGGCGGGATCGCCGCGGTGCATCGGCTGGTCACCCGGCTGGGGCTGGTTGAGCGCATCGACGAGGACTTGCGGTTGCTCAAGGTGCACCTGCCTTATCACGAGTCCGACCACGTGCTGAACCTGGCCTACAACGTGGCCTGCGGCGGCACCCGGCTCGAAGACATCGAACGGCTGCGTCACGACAGCGCCTACATGAACGCCCTGGGTGCGGACCTGATCCCGGACCCAACCACGGCCGGTGATTTTTGCCGCCGGTTCAGCGAGGCCGACGTGGCCACGTTGATGGAGGCGATCAACGCGGTGCGCCCGCAGCTATGGGCGGGCCGGGGCCGCGAGCTGCTGGGCCCGATCGCCTACCTCGACGTTGATGGCACCATCGCCCCCACCTGCGGCGAGCACAAGGCGGGAATGGACATGTCGTATAAGGGCATCTGGGGATATGCCCCGCTGATCGTGTCGCTGGCCAACACCAGGGAGGTGCTGTATCTGGTCAACCGGCCCGGCAACGCGCCCAGCCACGCCGGCGCGGCGGCCTGGATCGACAAGGCGATCGACCTGGTCGCCCCGCATGTCGAGCGGGTGTGCCTGCGCGGGGACACCGACTTCTCGTTGACCGCGCACTTCGACCGATGGGCCGCCCGGGTCGATTTCCTGTTGGGCATGGACGCCAACACCGCACTGCGCTGCCGCGCCGAAGCGCTCGACGAGGCCTGCTGGACCCCCTTGCAGCGACCCGAGCCCGCACCGCCGCGCAGCGGGCAGCGGCGCCGGCGCGAACCTAACCACAAGCGGCGTATCGTCACCGAACGCGGCTATGTCAACCTGCAGCTTAACTGCGAGCACGTGGCCGAGTTCAGCTACCAGCCCGGCAAATGCCGCCGCCCCTACCGGGTGATCGCGCTGCGCAAAAACATCAGCAAGTCCCGTGGCGAGGCGGCCCTCATCGACGAAATCCGCTACTTCTTCTACATCACCACCCGCACCGACCTGAGCGCCGCCGAGGTCGTGGCCTGCGCCAACGACCGCTGCGACCAGGAAAACGTCATCGAGCAGCTCAAAAACGGGGTCAACGCGCTGCGGGTGCCGCTTTATGACCTGGTGTCCAACTGGGCCTACATGGTCATCGCCGCCCTGGCCTGGAACATCAAGTC
>NZ_VYIK01000016.1 GCF_008709575.1 Mycobacterium sp.
GGGCATCGGTGATCGCCTGGCTGCCGCCCACCGGGAGCGGCCAGCCGACCGTGGGCGCCAGCGTCGCCAGCAGCAGCCCCGCGCCCGCGGACACCAGCGACGGCATCGGCGAGATGGGATGGGCGGCGACGCCGGTGAACAATGCCTGAGCGTCGAGACCGGCCAACGACCCCCATGCGGCGGTGCCCTGCGCCAGCATCCGCAATCCCAGCTGCATCGTCGGCAGCATGGCGGTAGGCACCGAACGCTTGTCGCCGAGCAGCAGCGCCACCACAGCGTCGGCGTCGGCCACTAGTGGGCCCAGCAAGCGTCGCCACGACGAGCCATGCTCCAACTCCGCGCAGGTGCGCTCGAGATCGTGGTACGCGATCGCCGCCGGGCGGCCCGGCAGCGGGTTGGCGTAGGCGATCTCGGGCACCACCAACCTCACACCGCGGGCACCCAGGTCGAACTGCGCGAAAAACGGTGACGCCAGCGCCAGCGGATGCACCGCCGAGCAGATGTCGTGCGCTACTCCGGGAAATTGCGGGTCGGCAGCGGTGCGGGCGCCACCGCCGAACGTCGGCTGAGCCTCGACGACCTGCACGGAAAGTCCCGCCCGGGCGCAGATGACGGCGGCGGTCAGCCCGTTGGGCCCGCTGCCGACCACGGTGACGTCCACCCTTTAAGCCAACACCATCGGCCCCGGCGGCGATCCGCTGCGCCCGGCTTCGCCGCGCTGGCGATCGCCGCGGGGTCGATGGCGGCGATCCGCTGCGCCCGGCTTCGCCGCGCTGGCGATCGCCGCTTAGGCTGGCCGCGTGAACCGTCCCGTTGTGTTGATTGCCGACAAACTTGCCGAGTCGACCGTCGCCGCGTTGGGTGACGACGTCGAAGTGCGCTGGGTCGACGGCCCGGACCGCGCGAAACTGCTGGCCGCGGTGCCCGAGGCCGACGCGCTGCTGGTGCGGTCGGCCACCACCGTCGATGCCGAAGTGCTGGCTGCCGCACCCAAACTCAAGATCGTCGCCAGGGCCGGCGTCGGGCTGGACAACGTCGACATTGACGCCGCCACCGAACGCGGTGTGATGGTGGTCAATGCCCCGACGTCGAATATCCACAGCGCCGCCGAGCATGCCTGCGCGCTGTTGCTGGCGGCCGCCCGCCAGATCCCCGCGGCGGACGCCTCGCTGCGCGCGCACGAGTGGAAGCGCTCGTCGTTTTCGGGTACCGAGATCGTCAACAAGACGGCCGGAATCGTCGGCCTGGGGCGCATCGGGCAATTGGTTGCCCAGCGGCTCGCCGCCTTCGGCGCCCATATCGTCGCCTACGACCCGTATGTGTCGCCGGCACGGGCCGCGCAGCTCGGCGTCGAACTGCTGACTCTCGACGACTTGTTGGCCCGTGCCGATTTCATCTCGGTGCACCTGCCCAAGACCCCCGAGACGGCCGGGCTCATCGACAAGGACATGCTGGCCAAGACCAAGCCGGGGGTGATCATCGTCAATGCCGCCCGCGGCGGTCTCGTCGACGAGGCCGCGTTGGCCGACGCCGTCGCCGGCGGGCACGTTCGGGCGGCCGGCATCGACGTGTTCGCCAGCGAGCCGTGCACCGACAGCCCGCTGTTCGACCTGCCACAGGTCGTTGTCACCCCGCACCTGGGCGCGTCCACCGACGAGGCGCAGGACCGGGCCGGCACCGACGTGGCGGCGAGCGTGCGGCTGGCACTGGCCGGCGAGTTCGTGCCCGACGCGGTCAACGTCGGCGCCGGGGTGGTCAGCGACGAGGTGTCGCCCTGGCTGGACCTGGTGCGCAAGCTGGGGCTGCTGGCGGGTGTGTTGTCCGATGAGCTGCCGGCGTCGCTGTCGGTGCAGGTGCGCGGCGAGTTGGCCTCCGAAGATGTCGAGGTGCTGCGGCTCTCGGCCCTGCGCGGCCTGTTCTCGGCGGTGATCGAGGATCCGGTGACGTTCGTCAACGCGCCGGCGCTGGCCGAGGAACGCGGCGTTGCCGCCGAGATCAGCACGGCCACCGAAAGCCCCAACCACCGCAGTGTCGTCGACGTGCGGGCGGTCGCCCCCAACGGGTCGGTCGTCAACGTGGCCGGCACCTTGTCCGGGCCGCAACAGGTGGAGAAGATCGTGCAGATCAATGGCCGCAACTTCGACCTGCGCGCCGAAGGGATCAACCTGGTGATCCACTACGTCGACCAACCCGGAGCGCTGGGCAAGATCGGCACCCTGCTCGGCGCGGCCGGGATCAACATCGAGGCCGCGCAGCTGTCCGCCGACGCCGAGGGCCCGGGCGCGACGATCCTGTTGCGGCTGAACCACGACGTGCCCGGCGATGTGCGGGAGGCGATCAGCGCGGCCGTGGAAGCCTACAAGCTCGAAGTGGTTGACCTGTCGTGACCCGCACCGCAGGAGCTCGGCGCCGATGAAACTGGCGGTCATCGCCGGTGACGGAATCGGCCCAGAGGTCGTCACCGAAGCTGTCAAGGTCCTCGACGCGGTGCTGCCCGGGGTTCAGAAGACCAGCTACGACCTGGGTGCGCGGCGCTATCACGCCACCGGGGAAGCGCTGCCCGACTCGGTACTCGAGGAGTTGCGGGCGCACGACGCGATTCTGCTGGGCGCGATCGGCGATCCCTCGGTGCCCAGCGGCATCCTCGAGCGCGGTCTACTGCTGCGGCTGCGGTTCGCGCTGGATCACTACATCAACCTGAGGCCGGCGCGGCGGTATCCCGGTGTGCGCAGTCCACTGGCCGGTGATCCCGACATCGACTTCGTCGTGGTCCGGGAGGGCACCGAGGGCCCGTATGCGGGTACCGGCGGCACGATCAGGGCCGAAACCCCGCACGAGGTGGCCACCGAGGTCAGTGTCAACACGGCGTTCGGTGTGAGCCGGGTGGTGCGCTACGCGTTCGAGCGAGCCCGGGAGCGCCGCAAACAGCTCACCCTGGTGCACAAAAACAACGTCCTGACCTTCGCCGGCGCCCTGTGGTGGCGGACCGTGCAGGAGATCGGCGCGACATACCCCGAGGTCGAGGTCACCTACCAGCACGTCGACGCCACGACCATCCACCTGGTCACCGATCCGGGCCGATTCGACGTCATCGTCACCGACAACTTGTTCGGCGACATCATCACCGATCTGGCCGCCGCGGTGTGCGGCGGCATCGGGCTGGCCGCCAGCGGCAATATCGACGCGAGTCGCACCAACCCGTCGATGTTCGAGCCGGTGCACGGCAGCGCACCGGATATCGCCGGTCAGGGCATCGCCGACCCCACGGCGGCAATCATGTCGGTGGCGTTGCTGCTGTCCCATGTCGGCGAAGCCGCCGCGGCGGCGCGGGTTGACCGTGCGGTCGAGGCTCATCTGGCTACCCGGGGCGACGAGCCGCTTTCGACACACCAAGTCGGCGACCGGATCGCCGCGCGGGTCTAGGCGCGGGCCGGGGGGGCTTCTTTCTGGTGGATTTCTCCGCGCTGACCGGCACTAACGGGACCGCCACCAGCGCGGTCAGCCCGCACACCGCGAACCCCACCGGATAGGCGGTCGCAGTGACCAGCGCACCGAACAGCGGGGCGGCGGCGGCCGCCGCCAGCCGCTGGCCGGTGTTCTGGGTGCCCAGTGCGCGTCCGCTCCAGAACGGCCCGGCGTATTCGGGGATCGCGGTGGCCGCGAGGCCGTTGTCGGTCACCGCGAGCACCGCGGCGACGACCATGGCCGCCTCGGCGAATGGCGAGCCGAAGTGGTCGTTGATCGCCAGCACGAACATGGCCAGGGCAGCCAGGCCGGCGAGCGTTCGCAGTGGCCGCAGTCGCGACGCGACGCGGTCCGACCAGCGGCCGACCAGGACGCGCGCCAGCGCGCCGAGTAGCTGGGTGAGGGTCACCAGCGCGCCGGCAGCGCCGACCGTCCACTTCTGGTCGCGCATCAACCAGGCCAGCATAAACGTGGCAGTCACGGCTTGAGGCACCATCAGCAACGCCGACACGGCATGGATTCGCCACAGCAGCGTCGACTCGCGGTACGGGTTGGTCAGTTCCTCGTCGGTGGCTGCCGCCCGGGTCTTGCGCGGCGGATCGACGATCCCGATGGCGCAGGCGGCCGCGGACACCGTACACACCAGCGCGGGGAACATCAGGGCCGCCGAGAGGCCCCGCTCGGCCAGCTCGGGCATCACCGCGGCGCCCAGTGCGATGCCCAGCGGCTGGGCGGCCTGCCGCACTCCCATTGCCAAGCCGCGCTGGTGGGGCGGGAACCAACCGGTCACCAGCCGGCCGCTGGCGCTGTTGCAGCCGGCGGCGGCCATGCCGCCGAAAAAGAGAAACGCCCCGACGACGACCAGCGAGTGCACCGACGCCGCGCTGTAGGCGCCCACGGCGGTCAGGGCAGAACTGGCGGTGAGAACGATCCGTTCGCCGATCCGGTCCACCAGATAGCCCCAGCCGATCAACGTGACGACCATACCGAAGCTGGGCATCGATGACAGCAAGCCGGCCTGGGCGAGGGTGCTGCCGCGCTCGACCTGCAGCGCGGGGATCAGGAACGCCACACCGTTGATGAACGTGAACGCGCACAACGTGGCCCCGAGCGAGATGACTACCATCGACCAGCGCGCCCCGGTACCCATCGAGTGCGTCGTCATTCGCCCTATCGTCGCATAGGCCGGCGGCGCGCAGAGAAGACGAAACACCTGCGACGACGGAAAACTCGACGACGGCCAGCGCGGACGACTTCAGAGCGGGTCGAAGTTGCGGCTCGCGACGAAGGTGGGCCGCGGCGCGGGTGCACCGAACGGTTCGACCAGCGTGTTCTCGACGCTGTTGTAGACGATGAACACATTCGAGCGTGGGGTGATGTTGCTGTTCGACCCGTGCATGGCGTTGCAATCGAAAAACACCGCCGAGCCGGCCGCACCGGTGAACTGCCGGATACCCCCTTGGGACGCCAGCCAGCTGACGCTGTCGTTGTCGGGCGTGCCGATCTCTTGACGGCGCAGCGACGAGCGGTAGTGGTCCACCGGTGTCTCCCCCGGGCAGCACACGAACCACCGGTGTGAGCCGGGGATGATCATCATCGGCCCGTTGCAGGCGAGGTTCTCGGTCAACGTGATGGACACGCTGACCGCCCGCGGCGCGGGCATGCCGTCCTCGGCGTGCCATGTCTCGAAGTCGGAGTGCCAGTAGAAGTCCTGGCCGTTGAAACCGGGCTTGAAGTTGACCCGGCTCTGGTGCACATACACATCCGAACCGAGCAGCTGGCGGACCGGGCCGAGCAGAACGGGACTGGCGACCAGCGCGGCGAACGCCCGGTTCAGCCGGTGGACCTCGAAGATCGACCGAACGTCGCGGCTGTCGGGCTCGAGCACCGAACGTTCGTCGTCGGCAAGTACCGGGTCAGCCCGCAGCGCGTCGAGCTCGGTGCGCAGGTCGGCAACGACGTCGCCCGCAAGTAGGCAGTCGACGGCCAAAAAACCGTCGGCGGCGAAACTGTTGAGCGCCTGCTGGGTGAGCGGACCCTGGTGATGGGGGCTGTCGGGCGCTGCCCACACCACCGGGTCGCGGCGGGGGTGAATTCCGGCGTGCAGACAGTTCCTGGTCGGATAGCTGTCAATCACTCGGGCGCCTTCTCGACGATGAGCGGGTAGGCGCCGTCGTCGTCGTGTACCTCCTGCCCGGTTAACGGCGGGTTGAATACGCAGACCATCCGCAACTCGGTACGGGCCCGCACCCGATGGTGCTCGTGGCCGTCGAGCAGGTACAGCGACCCGTCCCGCAGCGGATGCGTTTCGCCGGTCTCGTCATTGATCAGCTCGCCTTCACCGCCGACGCAGTACACCGCCTCGACGTGGTGGGCGTACCACATGGCGGTCTCGGTTCCGGCTTAGAGCACGGTGTCGTGCATCGAGAATGGCTGGCCGTCGCGGGCGAGCAGCAACCGCCGGCTGCGCCAGGTCGAGGCTTGCACGTCACGGTCGGTTCCCTCGATCTGCGCCAGCGTGCGGACGATCATCGAGCGCCCCGTCCGGCCGCGCCGACCAGTTCGCGGGAAACGACCGCCTCGACCGACTCGGCCACGATCTGCAGGCCTTGATCGAGTTCGGCGTCGTCGATCAGCAGCGGCGGCATCAGTTTGACGACCTCGCTTCGGGCGCCCGACGTCTCCAGCAGCAGCCCCCTGCCGAAGCCCTCCCGGCACACCGCGGTCGCCAGCTCGGGACGATCGAACGCCACCCCTTGGACCAGACCGCGCCCGCGCACCCGGACTCCCTCGACTTCCCCGACCATGTCGTCCAGCATCCGTTCGACGTGTTCACCCTTGCGCAGCACGTTTTTGGTCAGCTGGTCGCCGCTCCAGAAGTCGAGCGCGGCGGCGGCGGTCACGAACGCCGGGTTGTGGCCGCGGAAAGTCCCGTTGTGCTCACCGGGCTCCCACTGGTCGAGTTCGGGACGGAACAAGGTCAGCGCCATGGGCAGCCCGTAACCGCTGATCGATTTGGCCAGGCAGACGATGTCAGGGACGATACCGGCCGCCTCGAAGCTGAAGAACGGGCCGGTGCGCCCGCAGCCCATCTGCACATCGTCGACGATCAGCAACAGGTCGTGGCGACGGCAGAGCTCGGCCAGCCCGCGCAACCACTCCAGGCGCGCCACGTTGATGCCGCCCTCGCCCTGGACGGTCTCGACGATGACGGCGGCCCGCTGGTTGAGGCCGCTGCCGGTATCCTCCAGCAGCCGCTCAAACCACATGAAGTCCGGCACGCGGTCGTCGAGGTAGTGGTCGTAGGGCATCGGCGTGGCATGCACCAACGGAATGCCGGCGCCACCGCGCTTCATCGAGTTGCCGGTGACACTGAGCGCCCCCAGGGTCATCCCGTGAAAGGCGTTGGTGAAGCTGATCACACTTTCCCGGCGGGTTATCCTGCGGGCCAGCTTCAACGCCGACTCCACCGCATTGGTGCCCGTCGGCCCGGGGAACTGCACCTTGTAGTCCAGGCCGCGGGGCCGCAGGATCACCTCGTCGAACCGCTCCAGGAACGCGGCTTTGGCGACGGTGCTCATGTCGAGGCTGTGCACCACCCGGTCGGCGGTCAGATAGTCAAGCAAAGCCGACTTGAGCCGGGGGTGATTGTGGCCGTAGTTGAGGGCGCCCGCGCCGGAGAAAAAGTCCAGATACCGTCGTCCGTCGCTGTCCCACAGGTGGCAGCCCGACGCCCGGTCGAACACCACCGGCCAGGATCGGCAATAGCTGCGTACCTCTGACTCGAGTGCTTCGAAAATACTCAATTCGGATATACCTTCCGTCCGCATGTGCAACACAACAGAACGAAACGACGGGCCGAGTCAGTACGGCAGCAGACACCGGCAGCGGAGGTTTTCGTGCGCCTTCGGGTTGGCACAGACGAAAACGACTGCGCGTAGGACGTGCCAGTCGTCGTACTTGTCGGCCTATCACCCCGCTCGATATGTCCCTCGCCCGGTCCGCCGGGGATCTCGTCGCGCACCCAGCACCCTAGCGATAACCCGTGACAGCCTGTGCTCTAATCAGCGTTGCTGAGGTACCCGAAGGGGGCCGATCCGAAACAGGATTTCTGACGCGTGTTGATCGGGGAAAAGGTCGGTGCCGAACAATTCGCTGCGCTCCAACCGGGCACGCCAGCGGCGGGCGAAGGCCTCGAAGAGCCGCTGGCTGGCCAGATTCCCCGGGGTCACCGACGCCTCCAGGTGGGTGACGCCGTCGGGGTGCAGCCGCCGCACCATGTGGTCGATCATCCGGCCGGCGGTGCCGGCGCCGCGATGGGCGGCGGCGACCAGAACCTGCCACAGCATCAGCGTGTCGGGCTGGTCGGGGCGCCGATAGCCGGTGACGAACCCGACCGGGCTACCGTCGAGAGTCGCGATCACCGACGTCTGGGCGAAGTCGCGGCACCACAGCAGATACGCGTAGGCGGAGTTCACATCCAGGGCGGGGCTGTTAGCGGCCAGCCGCCACAGCGCCGGCCCGTCGGCCACGGTAGGGGCACGCAGGTCGAGATCCGCAGTGTCGGTCACCGCGACGACAGTAGTCCGCAGCATGACACCAGACCAGCGTCGCGCAGCGCCGGACCCGCATGAACTGTCACCGACCCACGCTCCTAGGCTTGAGCGAATGCGCCTCGGCCGAATCGCCAGCCCGGACGGTGTCGCCTTCGTCAGCATTGAAGGTGAGCTGCAGGACCCGGCCGGGATGATTGCCCGCGAGGTCGCCGAGCATCCTTTCGGCACACCAACGTTCACCGGCCGCTCCTGGCCGCTGGCCGATGTGCGCCTGCTGGCTCCGATGCTGGCCGGCAAGGTGGTCTGCGTCGGCAAGAACTACCGTGCGCACATCGCCGAGATGGGTAGCCCTAACCCACCCGATCCGATAATTTTCCTCAAGCCCAATACTGCGATCATCGGACCGAACGTTCCAATCAGATTGCCCCACAACGCATCACTGGTCCATTTCGAGGGCGAGCTGGCGGCGGTGGTCAACCGGCCCTGCAAGGACATCACGGCTGAAAAGGCCGCCGATGCCATCCTGGGATACACCATCGCCAACGACGTCACCGCCCGGGATCAGCAGCAGGCGGACGGCCAGTGGACACGGGCGAAGGGCCACGACACGTTCTGTCCCGTGGGACCCTGGATCGTCACCGACATCGACCCGACCGATCTCGAACTGCGCACCGAGGTCAACGGCCAGATCAAGCAGTGCAGCCGCACCTCGAAGATGATCCACGGCATCGGCGAGATCGTGGCGTGGATCTCGGCGGTGATGACCCTGCTACCCGGCGATCTCATCTTGACCGGCACGCCTGAGGGAGTCGGCCCCCTCGAGGACGGCGACACCGTCAGCATCACTGTCGAAGGCATTGGCACTCTGGTGAACCCTGTTGTCCGAAAAGGAAAGTCGTGACGTCGGGTGTTCGTGTCCGGTTCTGCCCATCACCCACGGGCATTCCCCACGTCGGGCTGATCCGCACCGCGCTGTTCAACTGGGCCTACGCCCGACACACCGGGGGCACCTTCGTCTTCCGCATAGAGGATACCGACCCTCAACGCGACAGCGAGCAAAGCTATCGGGCGCTGCTGGACGCGTTGCGCTGGTTGGGCCTCGATTGGGACGAGGGCCCGGAGGTGGGCGGGCCCTACGGTCCTTACCGGCAGTCGCAGCGCGGCGACCTCTACCGCGAGGTCGTGGCGCGGCTGCTGGCGGCCGGCGAGGCGTATCACGCGTTCTCCACTCCCGAAGAGGTCGAGGCGCGTCACCGGGCGGCCGGCCGCAACCCCAAGCTGGGCTACGACAACTACGACCGCGATCTGACCGAGGAGCAGCGCGCCCGGTATCTGGCCGAGGGCCGCAAACCCGTGGTGCGGTTGCGGATGCCCGATGACGATCTGAGCTGGGACGACCTGGTGCGCGGACCGACCACCTTCGCGGCGGGTTCGGTGCCCGATTTCGCGTTGACCCGCGCAACCGGGCAGCCGTTGTACACGTTGGTCAATCCCGTCGATGACGCGTCGATGAAGATCACCCACGTGCTGCGCGGTGAGGACCTGCTGTCGTCGACACCGCGGCAGATAGCGCTCTATCAGGCATTGATCCGCATCGGAGTAGCCGAACAGATACCCCAGTTCGCACACCTGCCCACGGTTTTAGGTGAAGGCACCAGGAAGCTGTCCAAACGAGATCCACAATCGAACTTGTTTGCCCACCGCGACCGGGGCTTCATTCCCGAGGGTTTGTTGAATTATCTTGCTTTGCTGGGCTGGTCGATCTCCGGTGACCGCGACGTGTTCAGCCTCGACGAGATGGTGGCCGCGTTCGACGTCGTTGACGTCAACGCCAACCCCGCCAGGTTCGACCAGAAGAAGGCGGACGCCATCAATGCCGAGCACATCCGGCTGCTGGACCCCGACGACTTCACGAACAGGCTTCGCGAGTACTTCGAGGCGCATGGTCACCGCACCGGCCTGGACGAGGCCGGCTTCGGCGCTGCCGCGCGTCTCGTGCAGACCCGCATCGTCGTCCTCGGGGATGCCTGGGAGCTGCTGAAGTTCTTCGACGACGACGCGTATGTGATCGACCCCACCGCGGCGGCCAAGGAGCTGGGTCCGAATGCCCGCCCGGTGCTCGACGCGGCCATCGCAGCGCTGGAGGGCATGCCGGACTGGACCGCGGCGCGGATCGAAACCGAGCTCAAAGGTGCGCTGCTGGAGGGTCTTGGGCTCACACCGCGCAAGGCCTTCGGCCCGATTCGGGTCGCCGCCACCGGCGCATCGGTCAGCCCCCCGCTGTTCGAATCCTTGGCGCTGCTCGGCCGCGACCGCAGCCTTGCCCGATTGCGGGCAGCCGCCGCATCAGCGGAGCGCTGAGCACGGTCGCTGGATTTTTTGGTAGTCTGCACCTCGGCCCAGTTGAGGCAGCCGTCGACACACCCGGGTAAGGTTTACGGTAAAGCCCTGTGAGCAGCAGTTTTGGGCAGCCGATGGGGTATGGTGTAATTGGCAACACAGCTGATTCTGGTTCAGCCGTTCTAGGTTCGAGTCCTGGTACCCCAGCAAAGGCTTCTCGCCACAAGCCGTTAGGCGCGTCTAGCACGGTGCGTTATGCTGAGCGCTCGGATCAAGTCTGGCCCCGTCGTCTAGCGGCCTAGGACGCCGCCCTCTCACGGCGGTAGCGTGGGTTCGAATCCCATCGGGGCTACTGGTCGGTTCTGCGCGGTGGATCCACCCACCGGCATCGGCGGCAGCCCGAGCTTGCGATGATCCCAGGAGCGGGCGCGCCGGGCGACGATGCGCACGGCGATTCGTTTGTGCATCATCTGCTCCACCGCCGGCTTCATGTCGTCGGTGTAGGGACCGGTGTAGCGCTCCCAGACGCTGACCCCGACCCGGAAGAGGTCAGCGGGGTTCTCGACGATCTCGGCGACGCCTTCGAACGACACCCCGCGCAGTGTGTCATAGGTTTGGCCGTCTTCGAGCAGGAAACTCACCCGCGGATCGCGCCGGATGTTGCGGGCCTTCTGTGACTTGGCTTTGGTTTCCAGCCAGATTTCGCCGTCGAGTACTCCGTACCACATCGCGGTCAGATGTGGCTGACCATCGGGGCCGATGGTGGCCAACGTGCCGGTTCGACTGGTGGCGACGAATTCGGCGATTTCCGCGTCGGACATGACGATCTGTGCTCGTTGGTGCGCTCCCATGCGCCTCAGTGTCTCAGGTTGGTCCCGGCGGGTGGCACGGACACGAGCCGGGCCCGCGCATACTCGACGGCCCGCGCCGTTACAGCAGAGCGGTGAGCTCCTCGGCGGCGTCGAGCAGATCGGCGGCCCAACGCTCCCCGGGGTGCCGTCCCATGCGGTCGATCGGACCCGAAACCGAGATCGCGGCGATCACCTCACCGCGGGCGTTACGCACCGGCGCGGATACGCTCGCCACTCCAGGCTCGCGCTCGGCCACGCTTTGCGCCCAGCCGCGCCGGCGGACCTCGGCCAGTGTTCGGCCGGTGAACGTCGCCTCGGTCAGCAGGGCCCGCTGGGTCGCAGCGTCGCTGTAGGCCAACAGCACCTTGGCGCCCGATCCCGCCGTCATCGGCAGCCGGGCGCCAACCAGAACTGTATCGCGAAGACCCGCAGGCGGTTCCACTGCGGCTACACAGATCCGCCAGTTGCCCTCGCGGCGGTACAACTGGACGCTTTCGGCAGTGATGTCGCGAAGTCGCGGGAGTACCACGGCGGCGGCGTCCAGTAATGGGTCGTTGACCTGCGCCGCAAGTTCGGTTACCGCCGGTCCCAGTAGCCACCGGCCCGCGCCGTCGCGGGTCAGCAGGCGATGCACTGCCAAGCCGGCGGCCAATCGGTGCGCGGTCGCTCGTGGCAGACCGGTCCGGGCACACAATTCGGCCAATCCGCATGGCGATTCCGCGACCGCGTAGAGCACTCCCACGGCTTTGTCGAGAACGCCGATACCGCTATCCTGTCTCACAAAGAGATACTAACTTCTCGCATACTGAGAGCAAGGCATCGAGATGACGACACCAACCGGCCCGGTTATCCGGGGGCCGCGCACCCTGGCGCAGAAGGTTTGGGACGACCACGTGGTGGTGTCCGGCGATGGGAGCGAGCCGGATCTGATCTACATCGATCTGCACCTCGTGCACGAAGTCACCAGTCCGCAAGCTTTCGACGGTCTGCGGCTGGCCGGGCGCCGGGTGCGGCGTCCGGACCTGACGCTGGCCACCGAGGACCACAACGTGCCAACGCTGGACATCGACAAGCCGATCGCCGACCCGGTATCGCGCAACCAGGTCGAGACGCTGCGGCGCAACTGCGCCGAATTCGGTGTCCGACTCCATCCGATGGGTGATACCGAACAAGGCATCGTGCATGTCGTCGGACCCCAATTGGGCCTGACGCAACCGGGAATGACGATCGTTTGTGGCGACAGTCACACCTCGACTCACGGCGCGTTCGGCGCACTAGCCTTCGGCATCGGCACGTCCGAGGTCGAGCACGTACTGGCCACCCAGACCCTGCCCGTGTGGCCGTTCAAGACGATGGCGGTCAACATCGAGGGGGAGTTACCCGACGCAGTCACCGCCAAGGATGTGATCTTGTCGGTGATCGCTGAGATCGGCACCGCCGGCGGACAGGGGCACGTGATCGAATACCGGGGAAGCGCCGTCGAATCGTTGTCGATGGAAGCCCGGATGACGATGTGCAATATGAGCATCGAAGCCGGCGCCCGCGCGGGAATGGTGGCACCCGACGCCACGACCTACGAGTTCTTGCGGGCTCGTCCGCATGCGCCGACGGGTGCGGCCTGGGATGCCGCGGTGGCTCACTGGGAGCGGCTGCGCACCGACGACGGCGCCGAATTCGACAAGGAGGTCTATGTCGACGCCGCCTCGCTGAGTCCTTTCGTCACCTGGGGCACCAATCCCGCTCAGGGGGTTCCGCTGGCGGGCGCCGTGCCCGACCCGGAGCTGATGGTCGACGACGCCCAGCGGCAGGCCGCCGAGAAGGCGTTGGCATACATGGATCTTCGACCCGGGACGCCGATGCGTGAAATCGCGGTCAACGCGGTGTTCGTGGGGTCGTGCACCAATGGCCGCATCGAGGATCTGCGGGCGGCGGCCCACGTGCTTCGCGGCCGGAAGGTGGCCGACGGCGTGCGGATGCTGGTTGTTCCGGGTTCCATGCGGGTGCGGGAGCAAGCGCACGCAGAAGGCCTGGACGAGATCTTTATGGCCGCCGGCGCCGAGTGGCGGCAGCCGGGGTGCTCGATGTGCCTGGGCATGAACCCCGATCAGCTTGCCCCGGGACAGCGGTGCGCGGCGACGTCCAACCGCAACTTCGAAGGGCGGCAGGGCAAGGGCGGTCGCACCCATCTCGTCTCTCCGGCTGTCGCCGCCGCGACCGCGATACGCGGGAAACTGGCGGCCCCGGCCGATCTGGACTGACATAACAGAAAAGGATGGCGATGGAACCCTTTCACACTCACACCGGTATCGGAGTGCCGCTCCGGAGGTCCAATGTCGATACCGACCAGATTATTCCGGCGGAGTATTTGAAGCGCGTGACTCGAACGGGATTCGAGGACGGACTGTTCGCCCGCTGGCGCACGGACCCGTCGTTCGTGCTCAATCTCAGCCCGTTCGACAAGGGCTCAGTCTTGGTCGCCGGCCCCGATTTCGGCACCGGGTCGTCCCGCGAGCACGCCGTCTGGGCGCTGATGGACTACGGATTCCGGGTAGTGATCTCGTCGCGCTTCGGCGACATTTTCCGCGGGAACGCCGGCAAGGCTGGTCTGCTAGCAGCCGAAGTGGCTCAGGACGACGTGGAACTGTTGTGGAAACTCATCGAGGGCAGCCCGGGGCTGGAAATCACTGTCAATCTTCAAGATCGAAATGTAGCCGCGGCAACGGTGATGGTGCCATTCAAGATTGATGACTACACCGCCTGGCGACTGAGCGAAGGACTCGACGATATAGCCCTTACGCTGCGGAAACTCGACCACATAGAGTCTTTCGAGGCGGCCAGACCGGCCTGGAAACCTCGCACTGCGCCTGCTCCCTGACCTGCCGACCGGGGTCGAATTCCACGGCCTCTACGGGCCTATTTGAGAGCCGTACCACCACCCAAGGGCGGCAACCGGATTCCAAAAAATCCATCGGATCTTCTCTGAAATTGCGCGTGGCTCTTGGATATCAGCCGCGTGAGGGTTTACCGTGTCCTCTAGTCGGTCCAACGAGGGCCACTGACTTCGGAGGGTTTGGATGAACAAAGCAGAGCTCATCGACGTACTCACCTCGAAAATGGGTACGGATCGTCGGTCGGCTACTGCCGCCGTCGAGAACGTAGTCGACACCATTGTGCGTGCAGTACACAAGGGCGACAGCGTCACCATTACCGGGTTCGGCGTATTCGAACAGCGGCGTCGCGCAGCGCGGGTCGCTCGCAATCCGCGTACTGGCGAGACGGTGAAGGTCAAGCCGACTTTAGTGCCGGCATTCCGCCCAGGGGCCCAATTCAAAGCAGTTGTGTCAGGTGCGCAGCGTCTCCCGGCGGAGGGCCCGGCCGTCAAACGCGGTGTGGGCGCGAGTGCGACTAAGAAGGCTGCGAAGAAAACACCGGCCACGAAAGCGGTGAAGAAGGCGGCCGCCAAGGCTCCGGCGCGCAAGGCTGCGGCAACCAAAGCGCCGGCAAAGAAGGCCGTCGTCAAGCGGGCAGCTGCCAAGACAGCAGCCGCGAAGGCCCCTGCCAAAAGAGCTACCGCCGCAGTGAAGAAAACCGTCGCCAAGGCAAGCCGCGCGGCGGCAACCAAAGCGCCGGCCAAAAAGACCGCCGCTAAGCGGAACGCCAGCAAGGCACCGGCCAAGAAGGCCACAGCCCGGCGCGGCCGCAGGTAATTTATTTGGCACGCGGTTTCGCCGCGGACTTCGCCATCCGCGGCGGGACGGTGTCTCAGGTGGCGGCGCCGTCGGCCAGTGCGCTGCTGATGTGATCGGCGGCAACCAGGCGGCCGTCCGAGAGCGACAGCACCCACATGCTGCCTTTGCGGTTGCGGGAGTTGTCCGGGCGCACACCGTCGCGCGCACACCACCAGGCAATCAGGTCAGGTATTACCTCGCCCTGCGTGCAGATTGCCGGTACGCGCGCTGGAAACGCCTGCCGGCCCGCCCCCTGCGAGACAGGAGCCGCGTCTCGGCCCGGATCGTCACGAAGGCCAGCGATTTGCAGGACGCGATGCCGCGCACGTTTGGGGTTTTCGGCGTACGCCTCCGCGGTCAGCGCGGGCTCGTTGGTGATGGCGACTCCCAGCTCCTGAGCCAAGGGCTCCATCGTCTGATGACACCGGAGCCGATCGGCCGCGTGCACCTCGCTGGCGCCGAACGCGAGCAGCGGCCCGACCAGAGCCTCGGCCTGCGCGCGGCCTTTCTTGTCCAGCGGCCGCATGGCGTCCTCACCTTTGAACCGTGACTTACTCCCCGCAGACCCGTGTCGCACCACGATTACGGTCTGAGTATCTACCGGATATTTGGCGAATCGGCGCAAGACCTTGCGATCCGGCGGGTAGGACAGCTTGTTGATCGCCGCGGGAACAGGCAACCAGACCAAGGCATCGACTTCGTAGTTCGGGGAGAAATTCCCCCCGAGACTGCGCGCTGCCCAATACCGCACTTTCTTGGTGCCGCGCTCGATAGGGTAGCTCACCCGCGCGATTCGTCGGCCCAGATGAACCCGATGGCCGGTCTCTTCGAAGACCTCACGGGCCGCGGTCACCGGTTCGATCTCACCGACGTCGACTTTGCCTTTGGGCAGCGACCAATCGTCGTAGCGGGGGCGATGGACCAATGCGACTTCCACCGCACAATCGTGGTCGCTCGGCCGCCACAGCACCGCGCCGGCCGCACTGACCGTTCGGTGCGCCGAGCGATACCGCGGTGTCTCTATCGGCACCTCAACTCCTGCAGCTCAATCCGGGCTCGACACGCACCACGACCGGAGGGGTTAAGATTACGCGCCCGTCACGGACTGCGGTGCCGCTCCATCAACAACACCTGATGGTCGCGGACAGTGTGCCCGTCCTGCGGTGCCGCGGTCCACTGTCCGTCTGGTCCCAGCTCCCAGCAGCGGGTGGCGGGATCCAGGGCGGATTCGAAGACGTCGTTGAGTTGAGCGGTCAGCCGCGGATCCTTGACCTGAGCCAGCACCTCGACACGCCGGTCGAGGTTGCGATGCATCATGTCGGCGCTGCCGATCCAGAATTCGTCGATCGCGCGGAAATGGAAGATCCGCGAGTGCTCCAGGAAGCGGCCGAGAATCGATCGTGCGACGATATTCTCCGAAAAGCCCTTCGCGCCCGGGCGCAGCGCACAGATGCCGCGCACGACGATCTCCACACGCACTCCGGCCTGCGACGCGCGATACAGCGCATCGATAACCTGCTCGTCGACCAGCGAATTGAGTTTGAGTCGGATGCGTCCGTTGCCCGTGTCACGGTGGGTCGCGACCTCGCGCTCGACGCGCTCGATGATGCCCGTGCGAATCCCGTGCGGGGCCACGAGAAGGTTGCGGTAGGACAGCTTGCGCGAGTAACCGGTAAGGGAGTTGAACAGGTCGGTGAGGTCAGCGCCGATATCCGGGTCGGCGGTGAACAGCCCGATGTCTTCGTAGAGTCGGGCTGTCTTGCTGTTGTAGTTGCCGGTTCCGATATGGCAGTAACGCCGGATGGCGGCGCCTTCGCGACGCACCACCAGCGCGGTCTTGCAGTGCGTTTTGAGCCCGACAAGCCCGTATGCCACGTGCACGCCCGCCTGCTCCAGCGCCCGTGCCCACTGAATATTGGCTTGCTCATCGAACCGCGCTTTGATCTCAACCAGAGCCACCACCTGCTTGCCGGCCTCAGCGGCCTCGATGAGCGCCCGCACGATCGGCGAATCGCCGGAAGTGCGGTACAGCGTCTGCTTGATTGCCAGCACGTCGGGGTCTGCGGCGGCCTGCTCGATAAATCGCTGCACGCTGGTGGAAAACGAGTCGTACGGATGGTGCACCAACACATCGCCTTCCCGCAAGGTGGCGAAGATGCTTTTGGGAGTCTCCCGCTCGGCGAACGCAGGCGGGGTCGCCGGCACGAATGGGCGATCCTTGAGCGCCGGCCGATCCAAGTCATAGATCTGCCACAACGACGCGAGATCGAGTAGTCCGGATACCGCGATGACATCACCGGGATCCACGTCGAGTTCGCGCAGCAGCAACTCCAACATGTGCTCGGTCATGTCGTCGGACACTTCGAGGCGCACCGGTGAACCGAACCGTCGTCGCGCCAGTTCTCGTTCGAGTGCCTGCAGCAGATCCTCGTCGCGGTCCTCTTCGACCTCGAAGTCGGCGTTGCGGGTGATGCGGAATACGTGATGCTCGACGATCTCCAGACCGGGGAACAGCACCGGAAGAAAAACCGCGATCAGCTCCTCCACCGGCAGGAACCGGACTTCGCTTGTGTCGGTGCAGTCCTCGGAGCCGTCACGGGGCCTCAGTTTGACGAAGCGATCGACGTTGTCGGGCACCTTAACCCGGGCGAAGTGGTGGCCACCGTCGTCGGGCCGCTTGACCGTGACGGCAAGGTTCAGGCTCAACCCGCTGACGAACGGAAACGGGTGGGCGGGATCTACGGCCAAGGGTGTCAGGACCGGGAAGACCTGCTCGTGGAAATAAGCCGATAGCTGACTGCGCTCCGCCTCGTTAAGGTCGGCCCAGGTGACGATGTAAATGCCGTGCTCGGCGAGCGCCGGCCGCACCGAGTCCAGGAATACCCGGGCATGTCTGCTGGCGATCTGCTGGCTTTGTTCGCTGATGCGACGCAGCTGCTCGCGCGGAGTCAGTCCGTCGGCCGAACGCACCGACAAGCCCATCTGGTCGCGGCGCTTGAGCCCGGCGACCCGGACCATGTAGAACTCGTCGAGGTTGGAGGCGAAAATCGCCAGAAACTTCAACCGTTCCAGCAAGGGCAGCGAGGTGTCCGCGGCCAGCGCGAGCACCCGCGCGTTGAAGTCCAGCCAACTCAGCTCCCGATTGAGGTAGCGGTGTTCGGGTAGCTGATCGTCGACGGTGGCCGCGGTCGCAGCGGGCGGTGCGCTCGGCGCCGAGTCATCGGCGTGCTGCGTGCTTGCCGCGGGGCGGGAATCGGCTTCGGGGACGTCTGGACTTTCCCGGTCCTCGATATCGGTCACTGTGAGATCATTGCGCATCGGCGGCGCTGTCGCCAACGGGGACTGGCGTCGCTGTCGCCAGGAGCTGTCAGCGCGTTCTCAGTGCGACCGCCCGCGTGGTCGCCGCGCCGACCCCCAGACGGCGGGCAGTCGCCAGATCGTCGGGTGTGTCAATATCGCAGCGCAGCCCGGGCCACGCCCCGGTCAGTTCGATCGCGCCCGAATGTCGGTGACGCCCGGCCGAATCCGGCCCGAACCGGGGGTCAAGCGCAGTCCCGAAGGCACATAGTAAGACTGTTCCGCTACCCAGCCGGTCGGCGACGAAACTGCGCGAGTAGTGGCGCGCTGCAGCGATCGCCTCGGCGAGTTCCTGGGTCTGAAGTGCCGGTAGATCACCTTGCAGCACAGCGATATTGGGTACCGAAGTGGCCAACGTGCGCTCAGCCGCCGCGATCGCGTTGTTGAGCGGGTCGGGGTGATCTTGCGGGGTGGGATCGGCTAGCACCTCGGCGCCGAGGTCGGCTGCCGCGGCCGCGGCGGCATCGTCGGGGGTGATGACAGTCACCGAGCGCAGCGAACCGACACGTGTCGCCGCCGTAAGGGTGTCCACCAGCATCGCCAAGACCACGGTTTCTCGGGTCCGCGCGGAGAACACCGGAGCCAGCCGGGTCTTGGCCGAGGCCAGTCGCTTGACGGCGACGATCAATCCGACGTCGCCGGCGGGGTTCATGGGCGCCGCTCCTCCTCATCGCTTCGCTCTGCATCGTCGCCGGCGCGGTTCATGGGCGCCGCTCCTCCTCATCGCTTCGCTCTGCATCGTCGCCGGCGCGGTTCATGGGGCTATCCTGCCAGCGCGGCTCATCGAGTGCTGTCGGTCGGGCCGTTCTTCATTGCGCTGCGTGCTTGGCACCGTCGCCGGATTAAGGTGAAGTCCCCGGGGACGGCAGCATCGCACGACGAGAAGGGGAGTAGATGCCCGGCTTGGACGGCGGCGTCGCGGTGATGGGCGCGGGCGCGTGGGGTACGGCGCTGGCCAAGGTGCTGGCCGACGCCGGCAGCCAGGTGACACTGTGGTCGCGCCGCGCCGACGTCGCCGCCGAGATCACCGCCACCCGGCACAACCACGGCTATCTCCCCGGTGTGCAACTGCCGGCGGGCATCCACGCCACCGCCGATGCCGCCGAGGCGCTCGACGGTGCGTCGACGGTGCTGCTGGGCGTGCCGGCGCAGACAATGCGCGCCAATGTCGAGCAGTGGGCCGGCTTGTTCAGCCCCGATGTCACCCTGGTGAGTCTGGCCAAGGGGATCGAGCTGGGCACGCTGATGCGGATGAGCCAGGTCATCGTCGCGGTGACCGGTGTCGACCCGGCGCAAGTCGTAGTGCTTTCCGGACCCAATCTGGCCAACGAAATCGCCGCAGAACAACCGGCAGCGACCGTCATCGCCTGCAGTGACTCCGGCCGGGCGGTCGCCTTGCAACGCGCGTTGAGCACCAGGTACTTTCGGCCGTACACCAACGCCGACGTGATCGGCACCGAGATCGGCGGGGCGTGTAAGAACGTCATCGCCCTGGCGTGCGGGATGGCGGCCGGCGTGGGTCTGGGCGATAACACCGCGGCCGCGATCATCACCCGGGGGCTGGCCGAGATCATGCGGCTTGGGATCGCGCTGGGGGCCAAGGCCGCGACGCTGGCCGGTTTGGCCGGGGTGGGTGACTTGGTGGCCTCCTGCACGTCGCCGCAGTCCCGCAACCGGTCCTTCGGGGAATGCCTGGGCCGCGGCGGCACGATGGAGTCGGCCCTGCGGGCGCGTGACAGCCGCGTTGTGGAGGGGGTGACGTCGTGCGAATCAGTGCTGGCGCTGGCGGCCAGTTACGACGTCGAGATGCCGCTCACCGACGCGGTGCACCGGGTCTGTCACAAAGGGCTCTCCGTCGGTGAGGCGGTTCTTCTGCTGTTGGGTCGCAGCACCAAGCCGGAATGACACCGACCGGTCCGCACCCAGACGGTAGCCTGGCTAGGTTGTGAGTGCCCGCAGACCGCCCGGCTCCGGTGGCCGAGTCCGCGTCGCCGTCGTGTTCGGCGGACGCAGCAACGAGCACGCCATCTCCTGCGTGTCGGCGGGCAGCATCCTGCGCAATCTGGACCCGCAGCGGTTCGACGTGGTCGCGGTCGGGATCACCCCGGACGGCTCGTGGCTACTCACCGGCGCCGACCTGGACGCGCTGGCGATCACCGACCGCCGGCTGCCGCAGGTCAGCCCGGCATCGGGAGCCGAGCTGGCGTTGCCGGCTGATCCGCAGCGCGCCGGCCAGCTGGTGTCGCTGGCACCCGGCGGCGGTGAGGTACTCGCCTGTGTAGACGTGGTGTTTCCGGTATTGCACGGTCCGTTCGGCGAAGATGGCACCCTGCAGGGGCTGCTGGAACTGGCCGGGGTGCCCTATGTCGGGTCCGGCGTGTTGGCCAGCGCGGCGGGCATGGACAAGGAGTTCACCAAGAAGTTACTGGCGGCCGAGGGGCTTCCGGTGGGTGGCTACGCGGTGCTGCGACCGTCGCAGCCGACGCTGGACCCCGAGCAGCGGGAGCGGCTCGGCCTGCCGGTCTTCGTCAAGCCCGCGCGCGGCGGCTCATCGATCGGTGTCAGTCGGGTGACCAGCTGGGAGCAGCTGCCCGTCGCGATCGCCCGGGCCCGCGACCATGACCCGAAGGTGATTGTCGAGGCCGCGATCGTCGGCCGGGAGCTGGAATGCGGGGTGCTCGAATTTCCGGATGGCGCGGTGCAGGCCAGCGCGGTGGGGGAAATCCGGGTGCTCGGGGTGCGCGGACGCGAGGACCCTTTCTACGACTTCGCCACCAAATATCTCGACGACGCCGCCGAACTCGACGTGCCCGCAAAGATCGACGACGAGATCGCCGACGCGATCCGTGACCTGGCCATCCGGGCTTTCGCGGCGATCGACTGCCAGGGCCTGGCCCGGGTGGACTTCTTCCTCACCGACGACGGACCGCTGATCAACGAGATCAACACGATGCCAGGATTCACCGCGATCTCGATGTACCCGCGGATGTGGGCGGCCAGTGGCGTCGACTACCCGGCCCTGCTGGCGACGATGGTCGAGACGGCGCTGGCGCGCGGAGTCGGTCTGCATTAACCGGACGCCCGCGAAAGTGCAACTGCCGACCTATTTCGCCCGGAGTGTGGGCGTCGCCAGTTGCACTTTCGCAGTCCAAAATCTGGCCAGTTGTCGCAACAGCTAGGTCGGGCCCGGCCTGATCGGCACCGCCGCCATAGTGAGATCGATCAGCTCGGACACTACCTGGATCGGCGTGGGCCCCGACCCCGGCGGCAAGGTCAACGCCACATAGACCGGCCGGTCGACGGCGTACCAGGTCGAGCGGTCGCCTTGGCGAACCCGGAACCACTGCACCCGGTCCACGACCTCGATCGGCGAACCGACGACGAAGTCCGGCGGTCGATCCAGCCCGCAGCGCAACACCACGGGTTCGCCGTCGGAACGGCCCAGCCAGGCGGCGGTGCCCTCGGGTTCAGGTGGCGCAACGGGAACCCGTCGGTAATCGCCGAGGCGCGGAGGCAACGCTTGCAGCAGCGCCCGGCAAGCGGGATCCTGCGCGTGCGGCGCGGGCGCGGCGGCGATGGCGACGGGAGGCAGCCGGGCCTGGCGGGTTGCGGCGATCGCCAAAAAGACGCCGATCGCGCCGACGGCCAGCACCAGTGCGGCGATCAGCACGATACGCGGAGGCCCCTCGGAACCGGCTTGGGAACTGGTCACCGCGTTCCTTTCTGGTCCAGCCTTCGAGCACGCCTACACTGCCGAAATCGGCACAGAAAAAGGCGCAGAAAAACCTACCCGAAAACAGGTAGTGTGAGCAGCGGGGAATCGGGCCCGACACTGAGCGAGTCGGGTGAATTCGGCGTGATCGACCGACTGGTGGCGAACCGCAGCCAGCCGGCCGGGGTCGCTGTGGGACCCGGCGACGACGCGGCCCTGGTGGTAGCCCCGGACGGCCGCGTCGTGGTCTCGACGGACATGCTCGTCGAGGACCGCCATTTTCGGCTGGATTGGTCCACACCGCACGACGTCGGCCGCAAAGCCGTGGCGCAGAACGCCGCCGACATCGAGGCGATGGGTGCGCGGCCCACCGCGTTCGTCGTCGCCCTGGGCGCACCGTCGGAAACGCCGACCGCACACGTCAGCGCCCTCGCCGACGGGATGTGGGCGGAAGCCGGACAGCTCGGCGCCGGCATCGCCGGCGGCGATCTGGTCAGCTGTGGCCAATGGGTGGTGTCGGTGACGGCGCTCGGCGATCTGGCCGGACGGGCGCCGGTGCGGCGCGCGGGGGCGCGTCCCGGCGCGGTGCTCGCGGCCGTGGGCGAGCTGGGCCGTTCGGCGGCCGGATATGCTTTGTGGCGCAATGATGTTAGCGGATTCGACGACTTGCGGCGTCGTCATCTGGTGCCGCAACCGCCCTATGGGCAGGGCCGTAGCGCCGCGGAGGCCGGCGCGCAGGCGATGATCGACATCTCCGACGGTTTGGTGGGCGACCTGCGGCACCTGGCCGAGGCCTCCGGTGTGACCGTGGACCTGAGCACCGACGCGTTGGAGTCCGACTGCAAGGCACTGCGCAGCGCCGCCGATGCGGTGAACGCCGATCCGTGGACGTGGGTGCTCGCCGGGGGCGAGGACCATGCGTTGGTCGCCGCCTTCGCCGGTCCGATCCCGGCCGGGTGGCGGGTCATCGGGCACGTGCTCGACGGGCCGGGACGGGTGCTCGTCGACGGATCCGAATGGTCCGGATACGCCGGCTGGCAATCCTTCGGCCCGCTACGGTGACGCGGTGAGACTCGATGCAATGAGGCCGACATGACCCCGCGGCCACTCACCGAACTGGTCGACGAAGGGTGGGCGCGTGCCCTGGAGCCCGTCACTCACCAGGTCGCCCGGATGGGTCAATTCCTGCGCGGCGAGGTCGCAGCCGGCCGAAGATATCTGCCGACCGGACCGAATATATTGCGCGCCTTCACTTTTCCCTTTGACGACGTGCGGGTGTTGATCGTCGGCCAAGATCCGTATCCGACACCCGGCCACGCGGTAGGGCTCAGCTTCTCCGTCGGCGCGGGCGTGCGGCCGCTGCCGCGCAGCCTGGAGAACATCTTCACCGAATACACCAGCGACCTGGGCTATCCTCCGCCGTCGTGCGGTGATCTCACCCCGTGGGCGCAGCGCGGGGTGCTGTTGCTCAACCGGGTGCTCACCGTGCAGCCGGGCCACCCGGCTTCGCACCGCGGCAAGGGCTGGGAGACGGTCACCGAATGTGCGATCCGGGCGCTGGCGGATCGGGACGAACCGCTGGTGGCGATCTTGTGGGGCCGCGACGCGGCGCAGCTGAAGCCGATCCTGGATTCAACCAACTGTGCGGTAATCGAATCAGCGCACCCCTCGCCGCTGTCTGCGGCGCGGGGATTTTTCGGGTCGCGGCCGTTCAGCCGCGCCAACGACATGTTGACGCAGCTGGGCGCCGAGCCCGTCGACTGGCGTCTGTCTTAGTGCCGGCTGGACCGTGCGCGGAGGTGGCTACCCGCGGGAGACTTTGCCTGCCTTGATGCACGACGTGCAGACGTTGAGCCGCTGCTTGTTGCCGCCGGGACGGGTCACCGCACGCACAGACTGGATGTTGGGGTCCCAGCGACGGCTGGTTCGGCGGTGCGAATGCGACACCGACTTGCCGAAGCCGGGGCCCTTCCCGCAGATATCACACACGGCAGCCATAACCGAAACTCCTCAAGTCTGTGGGGCCAACGACCGAACCACGGGTGACCCGATAACCCGACCAGGATAACCGCAGTCGTCGGCAACCACCAAAACAACCGACGGCCGCCTGAGCCGTTCCGGCGCTCGTCGCCACCCGGCGTTAGGCTGGCGCCCACCGGCCACAACAGGCGGCGCGAGGAGGTGGGCTGAGGTGACAGCTCAGGTGAGCACGCCGGATCGCCTGCTGGACGCGCCTGCCCTGCGGGACTGGGCGCATACCGCCGTCAGCGACTTGATCACCCACACCGAGGAGATCAATCGGCTCAACGTGTTCCCGGTGGCCGATTGCGATACCGGCACCAACATGGTGTTCACCATGCGCTCGGCGTTGGCGGAGGCCACCACCGCCGGCGGCGGCGCTGCCGGTTCCGGCGACGTCGCCCGCGTCGCCGCCGCCCTGTCGTTGGGCGCCCTGAACGGCGCACGCGGCAACTCCGGGGTGATCCTGTCGCAGATCCTGCGGGGCATCGCCGAGGTCACCGCCGGTGCCGCCGCCCAAACGGGTGGTGCCCTGCGAGACATCGACGCTGCGGTCCTCGGCGCGGCGTTACGCCGCGGGGTGGAATTGGTCATCGCCTCGATGGGCGGTCGGGAAGTCGCCGGCACCATCGTCTCGGTGCTGCAAGCGGCCGCCGGCGCCGTCGAGCACAACGCCGGGGAAGGGCTGGCCCGGGCGATCACCGCGGCCGGCGATGCCGCGGTGATCGCGCTGGAGAAAACGCCCCAGCAGCTCGATGTGCTGGGCGAGGCCGGGGTCGTCGACGCCGGCGGGCGCGGCCTGTTGGTCCTGCTCGACGCGCTGTGCAGCACGATCACCGGTCAAGCGCCGGCGCGGGCTGCCTACCAGCCGAACCGGAACACCCCGGCGCTTCCGCCCGCCGGACATGGTGGGCCGCAGTTCGAGGTGATGTATCTGCTCGGCGAGTGCGACGCCGCGGCCGCCGATTCGCTGCGCGACCGGCTGGCCGATCTCGGTGACTCGGTGGCGATCGCGACCTCCGGCGTCGTCGGCGGTTACTCGGTTCACGTGCACACCGACGACGCCGGAGCCGCCGTGGAAGCGGGCCTGGCGTTCGGCAGTCCGCGGCGGATCCAGATCTCGGCGCTGACTCGCGGCGCCGGCCAGCTGCCGCCGGGCAGCTGGGCGCGGGACCGGGCGGTGCTGGCGGTCGTGGACGGTGACGGTGCGGCCGAGCTGTTCGCCGGCGAGGGCGCCTTCGTGTTGCGGCCCGACCCCTACGCCGCTCCGGCCACCGCGGTCAGCGCCCAGCAGCTACTGCGCGCGGTGGTCGACACCGGCGCTGCGCAGGTCATGGTGCTGCCCAACGGCTACGTGGCCGCCGAAGAACTGGTGGCCGGCTGCACCGCCGCCATCGGCTGGGGCATCGACGTGGTGCCGTTGCCGACCGGGTCGATGGTGCAGGGGCTGGCTGCGGTTGCGGTACACGAACCGGGCCGGCAGGCCGTCGACGACGGTTACACGATGGCCCGCGCGGCCGGCGCAGTCCGGCACGGGTCGGTACGCGTCGCGACGGAAAGAGCGCTGACCTGGGCCGGCACCTGTGAGCCCGGCGACGGGCTCGGCATCGCCGGCGACGAGGTGCTGATCGTCGCCGCCGACATCGTCTCGGCGGCGGTCGGGCTGATCGATCTGTTGCTGGCGGCCGGCGGCGAGCTGGTCACGGCGTTGGTGGGCGACGGCATGGACGCGGCCGCCGTGGCGTCGCGGCTGCATACCCACGTGCACGACACGCACCCGGGCACCGAGCTGGTGACCTACCACACCAAGCATCGCGGCGACGTGTTGCTGATCGGGGTGGAGTAGCTGTGGCGGCGCTGAGCGACCGACTGGACTACATCGTGGGCGCCAAGGCTGCCCGCCCGCTCGACGAGGTGTTCGGCATCCGCACCGTCGACGACCTGCTGCGGCATTATCCGCGCAGCTACGTCGAGGGCGCGACGGTGCGCGGAGCCGGTCAGGAGCGGCCGGCGGCGGGCGAGCACGTCACGCTCGTCGATACGATCACCGACACCCAGTTGCGGCCGATGAGGAAGAAACCCGACGAAAACTACCTGGTCATCACGATCGGCTCCGGCCGCAACAAGGTGACCGCGACGTTTTTTCACGCTAAAAAGTGGTTCCGGCAGCGGCTGACCAGGGGCACTCGGATAATGCTGTCCGGGGAGGTGGGATATTTCCGGGGGACGATGCAACTGACCCATCCCGATTTCCTCATCGTGGACTCCCCGGACGGCAAAGACCACGGCAGCAGGTCGCTGCGGATGATCGCCGAATCGTCGCGCGCGGTCAGCGGCGAGGTGTTGCAGTCCGCCTTCGAGCGGGCTTTTTTCCCGATCTATCCGGCCAGCACGAAGGTGCAAAGCTGGGACATCTACCGCTGTGTGCGTCAGGTGCTTGCCGTGCTCGACCCGGTGCCCGAGCCGCTGCCCGAGGTAGTGCTCGCCGAGCACGGCCTGGTCGACGAGGACCGGGCGCTACGCGCCATCCATCTCGCCGAGGACCAGGACGAGCGGCAGCGTGCCCGCGAGCGGCTGACCTTCGACGAGGCCGTGGGCCTGCAATGGGCCCTGGTGACGCGCAGGCATGGGGAACTGTCGCAGTCGGGGCCGGCGGCGGCGCCGCGCCCGGACGGCTTGGCGCGCGAACTGTTGCGGCGGCTGCCGTTCCAACTGACGGCCGGCCAGCGCGAGGTTCTCGGCACGCTCACCGCCGAAATCGGCGCGACCCGGCCGATGAACCGGCTGCTGCAGGGCGAGGTCGGCTCGGGCAAGACGATCGTCGCGGTGCTGGCGATGCTGCAGATGGTCGACGCCGGCTACCAGTGCGCGTTGCTGGCTCCGACGGAAGTTCTTGCTGCGCAACATGCGCGATCGATCCGCGATGTTCTCGGTCCCTTGGCGATGGCCGGCCAGCTGGGCGGTGCCGACCAGGCGACTCGGGTGGCGCTGCTGACCGGCTCGATGTCGGCTGCGCAGAAGAACCAGGTGCGGGCCGAGATCACCAGCGGTCAGGCCGGCATCGTCGTCGGCACCCACGCCCTGCTGGCCGACGCGATCGAATTTCACCGGTTGGGCATGGTGGTCATCGACGAGCAACACCGTTTCGGTGTGGAACAACGAGATCAGTTGCGCGCCAAGGCCCCTGCCGGTGTCACTCCGCACCTGCTGGTGATGACCGCGACGCCGATACCGCGTACTGTCGCCCTGACCGTCTACGGCGATCTGGAGACGTTGACCTTGCGTGAACTTCCCCGGGGCCGCCAGCCGATCACCACCAGCACCATCTTCGTCACCGAGCAGCCGGCCTGGCTGGACCGCGCGTGGCGGCGCATCGCCGAGGAGGTCTGCGCCGGACGGCAAGCGTATGTGGTGGCGCCCCGGATCGACGACAACGACAACGGAGGTCAGGCCGGAGAAGGCGGAAGGCCGTCGGCGACAGCGGTGGAGCTCTTCGACCGGTTACGCGGGCAGCAGCTGGCCGGCCTGCGGCTGGGCCTCATGCACGGCCGGCTGTCGGCCGGGGAGAAAGACGCCGTGATGAAGGCATTCCGGGCCGGTGAGATCGATGTGCTGGTATGCACCACGGTGATCGAGGTTGGCGTCGATGTGCCCAACGCGACCGTGATGCTGGTCATGGATGCCGACCGGTTCGGCATCAGCCAGCTGCATCAGCTGCGGGGCCGAATCGGCCGCGGCGCGCACGCCAGCCTGTGCCTGCTGGTGAGCTGGGTCCCCTCGAATTCGGGAGCCGGACGACGATTGCGCGCAGTTGCCGACACCCTCGACGGCTTCGCCTTGGCCGATCTCGATCTCGAGGAACGCCATGAAGGAGATGTCCTGGGCCGCAACCAGTCCGGACGCGCCGTCACGCTTCGGCTGTTGTCGCTCGCCAAGCACCGCCGAATCATCGAGGCCGCGCGCGATCTCTGTGAACGGGTCTATGCCGAGGACCCGTCGCACGTCGGCATGGCATCGCTGGCGGCGCCGTTCACCGAGACCGAGCGCATCGAGTACCTGGACAAGGCATGACAGTGCAGATGAACCGCAAAACGCTGCTGTGGTTGTCGATGGTCGCCGTGCTTGCCGTGGTGGTCGCCTATCAAGTGCTGACGTCGTCGTCGGCGAAACGCATCGACGAGTTCGCTGCCCGGGCCGACGTCCCGACGGTCGCGCCCGGCACCGACGTGCTGGCGGGAATCACGGTGGTGCCGGAACGGATTCATCGCTACGACTATCGACGCGCCGCATTCGGCGAGGCCTGGACCGACGACAACGACGCCCCCGGCGGGCACAACGGCTGCGACACCCGCGACGACATTCTCAACCGTGATCTCCTCGACAAGACCTATGTGTCGACCAAACGCTGTCCCGATGCCGTCGCGACCGGCATCCTGCACGACCCCTACACCAACGACACGATAGATTTCCAGCGCGGTGCGCGGGTCGGTGCGTCGGTTCAGATCGACCACATCGTCCCGCTCGACTATGCCTGGGACATGGGCGCCTATGACTGGCCGTTTCCCGAACGGGTACGCTTCGCCAACGACCCGGCCAATCTGCTGGCCGTCTCGGGTAAGGCCAACGAGGACAAGGGCGATTTGGGGCCGGGCCGGTGGATGCCCCCCAACAAGGCGTTTTGGTGCCAGTACAGCATGCAGTTCATCGCGGTGCTGCGCGGCTACGCGTTGCCCGTCGACCAGGCATCCGCGGATGAGTTGCGTCAGGCGGCCGCCACCTGTCCCGCCGGGTAGCCCGCCGGAGACAGACCATGATCGGTTTGACTGTGCGCTGAGGGCGCAGGCCGTCGGCGTGTCGCCGCCCTGGACGCACGCTCGACGCCCCGCGGCATCGTCCCGTCTTGGCCGGCGCTGTTTCTCGGCCTTGGCGCGGGCGGCTTGGGCGGCCTCTTCCTCTTGTTCCAGGGCACCGGCCGCAACCGCCCGCACGAACTAGGCCCCGGTGTAGGTCAGCGGATCCTGGCGAACCCGGGTGCCGTCGTTGAGCCCGCTGAGGGCGGCCATATGCTCGGCGGCCAGCTCGAAATCGAACACGTCGAAGTTGCTGGCGATGCGCTCGGGTTTGCCCGACCGGAAGATCACCGCATTTCCGAGCTGCAGGTTCCACCGGATCAGCACCTGCGCGGGGGTGCGCCCGTATTCGGCGGCGACCGCCCCCACCGTCGGGTGGTCCAGCAGCCTGCCGAGGGCCAACGGGCTGTAGGCCTGGGTCACCACGTTGTGCTGCGCATCGAACTCGCGCAGTTCGGCCTGGCTCAACAGCGGATGCAGCTCGATCTGGTTGACCGCCGGAGTGACGAACGTCAAGTCGATGACGGTGGAGATGTGCTCCGCGGTGAAGTTGGACACACCGATCGAGCGGACATAGCCGTTTCCGCGCACCTGGATCAGGCCCCCGAAACTGTCGACATACTTACCCAGCTGTGCGGCCGGCCAGTGAATCAGGTACAGGTCGACGTAGTCCAGGCCGAGCCGGTCCAGGCTGGCCTTGCAGGCCTCCTGGGAGCTGGTGAAACCCTGGTCGGCAGTGGCCAACTTGGTGGTGACGAACAGCTCGGCCCGGGGGATCCCCGAGGCCGCGATCGCGCGCCCGACGGCGGCCTCGTTGCCGTATACCGCAGCGGTGTCGATCAGCCGGCAGCCGATCTGCAGCGCCGCCGACACCGCGCGCTCGGTTTCGGCGTCGGACAGTTCGGCGACGCCCAGACCGAGCGCCGGCATCGTGTTTTCGTCATTGAGCGCAATCGCGGGGGTGGAGGGGCTCGTCGCGCCCGACATCATTCACCTGCCTGTGACATTGAAGGTTCGCGGATCCGGACCAAGTCGGGTGCCGTCGTCCAGGGCGGAGAGGGACGCCATCTCGTCCGCACCGAGCTCGAAATCGAACACGTCGAAATTGCTCACAATCCGCGTGGGGTTCACCGACTTGGGAATGACGATATTACCGAGCTGCAAGTGCCACCGAATCAGCACCTGGGCGGGTGTGCGGCCGCAGCGGTCGGCCACCGCGGTGATGGCCGGGTGGGTCAGCAGCGAGCCCTGCCCCAGCGGGCCCCAGGCCTCGGTGGCGATGCCGAGCCGCGCGTGCAGGTCGCGCAGTACGCTCTGCTGCAGTCGGGGATGCAGTTCGACCTGATTGACGGCCGGCACGATGCCGGTGGCGTCGATGAGAACCTGCAGATGTTCGGGCTCGAAATTGCTGACTCCGATCGAGCGGATCCGGCCCTGCTCGCGCAGCTGGGCGAACGCCCTGAACGTGTCGACGAACTTGCCCAGCCGCGGCATCGGCCAATGCACCAGGTAAAGATCGAGGTAATCGACACCGAGCCGCCGCATGCTGGCGTCGAAGGCGACCAGCGTGCTGTCATACCCCTGGTCGGCGTTCCACAGCTTGGTGACCAAGTAAAGTTCGTTGCGCGGGATACCGGATTCGGCGATCGCGCGCCCGGTCTGACGTTCGTTGCCGTACACCGCCGCGGTGTCGATATGCCGGTAGCCGGCGCGCAGTGCGACCCCCACCGCCTCGGCGGTCTCGGTCGGCGGAATCTTGAAAACGCCGAATCCGAGCGCGGGGATGCGATGACCGTCGTTGAGCGTGACCAGGGGAGCAGCCATGACACGGAGTCTGCCAGGTATGCCGACGCTGCGGCCGGGCGCGCTGCGTGGCCCGACCCGGCTGGCCGGTCGGGTCCAGCGCAGCGGGGCCAACGTCGGTATCAAAGTCATCCCGGTCATCCCGTCCGGTGTCAAACGGCTGCTCTGCGGCGGCCGCTCGGTCACCATCGACGGCAACACCCTCGACACCACCCTGCAGCTGGTGCTGGCCGGATTGCGGATCATGGGCACCGCCGGGTTGGTCATCGACGACGATCCCGCGGCTTCGCGGGCTCAGATGCGTGACCTCACGGCGGCGTTGCCCGGTCCGCAGATCCACGTCGCGGTCAGCGAGGCATCGGTGCCCGGGCCCGGCGGTGACATCGCCGCCCGGCACTACCGCCCGGCGAGCGCCGGGCCGGCACCGCTGCTGGTGTTCTACCATGGCGGCGGATGGGCGCTCGGCGATCTGGACACCCACGACCAGCTGTGCCGGTTGACCTGCCGCGACGCTGGAATTCACGTGCTGTCGGTCGACTACCGGCTGGCCCCCGAGCACCCCGCCCCGGCCGCAGTCGACGACGCCTACGCGGCTTTCCGGTGGGCGTATGACAACGCCGCCGATCTGGACGCGATCCCGGGCCGGGTGGCCGTCGGCGGCGACAGTGCCGGCGCCAACCTGGCGGCCGTCGTGTCGCAGCTCGCCCGCGACGACGGTGCGCCGCTTCCGCTGCTGCAGTGGCTGATCTATCCGCGCACGGACTTCACCGCCCAGACTCGCTCGCTTTCCCTGTTCGCCGACGGCTTCCTGCTCACCAAACACGACATCGACTGGTTTGGCCGCCAGTACCTCGACGGTTCCGGGCTCGACCCCACCGATCCGCGGGTGTCGCCGCTGCTGGCCGGTGACCTCTCCGGGTTGCCGCCCGCGCTGATCGCGGTCGCGGGGTTCGATCCGCTGCGCGACGAGGGCGAGCGGTACGCGACCGCGTTGAGTGCTGCCGGCACCGCGGTCGACCTGCGCCGGATGGGGTCGCTGACGCACGGCTTCGCGAACCTGTTCCCGCTCGGCGGCGGCAGCGCGACGGCAACCGCCGAACTGATCTCGGCGCTGCGCGCCCACCTGAGCCGTCGCTGAACAGACGCCAGTACGCTAGAGCGATAGCCGACAACCGGAGGATCAGCAACGCTGTGGCCAGCAAACCGAAACGCCCGGCCTACGACCTCAGTGGTCGCCACCGCGATCTGGCGGTCAGGATCGGCCTCACCGCCATCGTGGTGGTCTTCGCCGTCGTCCTCGTCGGCTACATCGTCTTAGCGCACCACTCCAAGGGTGAGGTTCACGGACAAGCGATTCGAGTCACCTCCGGCAAGCTCATCACCAAAGACGGAAAACCCAAGGCGGTGGTGGCCTTTTACGAAGACTTCCTGTGCCCGGCCTGCGGCCACTTCGAACGGACCTACGGTCCCACGGTCGCCAAGCTGATCGACAGCGGCGCAATCGCCGCCGACTACTACATGGTGGGGCTGCTCAGCAGCCCCCGCAACGACGATTACTCATCGCGGGCCGGCGCCGCGGCTTATTGCGTCGCCGACGTGTCGATCGATGCCTTCCGGCGCTTCCACACCGCACTGTTCAGCAAGAACATCCAACCCTCCGAAACCGGAACGGTCTTTCCCGACAACGCGCGATTGATCGAGCTCGCCCGCGAAGCCGGTGCCGCGGGCACGGTGCCCGAGTGCGTCAACAGCGGCAAGTACATTCCCATGGTCGACGGGTTGGCATCGGCCACCGGGATCCACGCCACCCCGACAGTGCGCATCAACGGCCAGGATTACCAGTGGTCTTCCGGTTCGGGCGGGCCGGAGGCGCTGGTCGCCAAGATCAAAGAGATCGTCGGGGATGTCCCCGGACTCGACACGGCGGCGACTCCGCCGGCGTCGTGACCGCTACGACGTCGGCGCAGCCGGCCGAGCCGCTCGGCGACGCGGCGCCCGGCGCGCGGATCCCCTCGGCCAGCGCCTGGTGGGTGCTGCTCGCCGGGGTCGTCGGGCTGGTCGCATCGGCGACGCTGACCGTGGAAAAAATCGACATTCTGCGCGATCCGTCCTACCTGCCGTCGTGCAACATCAACCCGGTGCTGGCGTGCGGCCCGGTCATGCAGACGCCGCAGGCCTCGGTGTTGGGCTTTCCCAACCCGCTGGTCGGCATCGCCGCATTCAGTGTCGTGCTGGTGACCGGGGTGCTGGCGGTGGCCAACGTCGCTTTGCCGCAGTGGTACTGGATCGGACTGACAGCGGGGCTGCTGGCCGGCGCCGGGTTCGTGCAGTGGTTGATCTTCGAAAGCCTCTACCGCATCGGCGCGCTCTGCCCGTACTGCATGGTGGTGTGGGCGGTGACGATGACGCTGCTGGTGGTGGTCGCGTCGATCGCGTCGCGTCCGGTCATCGAGCGCAGCGCGGTGGCGCGGGCACTTTTTCACTGGCGGTGGTCGATTACCACGTTGTGGTTCACCGGCGTCGTCCTGCTGATCGTGATGCGGTTCTGGGATTATTGGTCGACACTGCTGTAACGAGGCTTTCAGCGAGGCTGTGACGATCCGCTGACGATCGGGGAAGGACACGCGTGATCTCCAAAGTGCTGGTGGCTAATCGCGGCGAGATCGCGATACGCGCCTTCCGCGCCGCCTGCGAACTCGGTATCGGCACCGTGGCGGTCTATGCCTACGAAGACCGCAATTCGGTGCACCGGCTCAAAGCCGACGAGTCCTACCAGATCGGCGAGGTCGGTCACCCGGTGCGGGCCTACCTGTCGGTCGACGAGATCGTCGGCACCGCGCTGCGCTGCGGCGCCGACGCGGTGTACCCGGGGTACGGGTTCTTGTCGGAGAATCCCGAATTGGCCGATGCCTGCGCGGCCGCGGGGCTCACCTTCGTCGGGCCGTCCGCCGCGGTGCTGGAGCTGACCGGAAACAAGTCCCGGGCGGTCGCGACGGCGCGGGCGGCCGGACTGCCGGTGCTGAGTTCTTCGGCGCCCTCGGCGTCGGTGGACGAGCTGATGGCCGCGGCGGCTGACAACCCCGGGATGGGTTTTCCGTTGTTCGTCAAGGCGGTCGCCGGCGGTGGTGGGCGTGGGATGCGGCGGGTCGACGACATCGCGGCGCTGCCCGAGGCGATCGAGTCGGCCAGCCGGGAGGCCGAGTCCGCGTTCGGTGATCCGACGGTCTATCTCGAGCAGGCGGTGATCAACCCGCGCCACATCGAGGTCCAGATTTTGGCCGACACCGTCGGCAACGTGATCCATTTGTTCGAGCGGGACTGCAGCGTGCAGCGTCGCCACCAGAAGGTGATCGAGCTGGCGCCGGCGCCCAATCTGGCGGCGCCGTTGCGCGAGACGATCTGTGCTGACGCGGTCGCTTTCGCCCGCCACATCGGGTACAGCTGCGCGGGTACCGTGGAGTTTCTGCTGGACGAGCGCGGCCGGCATGTGTTCATCGAGATGAATCCGCGGATTCAGGTCGAGCACACCGTCACCGAGGAGATCACCGACGTCGACTTGGTCTCCAGTCAGCTGCGCATCGCCGCCGGGGAGACCCTCCCCGACCTGGGGCTGGCCCAGGAGACGATCACGCCGCACGGCGCGGCGCTGCAGTGCCGGATCACCACCGAAGACCCGGCCAACGGGTTTCGGCCCGACACCGGTCGGATCAGCGCCTACCGCAGCCCGGGCGGGGCGGGCATCCGCCTGGACGGCAGCACCAATCTGGGAGCCGAGATCAGCGCGCACTTCGATTCCATGCTGGTCAAGCTGACGTGCCGCGGACGTGACTTTTCGACGGCGACCAACCGTGCCCGGCGTGCGCTGGCCGAATTCCGGATCCGTGGGGTTGCGACGAACATCCCCTTTTTGCAAGCGGTGCTCGACGACGCGGATTTTCAGGCCGGTCGCATCACCACGTCGTTCATCGACGAACGGCCGCAGTTGCTCACCGCGCGGTCCTCGGCTGACCGGGGCACCAAGATCCTCAACTATCTGGCCGACGTCACCGTCAACAAGCCGCATGGTTCGCGGCCGTCGGCGATCTATCCGCACGACAAGCTGCCTGATATCGACCTGTCGGTCGCGCCGCCGCCCGGCTCGAAGCAGCGACTGGTCGAGTTGGGTCCGGAGGGCTTTGCCCGCTGGATGCGGACATCGGTGGCTGTCGGGGTCACCGACACCACCTTCCGTGACGCCCACCAGTCGCTGCTGGCCACCCGGCTGCGGACCACCGATTTGCGCAAAGTCGCGCCCCACATCGCCCGGATGACGCCGCAGCTGCTGTCGATAGAATGCTGGGGCGGTGCGACCTACGACGTGGCGCTGCGTTTCCTCAAAGAGGACCCCTGGGAGCGGCTGGCCGCGCTGCGTGAGGCGTTGCCCAATATTTGTCTGCAGATGCTGCTGCGGGGCCGCAACACCGTCGGCTATACGCCGTACCCCGAGTTGGTGACTTCGGCCTTCGTCGAGGAGGCCACCGCCACCGGCATCGATATCTTCCGGATCTTCGATGCGCTCAACAACGTCGAGTCGATGCGTCCGGCAATCGATGCGGTACGCCAAACCGGCTCGGCGGTAGCAGAGGTCGCGATGTGCTACACCGGTGACTTGTCCGACCCCGACGAGCGGATTTACACCCTGGACTACTATCTCAACCTCGCCGAGCGCATCGTCGACGCGGGCGCACATGTGTTGGGTATCAAAGACATGGCGGGTTTGTTGCGACCGCCGGCCGCCCAGCGGTTGGTCGCCGCCCTGCGCAGCCGCTTCGACCTGCCGGTGCACGTGCACACCCATGACACCCCGGGCGGGCAGCTGGCCAGTTATGTGGCCGCCTGGCATGCCGGGGCGGATGCGGTCGACGGGGCCGCTGCGCCGCTGGCGGGAACCACCAGCCAACCTGCGCTGAGTTCGATCGTGGCCGCGGCCGCGCACACCGGGTATGACACCGGATTGTCTTTGGCGGCGGTGTGCGATCTTGAGCCGTATTGGGAGGCGCTGCGAAAGGTCTACGCACCGTTTGAATCCGGGCTACCAGGCCCGACGGGCCGGGTTTACGACCACGAGATCCCGGGCGGCCAGCTGTCCAATCTGCGTCAGCAAGCAATCGCGCTGGGGTTGGGCGACCGTTTCGAGGAGATCGAGAATGCCTATGCGGCGGCCGACCGGCTGCTGGGCCGACCGATCAAGGTGACGCCGACGTCGAAAGTGGTCGGCGACCTGGCGCTGGCCTTGGTCGGCGCCGGGATCAGCGCCGACGAATTCGGCGCCGACCCGTCACGATTCGATATTCCCGAATCGGTCCTGGGATTTCTGCGCGGTGAGCTGGGTGATCCGCCCGGAGGCTGGCCCGAGCCGTTGCGCACTGCGGCGTTGACCGGTCGCCCAGCGCCCAAGCCGGGACCGGAGCTCTCCGCGGATGACGAGGCGACGCTCGCTTCGGCCGGTCCGAAACGCCAAGCCAGGCTCAATCGGTTGTTATTCCCTGATCCGACAAAGGAATTCGAGGCTCATCGAGAAGCCTACGGCGACACTTCGCAGTTGTCGGCGAACCAATTCTTCTACGGTCTGCGCCAAAATGAAGAGCACCGGGTGCAGCTCGAGCCGGGCGTGGAGCTGCTGATCGGACTAGAGGCCATCTCCGAGCCCGACGAACGGGGTATGCGCACGGTGATGTGCATCATCAACGGCCAGTTGCGGCCGGTGGAGGTCCGCGACCGCAGCATCGCCGCCATCGTGCCGACCGCCGAGAAGGCCGATCGAAACAATGCCGGCCACGTCGCCGCGCCGTTCGCCGGGGTCGTCACGATCGGGGTCGCCGAAGGAGACCGGGTCAGCGCCGGGCAAACCATCGCGACCATCGAGGCGATGAAGATGGAAGCCCCGATCACCGCTCCCACCGATGCCACAGTGCAGCGGGTGGCGGTCTCGGGCACCGCCCAGGTCGAAGGTGGGGACCTGCTGGCGGTGCTGCGTCCCCTGCATGCGGACGGTAGCCCCTGACCCGGATCATCGGAGGCGTCGCGCGTGGGCGGCGCATCGCGATCCCGCCGCGCGGGACCCGGCCGACCACCGACCGGGTGCGCGAATCGCTGTTCAACGTCTTGACCGCCCGGCTTGACCTGACCGGGATGGCGGTGCTGGACCTCTACGCCGGGTCGGGCGCACTGGGTTTGGAGGCATTGTCGCGTGGCGCCGCAGCGGTGCTGTTCGTGGAATCCGGTCGACAAGCTTCAGACGTCATTGCCGCCAACATCGCCGCGCTGGGTTTGCCGGGCGCGACGGTGCGACGCGGCAGCGTGGCTGCGGTGCTGGCCGCCGGCGCCGCCGCCCCGGTCGACCTGGTGCTGGCCGACCCGCCCTACGATGTCGGCGCCGCCGAGATCGAGGACCTGCTGCGGGCACTGATCGTGCACGGGTGGGCCGGTGCGTCGACTGTCGTGGTGCTCGAGCGCGCCGGCGGCACTCCGCCGCTGAGCTGGCCGGCTGGCTGGCAGCCCTGGCAGCCGCGGGTTTACGGGGACACGCGGCTGGAGATCGCCGAGCTCGCCCGCTGAACGTTACCTGCTACCGTCATCGGTCATGACCGCCGGCCACCAGGCAACGCGCAGCGACGAGCAGGAGCCGCGCAGATGAGTGGCGCGCTATGCCCGGGATCGTTCGACCCGGTGACGCTGGGTCATGTCGACATTTTCGAGCGTGCCGCCGCTCAGTTCGACGAGGTGGTGGTGGCGATCCTGGCCAACCCCCACAAGAGCGGGATGTTCACCCTCGACGAGCGGATCGCCATGATCGCCGAGTCGACGACGCACCTGCCGAATCTGCGGGTGGAGGCCGGATCGGGCTTGGTGGTCGACTTCGCCCGGTCCCGCGGCTTGACCGCGATCGTCAAGGGTCTGCGCACCGGAACGGACTTCGAATACGAACTGCAGATGGCGCAGATGAACAAGCACATCGCCGGCGTGGACACCTTTTTCGTCGCCACCACACCGCGGTATTCGTTCGTATCGTCGTCGTTGGCCAAAGAGGTCGCCACACTCGGCGGCGACGTGTCCGATCTACTGCCCGAACCGGTCAACCGTCGCCTGCGCGCCAAGCTGCGCTTGACAAACAACTGAGCGCGTCCCTGCCGAGGATTTGGGCTCAGAACACCACGGTCTGGTTGTCGTGGACGATTATGCGGTCCTGGCAATGCCAGTGCACCGCTCGTGACAGTACCGCCCGCTCGACGTCGGCACCCAGCCGGGTCAGATCGTAGACCGTATGAGTGTGGTTGACCCGCACCACGTCCTGCTCGATGATCGGCCCCTCGTCGAGGATCTCGGTCACGTAGTGGGCGGTCGCGCCCACCAGCTTGACGCCACGTTCGCGCGCTCGTTTGTAGGGAGCTGCGCCGATGAAGGCCGGAAGAAATGAGTGGTGGATGTTGATCAGAGGACAGCCGACGGCGTCGAGGAATTCCGGGCTCAGGATCTGCATGTATCGTGCCAACACCACCAAATCCACGTTACCGCAAAGCAACTGAAGCTGACGCTGCTCGGCTTCGGAGCGGTTGTCGCGGGTGGCGGGGATGTGGATGAACGGCACCCCGAAGGGCCGCACGTGGTCGGCCAGGTCTGGATGGTTGGCGATCACCATGACGACCGACATCTCAAGTTCGCCACGGCGATTGCGCCACAACAGGTCCAGTAGGCAGTGGTCGTCTTTGGACGCCATGATCGCTACCCGCTTGGGCTTGGCCGCCTCGGCGAAGCGGTAATCGATAGCGAACCGAGCGGCCAGGGTCTCGGCGAATTCCCGGTCCAGCGCGTCGATGGCGGCGCTCAGGCCCGGCAGGTGGAAGATCGCGCGCTGCAGGAAGGTTCCCCCCTCTGCTGCGGTGGAGTGTTGGTCCAGGGAAATGATGTTGGCGCCGGCGTCGGCCAGGAAGGCGCTTACCGCGGCGATCAGCCCCGGGCGATCAGGGCAGCGGAGCAGGAGTCGACCGATATCAGCGGTGGGTGGCCGGCCGCCGCGAGGTTGCGGATAGTCCTCCCGCGCTTTCGACGGTGGCGTCTCAAATTGGGCAGTCATGTCGCCCCTTCAGCAGTGTACCGACGGTTGTTCTGCCGGAAGGGTAGCCGAATCGGGCAACAGGGGGCCGTCGCCGAGGTCGGCCGCGATGCCGCCCCAGCCGGTGCGCGAAGCCTGGACGGCTAGGCGTCCAAGCGGGTGAACTGATCCTTCCGGTACTGCTCGACGCACGCCGCGCGTCTGACCTTCCCGCTTGTGGTGGTGGGGATCGAACCCGGAGCGACCACGACGAGATCTGCGACGCTGAGACCGTGTGAGTTCGATATCGCCGAGGTGACTTGGCGTTTGACCATGTCGAACCCGCGCTCGGCATCCTCGTGGGAGTGGCGGCGCTTGTTGAACTCGATAATGGCGACCAGCTTCTCACTGCCGTGGTCATCGGGCACAGCTACGGCTGCGCAGCGACCGCGGGTGATCTCCTGGATTGTGGCCTCGATGTCTTCGGGAGCGTGATTGCGCCCGTAGACGATCAGCAGATCTTTGACCCGGCCGATGATGAACAGCTCGTCGTCGTCGATAAAACCTAAGTCTCCGGTTCTCAGCCACGGCTGTTCGGGCGTGCCGGGCGACGGGGCGCTGAGTCGTGCACCGAATGTCCGTTCGGTTTCCTGCGGTTTGCCCCAATAACCGAGAGCGACGTTGTCGCCGTGCACCCAGACCTCACCGACCAGCCCGGCGGGGCGCTCGGCCCCGGTCTCGGGGTCGACGATCCGTACCGTGGGCGCCTTGGGAACGCAGTAGCTGACCAGCTGGGTGCCGGCTGCGCCGGTGCAGCGTTTGGCCCGGCCTTCGGACAGTTTCTCAGTGTCGAAGTGCCCGGTAGCCGGTGGTCGTCCCGCTCTGCTGGTCGCCACGTACACCGTTGCCTCGGCAAGCCCATAAGCGGGCCGCAGGACCGTGTCACGCAGATTGAAGCGCGCAAACCGCTCGGTGAAGCGGTGCAGCGTCGCCGGGTTGACCCGTTCGCTCCCGCAGGAGATGGTGTGCACGCCGCCCAGGTCCAACCCGGCCATATCGTCGTCGGACGTTTTGTGTGCCGTCAGATCGCAGGCGAAGTTCGGTGCCGCCGAAAATGCGTGGGAGTTGTGCGCCAGCAATTGCATCCACCGGGCCGGGCGCTGCAGGAACGCCACCGGGCTCGTGAGCACGGTTCGAAATCCGCCCAAGATCGGTGCACAGATACCGAGAACCAAACCCATGTCGTGATAAAGAGGCAGCCACGAGACACACGTCAAATCCGCCGGGGCGATCCCACCGCTGTCGGCAAAGTAGCCGGCCATCAGCTGTTCAAAATTGGTCACGAGATTCCGGTAGGAAATCATGACACCGGCCGGTTCACGAGTCGACCCGGACGTGTATTGCAAATATGCGGCGGTTTGCGAACTTTCGGTCTTGGGGGCTGCCTGTATCGGGGCGTCGAGATCTAGCGAGTCAACCTCCAAGACTGCGGGCGTGCCTGTGCCGGGCTGTGCCCTGACATGCCTGACGACGGCGTCTACCACCGACGATGTCGTGAGCACGGCAGCCGGCGACGCGTCGCGCAGCACCGCAGTGACCCGCTCGTCACTGGCGCCCCCCTGGGGAACGGAAAGCGGGGCCGCGACAAGTCCGGCCTGTAATGCCCCCAGAAACGCCGCGATGTAATCCAGTCCCTGCGGCGCCAATATCACCGCGCGATCTCCCGGCGACCCGCAAAGGCTGAGTTCTCGGGCAACGTTGAGCGCGCGTCGATACAATTGGGACCATGTCAGGGTTTCGGCAATGCCGCCCCAGTCCTGTTCGTAATCAATAAAGGTCAGGGCCGTTCCATCGGGCTGTAGATTGGCGCACTCACGCAGCACGGCGGGAAGGGAGGGCGTATCCATGGCCGCCACGTTACCGTCCCGGTTCGGCGGCTGTCCCGGAGTGGGGACACCCCGGTGGCCTGCCCCCGCCTGCGCTTCGCCCGGGCTCAGGCTCTCCGGTGCGCGTCCGCGGACTGAGCCTGACTGGGGGCTCAGCCGGCCGCTATTGGCTGTCGATGCGGAGTTTGACTGAAACCTACTGCACCGCAGGAGTTGTGCGGCCCGGTCGGCCATGTGCATCCGGGCACCGTCGAGCGTTGACGACCGGGCCGTTGGTCGGGGTGCCGGCCCAGCGTCTTCCCCGTCGAACCGACCACACAATCTGCTCGGCCTCGGACGAAGTGTTCGGCGAATTCACAGCTTGCCGGAGCAAAAAGCCAGTAACTCGCTGTCGCCTTTTCACGGAACGACTCGTCAAATGTGAAGCTGCTAAGAGGCGGGAGGTTCGCCGTATATCAACCCTCCCGATCACGGGTCCGTCTAGTATGGTGCCGTCCTAGGCCCGCACGGGCCATTGCCAGGGTTGGTTCGGGTCGGTTGGTGGTGCAGATCGACGCGGGGCGGGATTCCGCCGACCGGGTCGGAATTCGGTGGTGTCCTGACATGACGCCGGTTGAGCTGGGATGGGATTGAACTGCATGGGAGCACGTGTCACTTCGGTCGCCGTCATCGGTATGGCTTGTCGGCTTCCGGGGGGAATCGACTCTCCTGAACTGTTGTGGCAGGCGCTGCTGCGCGGAGATGACCTGGTCACCGAGATTCCGGCCGACCGCTGGGACGCCGACGAATACTACGACCCCGAGCCGGGGGTGCCCGGTCGGTCGGTATCGAGGTGGGGGGCGTTCCTCGACGACGTCGCGGGTTTCGATTCGGAGTTCTTCGGCATCAGCGAGGTGGAGGCGGCCTCGATCGACCCGCAGCACCGGTTGCTGTTGGAAACCTGCTGGGAAGCCGTCGAGCACGCGGGTCTGAACCCGGCCGCCGTCGCCGGCTCGCTGACCAGCGTGTTCGTCGGATTAACGCATGGCGACTACACATTGCAGCTGGCCGACGCCCGCGCGCTGGACGGCCCGTACGGATACACCGGCAACACCTTCAGCTTCGCCTCCGGTCGGGTCGCCTACGCCATGGGACTGCGCGGTCCGGCGATCACGGTCGACACCGCATGCTCATCGGGCCTGGCGGCCGTGCACATGGCATGCCGCAGCCTGCACGAAGGCGAATGCGACCTGGCCCTGGCGGGGGGCGCATCGGTGATGCTGGATCCGCGGAAGTTCGTGTCGGGCTCCGCGCTGGGCATGGGGTCGCCCACCGGCCGCTGCCACGCATTCGACGTCGCCGCGAACGGGTTTGTGGCCGGCGAGGGCTGCGCGGTGGTGTTGCTCAAGCGGTTGCCGGACGCGATGCGCGACGGCGACCGGGTCCTCGCGGTGGTGCGCGGCACCGCCGCCAACGGGGATGGGCACACCATCAACATCGCCACACCGTCGCGTCCTGCCCAGGTCGCGGCCTATCGGGCCGCGCTGGCCGCAGCCGAAGTCGACGCGCGCACCGTCGGCATGGTGGAGGCGCACGGCCCCGGTACTCCGGTGGGTGACCCTATCGAATATGCCAGCCTGGCCGAGGTTTACGGCATCGACGGCCCGTGCGCGCTCACCTCGGTCAAGACCAACTTCGGGCACACCCAATCGGCTTCCGGAGCGCTGGGTCTGATCAAGGCGGTGCTGGCGCTGCAGCACGGCGCAATCCCGCGTAATCTGCACTTCACCCGGCTCCCCGATGAACTCGCCGCAATCCGGACACATCTATTCGTGCCGCAGGAGACGACGCCGTGGCCCGTCACCGGTCCGCAGCCCCGGCGCGCGGCGGTGTCCTCGTACGGAATGACCGGCACCAACGTGCATGCCATCTTGGAGCAGGCGCCGGCACCGGCCCGGGCATCGCGCAACGGTCAACATGCACCGGGTTTGGCGCCCCCGCTGGTCTTTGCGCTGTCGTCCACCTCAGCCGAGGCGCTCCGGCAGACCGCCCGGCGGCTGGCCGACTGGGTCGAACAGCACGCGGACGACGTGGCGCCGGCGGACCTCGCCTACACGTTGGCGCGCCGGCGCGCACACCGGCCCGTGCGCACGGCGGCGATCGCCGGCGGGCCCGGCGAGTTGATCGAGGGTCTGCGCGCGATCGCCGACGGCGATACCCCGTATCGGCCCGCCGTCGGCAGAGACGACCGCGGTCCGGTGTGGGTGTTTTCCGGGCAAGGCTCGCAGTGGGCGGCAATGGGCGCCGAGCTGCTGGCCCGCGAACCGGTGTTCGCCGCGACCGTGGCGGAACTCGAGCCGTTGATCGCGCGCGAGTCCGGCTTCTCGGTGACCGAGGCGATGACCGCACCGGACACGGTGACCGGCATTGACCGGGTACAGCCGACCATCTTCGCCATGCAGGTCGGGCTGGCCGCCACGATGAGGTCGTACGGGGTTCAGCCGGGCGCAGTCGTCGGGCACTCCCTGGGCGAGGCCGCCGCCGCGGTCGTGGCGGGCGCGTTGTCGCCGCAAGACGGGGCTCGCGTCATCTGTCGGCGATCGCGGCTGATGACCCGCATCGCCGGCGCCGGCGCGATGGCTTCGGTCGAGCTGCCGGCGCTGCAGGTGCATTCGGAACTGATGGCCCGCGGCATCACCGACGTCGTGGTCGCCGTGGTTGCCTCCCCGCACTCCACAGTGATCGGCGGGGCAACCCAGACGGTGCGCGATCTCGTCGCGGAATGGGAGCGCCGCGACGTGATGGCCCGGGAGGTGGCCGTCGACGTGGCCTCGCATTCACCGCAGGTGGATCCCATCCTCGACGAACTGTCCGAGGTGCTGGCGGAGCTGACCCCGATGACGCCGCAGGTGCCCTACTATTCGGCGACCGTGCTGGACCCGCGTCAGCGGCCGGTGTGCGACGCCGGCTACTGGGCAGAAAACCTCCGTCACACCGTGCGGTTCGCCGCGGCGGTGAAGGCCGCGCTGGAAGACGGATATCGTGTGTTCGCCGAGCTGTCACCGCATCCGCTGTTGACCCACGCCGTCGAGCAGACAGCCGCCGGTCTCGACATGTCGGTCGCTGTGTTGGCCGGCATGCGCCGCGAGCAGCCGCTGCCGCACGGGCTGCGCGGTCTGCTGGCCGATCTGCACGCGGCGGGCGCGGCAATCGACTTCGGGGTGCTCTACCCGAGCGGACAGCTGGTGGATGCGCCGCTTCCGGCGTGGACCCATGTGCCGTTGCTCTTGACCGGCGACGGTGCAGACCATGCGGCGGGCGGCGCCTGGACCGTTGTCGGGCATCCGTTACTGGGCGCGCATGTGCAGTTGCCGGAGGAACCGGCACGGCACGCCTGGCAGGTCGACGTGGGCACTACGGCCCACCCGTGGCTCGGCGACCATCAGATCAACAACGTCGCCACTTTCCCCGGCGCCGCCTACTGCGAGATGGCGCTGGCCGCCGCGCGCACGGTGCTCGGCGATGACTCCGAAGTGCGTGACGTCCGCTTCGAGCAGACCCTGCTGCTGGAAGCCAACACGCCGATATCCGCCGTCGCGTCGGCCGCGGCAGCGCCGGGCCTCTTCGACTTCGTGGTGCAGACCTACCGGGACGGCCAACACGATCGCCGGGCCAGTGCCGTCCTGCATCTCGGCGCGGTCGAGGCTCCCCCGCGGCGTGACGTGGCCGCTCTGCTGGCGGCGCACCCGTGCCGTCTGGACGGTGCACAAGTGCGGGAGGGGTTCGCCGGCCTGGGTATCCACTACGGTGCGGCCTTCACCGGGCTCGCCGCAGTGCACACGTCCGAGGACGGTGCGGGCACCGTGCTGGCCGAGGTGGGGTTGCCCGGGCATATCCGCTCCCAGCAAAGCGCCTACGGGATCCACCCGGCGCTGCTGGACGCCTGCTTCCAGTCGGTCGTGGTCCATCCCGATGTGCAGAGCGTGGCCAGCGCCGGTCTGCTGATGCCGCTGGGCGTGGGCCGGCTGCGGCTGCACCACCCAACCCGTGACGCCCGTTACTGCCTCACCCGCGTGACCAGGGCGGAGGCGACCGGGGTCGAGGCCGATCTCGAGGTCCTCGACGAACACGGGACGGTCCTGGTGGCGGTTGCGGGGCTGCACCTGGGCACCGGCTCCGCGCAGACAAACCGTGATCGGGTGCTCAACGAGCGGTTGGTGAGCATGGAATGGCAGCAGCGCGCACTGCCGGAGGTCACCCACCCCCATGCCGGGGCGTGGCTGCTGATCGGTGCCTCGGATGCCGGGGACCCGCTGGCGTCGCAGTTGACCGACGCGTTGAAACTGCACGGCGCGGAGTGCACGACGATCCTCTGGCCGTCGCAGGCGGAGCACCACGGCGGGTCGCTTGACGCCGCCCTGCGGGACGGCCTTCGCGGCGTGGTGGTCGTCATGGGAGGCCCGAACGGCAACGAGGTGCAGCAGTGCGCGCAGCGGGGCCGTGATCATGTGCGACAGTTGCTGCGTATCACCCGGGAGCTGGCCACCGGCGCCCATCAGCCGCCGCGCACCTACGTGGTCACCAGAAACGCCCAAACGGTGCTGCCCGACGACCGCGCCAACCTCGAGCAGGGCGGACTGCGCGGCCTGATGCGGGTGATCGACGCCGAACAGCCGGATCTGCGTCTGACCCAGATCGACGTCGACGAGCACCCGGATGCCGAGCGGATCGCACAACAACTGCTCGGCGGATCCGACGAAGACGAGACCGCCTGGCGCGACGGCCAGTGGTACACCGCGCGCTTGTGCCCGGCACCGCTGCGCCCGGAGGAGCGGCGAACCACCGTCGTGGACCACGAGCGCGACGGTATGCGCCTGCAGATCCGGACGCCCGGTGACCTGCAGACGATGGAGCTCACCGCATTCCGCCGCGTCCCGCCCGGGCCGGGCGAGATCGAGGTCGCGGTGAGCGCATCGAGCATCAACTTCGCCGATGTGCTGATCGCTTTCGGTCGATACCCCGGCTTCGACGGGCGGCTGCCGCAGTTGGGCACCGACTTCGCCGGCGTGGTGACCGCGGTCGGATCCGGCGTGACAGATCATCGGGTCGGCGACCATGTCGGCGGGATATCGCCCAACGGTTGCTGGGGCACGTTCGTCATTTGCGACGCTCGGCTCGCCGTGCAGCTCCCGCCCGGTCTCACCGACCACGATGCGGCTGCGGTGTCGACGGCGTATGCCACCGCGTGGCATGGCCTGCAGGACCTGGCCAGGATCAAAGCCGGCGACCGGGTCCTGATCCACTCGGCGACCGGTGGCGTCGGACAGGCGGCCCTGGCGATAGCGCGTGCCGCCGGAGCGGAGATTTTCGCCACGGCCGGCAGCCCGCAACGCCGGAAACTGCTGCGCGAGATGGGTATCGACCACGTTTACGATTCGCGCAGCACGGAGTTCGCCGAACAGATCCGCCGCGACACCGACGGCTACGGGGTCGACATCGTGCTGAACTCCCTACCCGGGGCCGCGCAGCGCGCCGGACTGGAGCTGCTGTCGTGGGGTGGTCGGTTTATCGAGATCGGCAAGCGCGACATCTACGGCGATACTAAGCTGGGGCTGTTTCCGTTCCGTCGCAACCTCGCCTTCTACGGCGTCGACGTGGGCTTGCTGGGCTTCAGTGACCCCGTCCGGATCCGAGATCTGCTGAACACCGTGTACCGGCTCACCGCCGACGGTGCGCTCCCGCTGCCGGAGACCACCCACTATCCCTTGACCGAGGCGGCCACCGCGATCCGGCTGATGAGTGCCGCCCAGCACACCGGCAAGCTGGTGCTCGACGTTGCGCGCACCGGCCGCTCCAGGGTGGTGGTGCCGCCCCAGCAGGTGCAGGTCTTTCGCCGGGACGGGTCCTACATCGTCACCGGCGGCCTGCGCGGCCTGGGGTTGTTCCTCGCCGAGAAGATGGCCGCGGCCGGGTGTGGTCGGATCGTGCTGAACTCCCGCTCCGCCCCCGACGTGCCCACGCAGGAGGCTATCGAGCGCCTGCGCGCAGCCGGAGCCGACGTCGTGGCCGAGTGCGGCGACATCGCCGAACCCCGGACGGCGGAGCGCCTGGTGTCCGCGGCAACCGCCACCGGCCTGCCGGTGCGCGGTGTCCTGCATGCGGCGGCGGTGGTCGATGACGCGACCCTCGCCAACATCACCGACGACCTGCTGGAGCGCAACTGGGCTCCCAAGGTCTACGGAGCCTGGAACGTGCACCAGGCCACGGTCGGACAGCCGCTGGACTGGTTCTGCTCATTCTCGTCGCCGGCGGCCCTGCTGGGCTCCCCGGGCCAGGGTGCCTACGCGGCGGCCAGCAGCTGGCTGGACGCCTTCACCCATTGGCGACGCGCCCACGGCCTACCGGCCACCGCGATCGCCTGGGGCGCCTGGGCCGAGGTCGGCCGCGCCACCGCGCTGGCGGGAACCACCTACGGGGCCATCGCTCCCGACGATGGCGCCTACGCGTTCGAGTCATTGTTGCGCCACGACCGCGCCTACAGCACCTACGCGCCGATCATGGGGACCCCATGGCTGACGGCGCTCGCGCAGCGCAGCCGTTTTGCGGAGTTGTTCAAATCGGCCGCTCGAGGGCCGATGGACACCAGCCACTTCCGTGCCGAACTGGCCGAGCTGCCCCGAGACGAATGGCCCGCCCGGCTCCGCCGGCTGATCGGTGATCACATCAGCCTGATTCTGCGGCGCAGCATCGATCCGGACCGTCCGCTGGCGGAGTACGGACTCGACTCGCTGGGCAACCTCGAACTGCGTACCCGTATCGAGACCGAAACCGGTATGCGCATCAATCCGACGGATATCACCACCGTGCGCGCGGTGGCCGAACACCTCTGCGAAAGGTTGGCCGCTCAGGAAGCTGTAGCGACATCGTAGTCGCCGGGTCTGCCCAACGGCGTCCACCGAACCGCCGCCGTCCACATCGAGGAGGAAACGTTGCGCGTAGGACGAATGACGATCGGCTCGATTGATGAATGGACGCCGAGTCCCGGTTCAGTGATCTCGTGGTGTCCCACGCCTGCGGCCCGGGAAAAAGCGCGACAAGCGCCGGTGAGTTCCGTGCCAGTCAGCTACATGCAAGCCCAGCATCTTCGTGGTTATTACGAACAGACCGCCGCGGGGCTGGATTATTCGCGGCTGCTCATCGTGACCTGCGAAGTTCCCGGGCAATGCGATATCCGTGTCATGAATTACGTTCTCAACGCACACCTGCGCCGCCATGACACCTACCGGAGTTGGTTCGAGTACAAGGGTGCCGGCGACATCGTCCGACACACCATGACCGATCCTGCTGATATTGAATTCGTGCCAATCGAGCACGGCGAGATGACACGGACCGAATTACAAGACCACATATTAGCCACGCCGAATCCGCTGCAGTGGGGCTGCTTCATCTTCGGAATTATTCAAAGCGCGCACCATTTCACATTCTACGCCAGTATTGATCACGTCCACGTCGACGCCATGCTGGTTGGTGTGACGTTGTTGGAATTCTATTTGATGTACACGGCGCTGGTCGGAGGCGATGGGCCCCTGGCGCTTCCCGATGCCGGCAGCTATGACGATCACTGCATCGCGCAACGTGCGCGGACGTCGGCGCTGACGCTAGAGTCGCCGCAGGTCCGCGCGTGGATAGACTTCGCAGAGAGAAACAACGGAGGGCTCCCGGAATTCCCGCTGCCACTCGGCGACCCGTCGGTGCCCTCGACCAGCGATATCGTCACAGTCACGCTGATGGATGCGGAGCAGACGGCGCGATTCGAATCCGCCTGCATCGCCGCCGGCGCCCGTTTCATCGGTGGCGTTTTCGCATGCGCCGCGCTCACGGAGCACGAGTTGACCGGTGCCGAATCCTATTACGGACTGACGCCAATTGATACACGCAGCACCCCGACAGATCTCGTCACACAAGGTTGGTTTACCGGCTTGGTTCCGATCACCGTGCCGATCGCTGCAGCGTCTTTTGAAGACGCTTCGCGTGCTGCGCAACTTTCCTTCGATTCGGGTTTGGACTTGGCTAATGTGCCGTATTATCGGGTATTGGAGCTGGCGCCCTGGTTGAGCTGGCCCCGGCCTAATTTCCCGGTACTGAATTTCCTCGATGCAGGTGCCCCGCCACTGAATGCCTTGCTGACCGCGCAATTAGATGATGTGAATAATATCGGTCTTTATGGTGACGGCAGATATTCATATCAGTTCTGCTTGTATGTATTCCGGGACGAGAACGGAACCGCATTGACGGTGATGTTCCCGGACAACCCGATCGCCCGGGAATCAGTTCTCCGGTATTCGGCAGCGATGCAGTCGGTGTGTGCGCGCGTCGCCGATGGCAGACACTGGCGCAGTGTCGCCTGACCATGGACAACGTCGCGCGCAAGCCTCGGTCTTCAGGCCGAGGACAAGCGCGTCTGGGTTTGTCGGCGACGTCTGCTGTCGTGTCGGCCACGACTGAATTCCCGGGGAGGCTACCACGGTCACGATGTCGACCGGAGTCGGGAAAGTCGGCAGTGAGGCCGTCGGCATTGCGGGTGTCGGCGCTGTGGAAACACAGCCAGCCGGGCAGCCGCTGCCAGAATTCTCCGGCTTTAGCCGTGCGGAGGACTTCACGTCTGCGCGAACACACGTATCGTCGGCGACCGACCGGGCCGGCGCGAGGTGAGGTGAGTGTGCCGTGCGACGGCTAGCCGAGGTGGTGGTGCGGTGGCCGTGGGTCGTGATCGGGTTCTGGGTGGCGCTGGCGGCGGTGCTGTCGCTGACGGTCCCCTCCCTGGACGAGATGTCCCGCAGACATCCGGTTGCGATCCTGCCGGCGGATGCCCCGTCGGCCGTCGCCACCCGACAGATGGCCGAGGCGTTTCACGAATCGGGCTCCGACAACGTCCTGCTGGTGCTGCTGACCGACGAGAAAGGGCTGGGACCCGACGACGAGGCCACCTATCGCAAGCTGGTGGACGCGTTGCGCGGGGACGCCTCCGACGTCGTGATGCTGCGGGACTTCCTCACCGCGCCGCCGTTGCAGCAGGCTTTGACCAGTAAAGACAACACATCCTGGATTGTTCCGGTCGGCCTTGCCGGCGAATTGGGCACGCCCACGTCCTACGGCGCCTACACCCGGGTCGCCGACCTTGTCAGGCACACCGTGGCCGGCTCGGCGCTGACGGCACACCTGACCGGACCCGCGGCCACCGTCGCTGATCTGACGAAAGCGGGGGAGCAGGATCGGCTTCCGATCGAACTCGCGATCGTGGTGCTGGTTTTGGCGGTCCTGCTGGTGATTTACCGCAACCCGGTCGCCATGCTGCTGCCGCTGATGACGATCGGGATATCCGTGGTGACCGCACAGGCCGTGGTGGCCGGCTTTTCCCACCTGAGCGGCCTGGGCGTGTCGAACCAGGCGATCATATTCCTGGGTGCGATGGTCACCGGCGCCGGCACGGATTACGCCGTCTTCGTCGTCAGCCGCTACCACGATTATGTGCGCCTGGGCGCGGATTGCGATGAGGCGGTCACACGGTCGTTGATCTCCGTCGGCAAGGTCATCGCCGCCTCGGCCGCCACCGTGGGAATCACCTTCCTCGGAATGAGTTTCGCCCGGCTCGGGGTGTTTAAAACCGTTGGCGCGGCATCGGCCATCGGCATCGGTGTGGCGTTTCTTGCCGCGGTGACATTCCTGCCGGCCGTCCTGGTGCTCGCCGGGCCGCGTGGCTGGATCCGGCCGCGACGCGAACTGACTGCCCGGGCATGGCGGCGCTCGGGGGTACGTATTGTGCGCCGACCCAGGGTTCATCTGGCTGCCAGTGTGGCGGTGCTGGTCCTGTTGGCCGGCTGCGCGGGGTTGGCTCGCTACAACTACGACGATCGCAAGGCGTTGCCGTCCGCTGCCGAGAGCTCGCGCGGGTACGCTGCGCTGGATCGGCACTTTCCGGTCAACCAGTCCATTCCCGAGTACCTCGTCGTCCACTCAGCGCACGACTTGCGCACACCGGCTGCTCTGGCAGACCTGGAGCAAATGGCCGCCCGGGTGAGCCAGCTGCCCGATATCGCTGTGGTCAGTGGCATCACACGGCCCACGGGAGCGGTGCCCGAACAGCTGCGGGCCACCTATCAGGCGGGCACGATCGGCGGCCGGCTCGGCGGCGCCTCGACCGTCATCAGCGACGACAGCGACGACCTCGACCGGCTGGCCGACGGGGCCAACACCCTGGCCGACAACCTGGTCGAGGTGCGCGGCCAGGTCAACCAGGCCGTCTACAGCGTTCGCGATCTCGTCGAGGTTCTCACCGCTTTGCAGACCCAATTCGGCGGGGAGAAGATGATCAGGGAAATCGATATCGCCGCCAAGCTGGTCACCGCCGTGCGCGACTTCGGCAACGCCATCGGGGTGAACTTCGCCGCGGTCAGGGACCTCTTCGCCTGGATCGGCCCGGTGCTGACCGCACTCGATGCCAGCCCGATCTGCGATGCCGACGTCGACTGCAGCACCAGCCGCAGTCACCTCGCCCGGCTGGTCAATGCCCGCAGCGACGGCACTCTCGACGAAATCACCGAGCTGGCTCGCCAGCTGCAGTCGATCAACGACGGGCAGACGCTCAAGGCCACGGTGAACCATTTGCGCGGTGCGCTCGCGCGCGCCGGCAAAGCCCTGCACGTGATGGGACTGGACCAACCCGGTGGCCTGCAGGCGAACCTGAACACCGCGCAGCACGGCGCTGATCGGCTCGCCGTCGGGAGCAGACAAGTCGCCGACGCGGTAGAAGAACTGGTGGGCAGGGTCAAACAGATGGGCGCCGGGCTCGGCGAGGCGTCGGCGTTCCTGATGGCGATGAAACACGACGCGGCCACTCCGGCGATGGCAGGGTTCAATATCCCGCACCAGGTGCTGCGGATGCAGGAATTCAAAGAGGCAGCGCAGACGTTCATTTCGCCGGACGGGCACTCGGTGCGCTACGTGATACAGACCAACCTCAATCCGTTTGGCGCCGAAGCTATGGACCAGGTGACTGCCATCGCTGACACCGCGCGGGGTGCCCAACCGAATACCACGTTGGCGGACGCTTCCATCGGGTTGTCGGGATATCCGGTCACGCTGCGCGACACCCGGGCCTGTTATCAGCACGACATCCGGTTCATCGTCGTCGTAACCCTCGTCGTCGTTGTGCTGATCTTGATGGCGCTGCTGCGTGCGGTCGTTGCACCGCTGTACCTTGTTGGTTCGGTGGTCCTTTCCTACTTGTCGGCGATCGGTATCGGTGTCGTGGTTTTTCAGTATCTTCTTGGTCAGCAGTTGCATTGGAGCGTACCCGGCCTGGCCTTCGTGGTGCTGGTCGCTGTGGGAGCCGACTACAACATGCTTTTCGTCTCCCGGATGCGTGACGAGTCCCCGAATGGCATGCGGTACGGTGTCATTCGCACCCTGGGTTCGACCGGCGGTGTGATCACCGCGGCCGGTCTGATCTTCGCCGCTTCGATGTTCGGTCTGCTGTTCTCGAGCATCGGCACAGCGGTTCAGGCCGGCTTCGTCATCGGAGTGGGCATCCTGCTGGACACCTTTGTGGTGCGCACCGTCACGGTGCCGGCGATGGCTGCGCTGATCGGGCGGGCGAACTGGTGGCCGTCGCGGCCCGGACGGGCGCAGTAGAACCGGAGCCGCCGCGTTCCGTCAGCGCGGTGGAGCAAGTCGGTCGATGATCTGCGAGACAATGTCGCCGACGGTGACTTTGTCGGGTCGTCCCAGAAGTACATTCGGATCCATACCTGTCTTCGAATCTACTTCGACCGGAGCAGTCGACGGGTCGTCGTCGCGTGAATATCCCGCATCCACCACCGGTTTGAGCGTCGCATCAAGCCGATCCAGCACGTCTTCGGGCACGCCGACGTACTGCAGGGGCAGTATCAGCGGAAGGTGTTTCGCGGGAACGAGATAAGTCGTCGTCGTCGCGCCCTTGGAGTTGGTGGTCGTCCTGATGTTCTGCGGTGGCAAGGTATCTGGATTGCCGAACGCCGCCGGGGTATGGACAATCGCCACCCCCATGATCGCGTTGAGGATCGCCAGCGGGTTGTCCCATCTGTCCGGGAAGTCTGCGACACCGTCGTAGGCGGCGACGACTACTTTGGTGTCGTATTGGCTTTCCCGCGGAGGCGGTATGGTGTAGTCGATCATCGGAACGAAGGTGCCGGTGGGAAACATCGTGGTCAGGAAGCTCTGACCGAACGCGTGACGCGCCACCGGGGAACCAAAAATGCCGAATGACAACTGGTCCGGCGGAGGTGCGGACGGGTCGTCAGCCAGGCGCCCCTGCTCGGCGTCGGCCACGAGTGCACCCTCGGACAAGCCGATCACATTCCGGGGGCTGCGGTGGATCGCCGCATCGAGGTTGTCGGTTCCGGCCGCGACCGAGTCGCCGACGCTGTCGGTGTCCAGGCCCGGCAACACGTCGTGCAGCAACCGGCCCTGCATCATCCCGGCGGGATAGTCGATGACTTCCCGTTTGGCGGCGGGGAAATAGTGTGCGCCGGCGCGTACCGTGTAGTCGTACCAGGGCACCCCGGGGACTTTCGCGCCGCCCACGTTGTAGGTGGTGTCGTCGGCAGCGGCGATGCCGCCGCCGAAAGATCCTGCGATGCCCACGACTCCCAGCGCGACGACTCCCGCGAATAGTTGCCTCATCACTCTCCCGAACCGGCCGCGTGTGGTAGGTGTCCCTGGTGTCGCATCGATCGCTTGTCCACGAAGCATAGTCAGCGGGCGGCACTTCGTGGGGCAGCGGTCAGGCTTTGCGCTAATGTTCGACACACCGGGCCGGAAACGTGGTCGCAAGCGCAACACCAGGCACACTGGTAACAACAACGATGCCGGGAAGGTGTAGCCGTGTACCGAGTCTTTGAAGCGCTGGACGAATTGGCTGCCATTGTCGAAGAAGCCCGCGGTGTGCCGATGACCGCCGGCTGCGTGGTGCCGCGCGGCGACGTGCTGGAGCTGATCGACGACATCAAGGACGCGATCCCCACCGAGCTGGACGACGCCCAGGATGTGCTCGACGCGCGCGATTCGCTGCTGCACGACGCCAAGGAGCACGCGGACTCGATGGTGTCCTCGGCCACCACCGAGGCAGAGTCGACACTCAACCATGCCCGCGCGGAAGCGGATCGGCTGTTGTCCGACGCCAAGGCGCAGGCGGACCGCATGGTGGCCGAGGCGCGCCAGCACAGCGAGCGGATGGTGCACGAGGCCCGTGAGGAGGCGATGCGCATCGCGGCCGCGGCCAAGCGCGAATACGAAGCCGCCACCAGCCGCGCCAAGACCGAGTGTGACCGGCTGGTGGAAAACGGCAACATCTCCTACGAGAAGGCCGTGCAAGAGGGCATCAAAGAGCAACAGCGGCTGGTGTCGCAGACCGAGGTGGTGGCCACGGCCAACGCCGAGGCCACCCGGCTCATCGACGCCGCGCACGCCGAAGCCGACCGCCTGCGCGGCGAATGCGACGTCTACGTCGACACCAAGCTGGCCGAGTTCGAGGAGTTCCTCAACAGCACACTGCGCTCGGTCAACCGGGGCCGACACCAACTGCGGACCGCAGCGGGTGTGCACGACTACGTGCAACGCTGATCGCCCGCGGCCGGCGGCCGTAGAATCGGCGGCATGGCCAGGCAACACAGCCCGACCCCGCCGCGGCACCCCGCTTCTCCGCTCGCGATCAACATCGCGCGGCTGGGCCGACGTCCGGGGGCCATGCTGTGCCTGCGTCAGAGGGTGTCCAGCCCCGCGCGCATCGGATTGGACCTGATCGCGATCGAGCCCGGCGCCCCGATCGAGCTGGATCTGCGAGTCGAGTCGGTGTCCGAGGGCGTCCTGGTCACGGGCACGCTGAAGGCTCCCACCACCGGCGAGTGCGCCCGATGCCTGACGATGGTGAACTCGTACGTGCAGGTCAGCCTGACCGAATTGTTCGCCTACCCGGACACGGCCACCGACATGACCACCGGGCACGACGAGATCGGCCGGGTCGTCAATGGGGTCGTCGATCTCGAGCAGCCGATCATCGATGCCGTGGGGCTGGAGCTGCCGCTGTCGCCGGTGTGCCGGGCGGACTGCCCCGGGCTGTGCCCGGATTGCGGGGTGCCGCTGGCCGCGGAGCCCGGTCATCACCACGACCTGATCGATCCGCGGTGGGCCAAGCTGGCCGCGATGGTGCCCCGCGGCCGGGCCGCATCGCAGCGATGAGCAGCCTGCTCGAGGCGCTCGGGCTGGAACTGCCCGGCGAGTTGTTGACCCTGGCGCTGACCCACCGCAGCTACGCTTACGAGCACGGCGGGTTGCCCACCAACGAGCGCTTGGAGTTTCTCGGTGACGCCGTCCTGGGCCTGACCATCACCGACGAGCTGTTCCGTCGCCATCCGGACCGCTCGGAGGGGGAGTTGGCCAAGCTGCGGGCCAGCGTGGTCAACACCCAGGCGCTGGCCGACGTCGCGCGCGGCCTGACCGACGAGGGCCTGGGTGCGCACCTGTTGCTGGGGCGCGGCGAGATCGCCACCGGCGGCGCGGACAAATCCAGCATCCTGGCCGACGGCATGGAATCCCTGCTGGGCGCGATCTACCTGGAACACGGTATCGACATCGCCCGCAAGGTGATCCTGCGGCTGTTCGGTCCGCTGCTGGACGCCGCGCCCACTCTGGGCGCCGGCCTGGACTGGAAGACCAGCCTGCAGGAACTGACCGCGGCCCGGGGCCTGGGCCCGCCGTCATATCAGGTCACCGCCACCGGCCCCGACCACGACAAGGAGTTCACCGCCGTCGTGATGGTGATGGACACCGAGTACGGCTCCGGGGTGGGGCGATCCAAAAAGGAAGCCGAGCAGAAGGCCGCCGCAGCTGCCTGGAACTCGCTCGAGCGCGCCTGACATCCATGCCCGAACTGCCTGAGGTCGAGGTGGTGCGGCGCGGACTGCAAGCCCAGGTGGTGGGTCGGACCATCACCGCGGTCCGCGTGCATCATCCGCGCGCGGTGCGCCGCCACCAGGCCGGCCCGGCCGACCTGACGGCGCGGCTGCTCGGCGCCCGGATCACCGACTCGGGCCGGCGCGGAAAATATCTGTGGCTCACGCTGGACGAGGGGGACCGCGCGCTGGTGGTCCACCTGGGCATGAGCGGACAGATGCTGCTCGGGGCGGTGCCGGACACCGGCCACCTGCGGGTCGCCGCGTTTTTCGACGACGGGACGACGCTGAGCTTCGTCGACCAGCGGACCTTCGGGGGCTGGCTGCTGGCCGAGCTGGTGGTCGTCGACGGCAGCACCGTGCCCGCGCCGGTCGCGCATCTGGCTCGGGATCCGCTCGATCCCGCGTTCGACGCGGATGCGGTGGTCGACGTGTTGCGGGGCAAGCAGTCCGAGATCAAGCGCCAGCTGCTCGACCAGACCGTCGTGTCCGGCATCGGCAACATCTACGCCGACGAGGCGTTGTGGCGGGCCAAGGTCAACGGGGCGCGCCGTGCCAACGCATTGACCCGCCGGCAGGTGACGGCGGTCCTGGATGCGGCCGCCGAGGTGATGCGCGCCGCGTTAAAGCAGGGTGGCACCTCCTTCGATGCGCTGTATGTCAACGTCAACGGCCAGTCCGGCTACTTCGACCGGTCGCTGGAGGCCTACGGGCGCGCCGGTAAACCCTGCCGGCGTTGCGGGGCGGTGATCCGCCGGGAGAAGTTCATGAACCGCTCGTCGTTCTACTGCCCGCGCTGCCAGCCCCGGCCACGCGCACGTTCGCGACGCGACGCGACCCGGTAAAACCCGTTAGAACCCGGTAGAAAAGGACTCATGACGCAACTGTGGGTGCAGCGCACCGGGGTTCGCCGCTACAGCGGGCACAGCTCGCGCGGCGCGCAGGTTCTCGTCGGACCCGAGGACGTCGAGGGCGTGTTCACCCCCGGGGAGCTGCTCAAGATCGCGCTCGCGGCATGCAGCGCCATGGCCACCGACCATCCGCTGGCCCGTCGGCTCGGTGCGGACTACCCCGCGACGGTCCGGGTCGGCGGCAACGCCGACCGCGAACAGCAGCGCTATCCGCTGCTGGAGGCGACCTTGGTGCTCGACCTGTCGGAGTTGACCGACCGGGAAGCCGAGCAGCTGCGGATCGTCGCCGAGCGCGCCGTCGACCGGGGCTGCACTGTCGGGCGCACGCTGAAGTCAGGGACCACGGTGACCTTCGAGGTCGTCGATGGCCGAACCTGACGTCCGGCTCACCGCCTGGGTGCACGGCCGGGTGCAGGGCGTCGGATTCCGGTGGTGGACCCGCTCGCGCGCGCTGGAGCTCGGACTCACCGGCTATGCCGCCAACAGCCGTGACGGCCGGGTGCAGGTGGTCGCGCAGGGACCCCGCGCCCAATGCGAGCGGCTGCTGAGCCTGCTGCGGGGTGGTAACACGCCGGGCCAGGTCGACAAGGTCGTCGCTGATTGGTCGCCGCGCGGCGAACCGATCTCCGGCTTCACCGAGCGGTAGTCTCACACGTGGTGTACCTCAAGAGCCTGACGCTGAAGGGCTTCAAGTCCTTCGCCGCGCCGACGACTCTGCGTTTCGAACCGGGCATCACCGCCGTGGTCGGCCCCAACGGCTCGGGTAAATCCAATGTGGTCGACGCCCTGGCCTGGGTGCTGGGCGAACAGGGCGCCAAAACGCTGCGCGGCGCCAAGATGGAAGACGTCATCTTTGCCGGCACCTCGTCACGGGCCCCGCTGGGCCGCGCCGAAGTCACCGTCACCATCGACAACTCCGACAACGCGCTGCCGATTGAGTACACCGAGGTATCGATCACCCGCCGGATGTTCCGCGACGGTGCCAGCGAATACGAGATCAACGGCAGCGGTTGCCGTTTGATGGACATCCAGGAGCTGCTCAGCGACTCCGGCATCGGTCGCGAGATGCATGTGATCGTCGGGCAGGGAAAGCTCAATGAGATCCTGGAGTCGCGGCCGGAGGATCGCCGGGCGTTCATCGAGGAAGCGGCCGGCGTGCTCAAGCACCGCAGGCGCAAGGAAAAGGCGGTCCGCAAGCTGGAGGCGATGTCGGCGAATCTGGCCCGGCTCACCGACTTGACCAGCGAGCTGCGCCGCCAGCTCAAACCGCTGGGCCGCCAGGCCGAAGTGGCCCGGCGCGCTCAGACCATCCAGGCAGACCTGCGGGATGCCCGGCTGCGGTTGGCCGCCGACGACCTGGTCGCTCGGCGGGCTGAGCTGCACGGCACCGCCGAGGCCGAGGCGGCGTTGCGCCGCGACCACGACGCGGCCGCCGCCCGGCTGGCGACGGCCTCTGACGAGCTGGCCGCCCACGAGGCCGCGTTGACCCGGTTGTCCGAGCGCACCGAGTCTGCGCAGCAGAGCTGGTTCCGGTTGTCGGCGCTGGCCGAACGGGTGGACGCCACCGTGCGCATCGCACGTGAGCGGGCCCAGCACCTGGAGGTCGAGCCGGCCCTGACCGGTGGACCCGACCCCGACGCGCTGGAGGCCGAAGCCCGAGAGGTCGAGGCCGCCGAACGGCAGCTGCTGGCCGAGCTGGCTGCCGCCCGGGTCAGGCTCGACGCTGCGCGGGCCGAGCTGGCCGAGCGGGAGCGCAGTGCCGCCGAGGCTGAGCAAGTGCACCTGGCCGCGGTGCGGGCGGAGGCCGACCGGCGTGAGGGCCTGGCCCGGCTGGCCGGCCAGGTGGAGACCATGCGTGCGCGGGTCGGGTCGACCGATGACGCGGTGGCCGAGCTCTCCGAACGCATCGAGGAAGCCGCTGCCCGAGCTGAGGCGGCGCGGGCCGAATTCGAAACCCTGCAGGGCCGGGTCGGCGAACTCGATCAGGGCGAGGTCGGCCTCGACGAGCACCACGAACGGATGGTGGCGGCGTTGCGGCTGGCCGACGAGCGGGTCGCCGAGTTACAGTCCGCCGAACGCGGTGCCGAACGGGAGGTGGCGTCGCTACGGGCCCGTATCGACGCCCTGTCGACGGCGCTCGAACGCAAGGACGGTGCCGCATGGCTGACCGAAAATCTCAGTGGCCAAGGGATTTTCGGGCCTGTAGCCAAGTTGATCAAGGTGCGGACCGGCTACGAGGGCGCGCTGGCCGCGGTGCTGGGCGCGGCCGCCGATGCGGTCGCTGCGGAGAGTTTCGGTGCCGCCCGCTCCGCGGTGGCTGCCCTCAAACACGCCGACGGCGGCCGCGCGGCGATCGTGCTCGGCGACTGGCCCGCCGCAGCGGACTCCGCGCAGCCGCCGCCCGGCGGGTTGCCCGACGGTGCCCGGTGGGCTCTCGATGTGGTGGAAGCGCCGCCGCGGCTGCGCGGTGCGATGACCGCAATGCTCTCCGGCGTCGTGGTGGTCGCCGATTTGACGATCGCGCTCGACCTGGTGGCCGCCAGCCCGTGGCTGCGCGCGGTCACCCTCGACGGCGATCTGGTCGGTGCCGGCTGGGTGAGTGGCGGCTCCGACCGCAAACCCTCCACACTGGAGATCACCAGCGAGATCGACAAGGCTCGCGCCGAACTGGCCGCCGCCGAGGCGTCGGCCGCCGCGCTCGGCGCAGCCCTGTCGGGGGCGCTGAGGGAGCAGGTCGCCCGACAGGACGCCGCCGAGCAGGCGCTGGCCGCACTCAACGAATCCGACGCCGCGATCTCGGCGAGCTATGAGCAGCTGGGGCGACTGGCTCAGGACGCCCGCGCTGCGGAGGAGGAGTGGCGGCGGCTGCTGCGTCAGCGCGAGGAGTTGGAGACCGGCCGGGCGCAGACCCTTGAGGAACTCAGCGAGCTGGAGACCCGGTTGCGCAACGCCGAGCAGACCCAGCCCGCCGACGCGCAACCCGGCCATCTCCGGGCCCGACAGCAGATCGCCGCCGCTGTCGAGGCCGCCCGCAGCGCCGAGGTCGAAGCCCGGCTGGCGGTACGCACCGCCGAGGAGCGCGCCAACGCGGTGCGCGGGCGGGCCGATTCGCTGCGCCGCGCCGCCACCGCCGAACGGGCGGCG